>PLYI01000035.1 GCA_003151735.1 Candidatus Bathyarchaeota archaeon | reverse complement strand
CAGCTGTATGCAGAAACCTATAGGGAGAGCGTATTTAATCGACTTGAAAACCTACAGGGGAATTTCCTATTTAATCACATGGTCTTTAGGAGTGGTTTAGAATGTACACTAAACAGCATTTTGAAGACTTAGCGCAATATTTCAAAACCACAAAAGCCAATAGCAAAGAAGACATAATAAACGAATTAATGCAAAGATTCGCTTTAGATAATCCTAAGTTCAATAAAGCCAAATTCCTAAAAGCTATAGGGTGTGCCTAAGATGACCTTTGACCTTAATGACATGTACGTTCAAAAATGGCTTACTGGTTTGAGCGATAAGACAAAAGCAGAATATCCTAAGTTAATCGGCGATTGGTTTAACTTCTTAGGCATGACTCCTAGCGAAATTATAAATAAAAGAAGCCATGACCAATTAAACCCCGATTTGCTAGTTCAAAACTTCTTTGAGAATAAATGGAGAGAATACAAGCAATACTTAGAGAGCACAGGCACAAACAGCGATTCAAAAGTTCATGACCGATTAAAGGTTGCATCATCATTCTTTAGTAGAAACTTTGGTAATGGAAAAGGCTTAAGCCTAGTTAAAGGAGATTGGAAGAGCACACAAAAACAGCTAGTTAAAGAAAAGAAGGAAAAACTAACTTTAGAGGATGTTAAGCGTCTCTATGCTAAAGCCGATTTACGTGATAAGTGCATTCTGCTAATACTAGCCCAGAGCGGATTCTCAGAAATTGATATTAGCCTATTGAAGATTGAAGACATTAACGGCTTATACAACTTAGCCATAAATGAGCATTACGTAATTGAAAAAGGCAGAGAGAAAACTACCATTGTGCAGGCTACATGTCTCTCATACGAATTTCTGCACGATTTACGGTTAGCACTAGAAGAAAAAGGGAATCCTACACACGGCTATATTTTCACATCTCAAACTAAGGAAAAAGGCATAGAGCCGATTAGCACAAAGCGCATAAACGAAATTATTAAAAAACTCTATGAGCGAACTTTCACCCCAGAGAGAGCCAAAAAACTAACAGCTAGAAGCCTTCGAAGCTTTTACAATGGAGCATTGTTAGCCGTTAAGCCATCCTTAAACCCAGAAATTAAGGATTTGCTCATGGGTCACGATAGAATCGGCGCGAAAAACAATTACCAATACAATGATGAGACGATTCGGGAAAGCTACATTGCGGCTTTTGAATACCTCTCTATTAACGGTCTACAGTCACGGAGCGACATAGCCAAAATAAAGGAAGACATGAACACAATTATAGGCAAACAACAGGTACAGATTGAAGGCATGAAGGAAGACCATAAGAAAGAAATGGAAGAGCAAAATAAGAAAATTGAAGAACTAACTTCATTTTTACGTGACCTATCTAAAGACATTAAAGACGTTAAACAAGCAACCAAAGACGCTATGATAATAGCAAGCAAACAAGAGAAACAACAATAATATTTTTCTCATATCTCTTTTTTAATCTATTTTTTATTAAGTTTCCTAAGATAATAGGCTGAAAATACCCTATTAGTTCATCAATCTACCTAGACGTTCTGAACAGTAAATAGCCAAGGGAAGTTTATCGTTAGTATAACACTGTTATATGCACGGTTACGGTTGACGCTCACAAATTGCGCAAAGTTCGCTCTTTCCCATAATAAATAGGATACACCTATAGGGAACTTACTATATAATCGGAATTTCAAGGTTTCTTGGGTTTCTTGGCTAACTAATTGGGTTTTTTTACTATTTAATGATAGGTTTCTTTTCATGTTTTTTATTCCTCACTGAATATTAAATCTTCATTTTGGAGCATTAAAAAATCTCCTTTTGAATCTTCATTTATGTTATTTTCGCTCTCTTCATTATTGGCTAGTTTGTAACCTTTAGGCACGGTTTGAAATGGATTAAGTAAATATTTGAAAAATCCTATTACGCCTAAGTTTTTCTGTTCTGTTTTGGGTTCTGCTTTAGGGATTATTGGTTTCAAATATCTAACACTTCCTTCCTTCTTAAATTCTGGGATTGTTATTTCTGGGTTTGTCTTTCCGTCTAAGTATATCCAGTGTCTTCTAGGCAAACTTTGGATTCTTGTTTTAGTTGCTTTATCTGGAATCATACTTTTCAATTTCCTTAAGCTATTTTCTCCCAGAGTTAGACCACACAGAATTTTTAGGCGTTCGACTACCTTACAGCTAATATCGTTTAATCTCTGCCCTAAAACAAGGTAGTGAACTAGAGCGTCAGAGCGGCTCTGGGTAAATATGGTAAATAGTTCTAGTGAATCGTCTGAATTCATTGAGTAAGTTCCAAACGCATTTTGAGCCTCTTCTAGTACGACCAGATAATGGTGTGCATATTCGGGGTTTCTATCGATTGCTTCAGATTGCATATTATAGATGTATTCCAGTACGACACTCTCAAAAGCCTTTATGCGCCGACCATTTTTATATAAAATGTCGAAAAGTATTGACTGTTTAGAGCGTAAAAGGTCTTCTAGCCACTTACTTTTAACGTAGCTATACTTTTTGTCTAAGTTTATGTGTACTGTATCACGTAGAAATTGAACGTTTTCGATATCGGTCTTATCATTCACGATTATGGGGTTAAAGGAATCGCCAACTTTAACAGCGTAACCACTCCATAATTTTCTAGCCCAGATTTTACTAGGTGATAGAACTATAACTGTCAGGTTTTTGTCTAATAGCGCGGTCTTAATTATCTGGGCTGTACTGTAGCTTTTCCCATGTCCACTTTCCGCACAAAGGCAGAGACCTAAAGATTGCTTAATTTCTTCTAGTATGTCTGCAATACTGCTATGTACCTCTTCATGATTTAGGTTTTTATCGGTATTTTCCATCTCTTTTTCATCTCTTTATGACCTTTATAACTTTAAAAGTTGCTTTTAAGGTGTACGTTCGAAGGCTTCGAAGCAAAATTACCCAAAAGTTTATATACTCTGTGGTAGTCGTGAGACTTAATATATCAGATATATAAATATATGCTACATAGGGCTAGCTAGAACTATTTTTTATTCCCAGATTTTTTATTTTACCCTAGACCTTAATTCTTACATGACATAAAAACAGAGTTAGAAAAAAGACTATCTCACTTAGGATAATAAAGAAGTATTTTTAAAATTGTATTTATGGGGTGCTTTGTTTCAAAAGGTCATCAGTAGAACCCTATTTAAGGTCTCCTTAAATAACATACGCACCTTTCCATTACAAAATCCCCATTGGGGCAGGGGCATGTTTACGGATATTTTCTAGCAAAGTCTGCTGCTGTTGGATTACCGCCTTGAATTGTATTTGCCCGATAGTCAGTGTAGTTAGCCATGTATTTAGAATAAAGTTCCGTATTGTTGTTGGTGATTTTTTTATCAATTTCCAGTACCGAAAGTATTCTACTGCTAGGAATCGGTTCTCGGCATATCAGCATAAATATGAAAGGATTCGACCAAAAATCAGGGCAATTCTTTTTAAAGTATTCATCGGTGAAAACCACTTCAAACACATATCTGCCATGAACTATAGCATCTTGTAAGTCTTTAGCAAAGAACGCATTCTCTTTAAATCCATTTTTAAGTACATCGTCAACATAAGTTTTATCACTTGTTGCACGATAAAGTTTATACCAAATTTCTTTTTCACTCATATTTTTAACTCCATGTAATATTTCTTACTTTTTGACATTTCTCGCAAATTATTAGGATTTGACCGTTTGGACTCATTTTTTCATAGGCACTTTTGCAACCGCAACTACAACTATTAATACTGAAAAAACTATTTTTACTCATTTTATTCTAATCTCCATTCACGTTTTATTGAAAAATCTTGATGATGAATGACTTTAATCGTATTCTCCAATAACAAATTATAACCCAACCTTATGCAGAGAATGCAGTAAGAAATATCTTCATTGAAAATTGAACCATCATGTTTATTTATAAATAATGGGAAAAAGTTAATTTGCGGATTTTGTATTATACGCCTAGATATACAGACACAGCCGAAAGGAACAACTACAGTTTGATAAAGTGGTAAATTTCCAAGTTTAACGTAAGGCTCATCATTTCTAGGTAGACGCTTTTTATATTTTTTAAATCTATAACTGCATCCAATCATATCAAAATTATTATGAACTAATAATACATTGGATAATTTTTCAAGAAAATTAAGGTCTTTTGGTTCTGTGTCACAGTCCATATAGAATGTAAAATCCGCATCTAATTTTCTTGCAATATTTAAAAGGCATTGTCTAGCAAAGGCGATATCATAAAAGGTGTATTTTGATTCTTTTTCACAATTATAAGCATCTACATTTGGATGTGTGTCAGCATACAAAGCTAACATTTCTAAACTATTGTCAGTTGAACCTGATTCCATGAAAATAACATGGTCTGCTTTAGGATTCATGGATTCCAACATTTTAAACATCCTTGGAAGATTCTTTTCTTCATTGCAAACTGGAAATAAAAGAGTATATGAAGTCATTCTAGCCACTCCCGACACGCCGCACAACTGCCATAGCTTTTTAATTCTATTTCACTAAGTTTTTGAGAACAAAATGGACATTCAGCGTGTTTAGGCATGTCATTATTTCTCTGCCTTCTATTCATTTTTAGGGATTCCTTTCAGGTAGCGCGTATCTAAAACCTTGCGATTCCAATTTAGCTAGCTCTATATCTTTAAGTTTTTTAGTATCGCTAAATGTGTAGAGACCATTAATCGCACGTAATTTTTTATAATAGAATTGACTGCATTCTGCTACTCCGCAAAATTTTCGATTTACTGTTCCACACGCATGAAAAACCGTTCTGCACCAAAGGCACGTAATTTTAATATGATTATCAGATTTTTTATAAGGCATTTCCAGCTATTACCTCAAACCGTCAATCTATTTTGTAGACTATAATCGTATGAACCGATGCAGAGACCTGATTTAAATAAGGCAATCAATTCTTTTTTATTAAGTTCTTTAACCTCACCCTTTGTAATTTCCAAGTAATCCCAATCCCCTGCATTATGTAATTGATTAATAATTGGGGCTGGTTTGCAAGTGCCAAGGTCAACATCTTTCAAATACACTGTTACCCAATTAGCCCTTATATTATCCCTTATTGGAACGTCAGAGGTTTTTTTCTCTAAACGCAAATAGACATTCCTGCCACTAGCAATATTTAATATTCTGTAAGTTAGCGGTAAACTGTAATTAATAATCTGTATAGGGTTGTTAAAGTCTGATTTTTCTATTTGTCTTTGTACATGTATATAAACGGTAATTTCTTTTACCATATGCCAAGCTGATAAATCCAAACGTTCTACCTTTTCATTTGTTCCATATCCAGTAATAGATTCGATAAAGAATTCATCATTTTCTACATCATATTTAATTTGTTGTGACATCTTATTCATCCTCAATATTTTTAAAAGAACCTGAATATTTCATATTATTAAGATTATTTTTTGCACGGTTAACCTTAACCAATTTGCCATTATGCATAAAAGTGGGTGACATATGCCCTTCGAATTCATATGTGCCATTTTTCTTTAATTCTTTGCGGATTAGCTTATCAAGGATGTGTTCAGCGTCTTTGTTCCCCTTATCGGCGTTAAGTTTTAAGAAGTCGATAATCTGTTGTGGACTATCACCTTTAGCTGATAGAGGAATTTCGCAATCAACGTCTAGTTCAATCGGAGCACTAGTTTGACGTTTAGGTTCGTTAAGTTGGGCTGTATCCCCTGAAGTTGGAGGGTTCATAACAGTTTTAGCTTCTATTATTTTTCTTTCGTTTTCATTATCATTTATTTGTTTATGGTCAGCTAGTAATGCTCCTATTTTTTGGTGGGCTTCGTCTAACTGCTTTTGAAGTTGTTTTTCGTTCTCACTGTGGTCTATAGAAATATTAATTTTAGGATTTTTAGGTTGTTCTTGATTCTCTGACATTTATTTTAGCCCCTTAGTCTTCTTATTACCGTGACCAATTTTATTTGCTAGCTCATCGCACGGAGCGTCAAGAACGGCAAAATCTTTTGGAATATCATCAACAGTATTTTTTATGTTGATTTTTTTGGATGACATCTAGTCAGCTCCTAGTATTGTATCATCCAAAGTTGAAGTTAATTTTCCCGATTTTACGTATGAACCCGCAGAATAGAAGCCTATGAGAATTTCATGTTTATAGGGTACAATATAATAAGAACATGGTTGTTTCAAATTCGACAATATGTCGGTCAAAGGTTGGATTATTTCAGAAATTATACGAGCGTTTGAACGACCCGTAATTTCTCTTAATATTGTTAAGTTGCTATTTAGCTTTGAATTAGAGGAAATCATAAATTGAATTTTTTTCTTTTTAGTTACCATTGTAACACCCTTTATATCGTATATATTCCTATATCAGATATATATATCTTTTTATGTATATTATCAGTTTGTTAACGGCAAAAGGTTTATTAGGGAGAAAACTGTTATAAGTATAATGTTCTATCATTTCGGTAGCTTTTCCAGCTACTCTCTCTCTTTAACTTTTATATCTTTTTTAGACACGTTACAGTTTTTAATAAAATAAAGAGAAACCTTTATATGCTCAAAAAGGATAAGTATATAAGTATCAATAGTAATACGAAATAGCTTTACTAAATAAATAGAGAGAGAGTAAAAATGAAAAATCATAGAACACAAGAAGAATTAACAGGTCTTACTTCTAACGAGCATAAGTTTAGATTTGAACTTATATTTTTAAGAGGATTTTATTTACAACATCAAGAAGCTATAGAGAAGGCTATTGAAAACCAAAAAAATATGTCCGATTGGGAAAGAATGAGACAGCAACGGATACGTGAAGACCATCCAGAAAAAAATAGCTTGCCCCAAGATAAAAATAGAATTGCAATTAATCGACATGACCTAAGACTTCTAGAGCGTAGAGCGTATAGTGAAGCAGTAGGTAAAATAGGTAAAATCCTTAGCCGAACACAACTTTATGAACGCATGGATAACTTAGAAGCTATAGGTTGTTTAAACCAAAACCCAGATTCACATATTACAGTTAACGGTAATATTTTACCAGATAATAATACTAGGTATTATATCAATATAGATAAGATTAATTATTTCTTAGAGAACTTAGAGATTAAATTACACTCTGTGGGAAATACTATACACCCACACCCTAACCAAACTAACCTATCCTTATTTAATAATACTTCAAATAATAATAATAAATTAACTAGTGCGAGCGATGAGCGAGCTATAAACTAACTAACTAATACTAGACTATTATAGTCAGCGTTCAATATGTTAACGCTGTAATTAAAGTATTAAAATATATTTTAATTATAAATAATAGAGGTAACTATAATTAAAATAAAAGAATAAGAATAAGAATAACCCGATAAAAAACGACTAAAGTTTTGAATTAAATTAAAAATATTTAGGGTAAAGAAAAATTTTAGGGTGTGAGGGTGTAATTTTTCCCAACTGAGCCTAAATTGGGGTTTATTTTTTCTATGTATCTGGGTAAAAAGACTTAAATGGTTATTCTAATATTCTAATATTGTTCTGTCTGATGACATGGGTTTTTCGGTCTAAACTGATAACACCATATTAGTTCACTGCCCATTGAGGATAGAAACATTAACTATTTCTTTTCTTGCAATTTCTTATATTCATATAAACTTAACTCTAAAGCATGGCTTAATGAAGCAAACTTTTTTTGCTCTATCATGGAATTAACCCAATCTAAAAGGTCTTTATCCAGTGTTATAGTTTTAGTTATTTTCATGCTCTACAATATAACCCACAACCAATTAAAGGCTTGTGGTGTCAAATAATATATAACAGTGTCACATATTGTTTAACAAAGGTTTATAAGTTCTGTCTCCTACTAGAAGGTATAGAAGCTGAGAACATGAACCACAAATTAGCACTCATCTTAATTTTACTTATTACGCTAAGTTTGATTAGTACAACAGAGGGTTATATCGTTCTGCAACGGCAATCTCAAGATTCTACTAATTACTGTGCTGAAGCGTCACTTAGTATGGTGCTAAGTTATTGGGGAACAAACGTTACTCAAATACAAATATCAAATTACATACGGGATGTTCTGGGCTATCCCGACCCAACTATTTACGGAACCCAGCCGAGCGCAATGGTTCTTTATGCGCAAAGTCAAGGCTACAATTCAACGGTAATTATGAATAACACAATAGAAAACATGCAACCTTACATCGCTGAAGGGGTTCCGCTAATAGTTGGTCAATGGGGAGATTTATCTCATAAAACTGGACACGCTAGAGTAGTAGTCGGGTTAGACTATGGCTTAGTATCAAGTTTGTATAATAACAGCAATCAAAATGTTTTAACAAATTACGTTTGCACTTACGATTCTGCTGTAGGCTATTGGGGTGGCGTTAATGATATTGAACCGCCTTACAACATCTCATATTCCGAATTTGCTGATTTGTGGACATGGGACAACAATTGGACGCTCGTGATTCAACCTTACCCAATAATAACGCCTTCTCCAACTCCTTCACCAATGCCTTCTCCTTCTCCAACTCCTTCTCCAACTGCAACACCTAAACCAACTGTAACGCCTTCTCCTACTCCTACAGCGACACCTAAACCAACTGCTAATCCAACAGCCACTCCAACAGCGACTCCAACTGTAACTCCAACACCAACTCCTACAGCGCAACCAACAATTAAGCCATCTGTTACGCCATCTGTTACACCAACTGTTACACCACAACCAACTATAGCACCAACAGCGACTCCAACAAGTACTCCTAACCCAACGATTGAACCAACCGTAAACCCAACGACAACACCAACTTTAACACCCACGACTAGCCCAAATAGTACAGAATTACCTAGCGTTATTCCTACACAAACACCGACTCCCACAATAGAACCAACGGTTAAACCCCAACCGATAGCTCAAATAATAGAAATGCCAACGGCAACACCAACGGAAACACCTATTCCAGCGCAAATAAAAAGTATTCCAGAGTTTCCCATATGGGCAATAATAATATTCTTAGGTGTATCATTAATATTATTTGGGTTTTTCTATCCTAAGGTTAAAAGTAGATGGTGCTTAAAGAGATGAAAAAAGGATTCACAACAAATTATATTCCTTTACACATATTAATTGAAGAGCGGCGCAAAGAAAAAGAAGCAAAGAAATAGATTTATCCGTATCTTTAAAGATACATCTTTATTAAGTCGTAGTGTATCTTAATTAAGATACAGAGTGAAATTAATGGTTAACTATACAATCAAAACAATTAGAAATACTAAGTATGTCTACAGTCAACAAACTATAGACGGCAAACAAAAAGAAACTTACATGGGAAGATATGAGAACCCAGAGGTAAGAGCATTATTAGAGCCTAAGATAACTAAGATACAGAATGAACCTCAAGGAAACTTAGAGATATATAAGAAACAAGTATTAGCCAACATAAGAGAACTTAAAACCTTGTTACACTTTGGAAGCATAGATGAGATAAGAGAGAAACTTAGC
The DNA here is from genome assembly GCA_003151735.1 of Candidatus Bathyarchaeota archaeon. Classification (GTDB taxonomy): domain Archaea; phylum Thermoproteota; class Bathyarchaeia; order Bathyarchaeales; family Bathycorpusculaceae; genus Bathycorpusculum. The sequence continues at coordinate 7,700 of PLYI01000035.1, read as the reverse complement.
CAACTTGAAAGTGAGCTAGTAAAAGAGGTTCAACAGGTAGATTCTAAGATACAACCAAAAGAGACAATTAAGATAACTAAGATAACCAAACCGAAAAAGAAACCTGAGAGTAAGAATACTAAAAAAGAGGATGAACTTCTTAAAGACCTCAATAAAGCGTTCTCAAGCATTTTTAAATAAATTAAGATACAATTAAGATACAGATAAAATAGTGCGTATCTTAATTAAGATACGGTCTCGTAATTGAGCTTTTTATGAACGTACCTACTAGGCGTTAGACCTAGTCCCGAACGTTTTCGACACGCCTACGCCAAGGCTGTAGGGGGGATTTAGGCTTAGTCTGTGCCTTATTCTGGGTTTGGTTCATTCGAACGTGCTCGTATTTTTAACGTCAATTATTCCCTGTTTGAGTCACTATAACAGTGTTATAATTACCTTTTACCTATGGTCTTTTGCGGTGGGCGACATAAAAACCCTAACTTTTCCTATTAAATAGATAGCACCCTTACAGGGGGTAGGTCGGTATTGGCGTTTTCTGCTGTCATTAGCATGTTGAAATTCATTGCTTAAAAAACAAAAGGGAAGAAAAAGAGGGCTATTCTTCTTCTGATGGGAGTCCTATTTTGCGTAGGTAGTCTTTGGCGTATTTGGGGTTGTAGGCTAAGAGTTCTTTGCTTCGAAGCAGTCGCCGTTCCAGCCGCACTAATGCAACGCGGAAAGTTGGTTCTACGCCCCAGCCTTCGCTTGCGCTATAGAATGTGCCTCGAACTGTTCGGAATTGCAGTCGGCAATGCACTAGTGGTGTGTCGCGGACGTCGTTGTCGCCGTGGCTTTTCATGTAAACAAACAGTGTTCCTAATTGGAATGCTTCTTGGAACCGATGCGAAAATGAGTCAAACTCGTTCATCATAAACGCTTGCTGATCTGCATTAATTTCAACACCTTTCGTGCCGAACTGTAGCGTTAATTTCCGTTGTGCTGCTGCCTCCAACTGAGAGATTGGCTCCAAAAAATCAAGTTTTGTGACAATTCCAACTAGTCGCTCGTTTGAAACAACCGCTAGACAAGCAATGTCATGATCGTGCATTCGTTGTTCGGCATCTCGCAGACTCATTTTAGGATCAACCGTAATCACTGGGCTGGCCATGATTCCTTTAACGGCGACGCCCAGCGTCTCGATTTTTTCGCCCACGATGTCTCCGAGGGTTTGGCGGCGTTGCGGCCAATAGATGCTCTCCAAAATATCTTCAATACTCACCATTCCCACGAGTTTGCCGCCTTCCATGATGGGCACGTGGGAGATGCCGTATTCACGCATTAAACCTAAAACTGCGCCGACACTGCGATTTGATTCCAACGTGTGTGGTGCACGTGTCATAACTTTTTCAACATCAGTTTTGCCCCAGCCGTCAGAAGCAGCCCCATGAATAACATTCTCGTCAGTAACAAACCCCAGCAATTTGCCCTTGTCAAACAAAGGAAGCTGACGCATGCCGCTTCCAATCATCAGCCTGGCCAACTCACTCACAGAAACATCCACACCAACCTGAGGAGCAACCTGCATAAGCGGCCGAACCTTAGCAACAGTGGGGTCAAGACGCGACCGTAAAATTGACCGCCGAGTAATCATTCCAACATACTTGCCTTTCTCATCCAAAACAGCCAACACTGGTGGCATGCCTTTCTTAAAGCTCTCTAGGCATCTTGAAAGAGTGTCAGTGTCTTGAACAGAATTAAATCCTTTAGAAAATATATCCTTAGCAGTAACAGACATAGACATAAATAATCACTGAAAGCCTATAGTGAAAGGAAGAATTTAAACATTGATAAGCCCAAACACGCCAGGTAAACAAGAGAGTAACAATAAACCAAAAACCATAAAGCAATAAAACTTTCTTCTGCAGAAGAGCTATCAACCTTCAACCAACCGCCTCCAAGTAGTAGACACTTACAACCAAAAATAACATGAATAAAACCAATAATGTTCATGGCAAACAATGATAAAATCTATCATAAGTAAAACAAAATATGGAAAAACCCAAAGTTAGATCAAAATAGAACTATTTATCCTTACAGTTTAAATGAGTGATTTAAGGCAATAGATAGTTGAGGTTTAATCTCACGATAAGTTTATCATAAAGAATTTTCATTCCTCTGTTCTATTAGGTTTTCAAAATTTTTATCCATCTTTTGGGGGTATTTTGCAATTTGAAATTCGCGGTGTAATGTTCTTTCCATTTTTTTAAGCTTCCGATATGGATGAGGCAAAGTTTATTTCAAAATTGTTTCCAATAGTCAGTCCGTCTTTTGATAACTTCATTTTACCGAGTTCAACATCGACTGGGATATGCGTAAGCAATTTTTGATGCTAATGTCCATGGCGTCATTAGTTTGTAGGTTGATTTTGAATCTCGAAAGCTACTATTTTTGGCGCTTCATCTATATACCGATTTAATCGAATAAGAAATAATAATTATGAAGTTTCAGGTTCTGAATTGTTAGATATATTGTGTTTTTGGCAATATCGTTTATATGGTTTCTTGTGGTTTGGTTGTTTTTGGATGAGCGATCGAGGAGAAAGAGAAGGCTTCACTGCCTAAAGGCGAAAAAAGAACAGATTTGAAATATCGCTAAAGTTACCAAAGCTTCGTGTCCGCTTCTGTCAGGAAGGGATCTTGTAGTGTTAAGTATGAGATCGAGTCCTTTGTGGGTGTTTGTTGGGTAGAATCGTGATCGAGTAGCTGTGTTTCTTTGATTTTGTTGGCTGGGGTCTTTTTTTTGTTGGATTCCAAAAGCAATAAGCAATTCTTAGTGAAGTTTTCTCTTACTAGAGCTTGTAATATTTGTGTCGACTCTAGAAAAGAAGTGTGCAACTTAACCTAAATCGAAATGCAAAGAGCCAGATGTGGCAAGAAGTTGGGTGTTGAATGTGTTGAGATATTACCTTTTTTTTCATGTCTGTTTAAATATACTTTAATCAATTGATATTATAGTTAATGGAGAAGTGATTTTTTGGGGAAAGAAATAACAGTGGGTACTCCCTCGACGCAAGTTATCATTGCGGCGTTGAATGAGGAGGAAGGCATCGGGCTCACTGTTGCTGAGTTTATGGGTACTCTTAAGTGCCCCCGTGTTCTGGTAATTGACGGAAGAAGCACTGACCGAACTGTTGAGGTAGCTAGGAATCAAGGTGCCGACATTATTTCGCAAGATGGATTAAGTAAGGGTGATGCAATATCAAAGGCGGTTGCACAAATTGACCCAGCAGTTGATTATGTTGTGTTAACTGACGCAGACTATACGTATCCTGCTCAATATGTTCCTGGGATGATTCAGATTTTGGAGAAGGATCCTGATGTGGGAATGGTTTGCGGCAACCGATTCAACGGGTACGAAGATATGAAGGCGCTAGACAGCATTTTTTACATAGGCAACCGACTCATAGCTTTTACCCACAACCTACTAAATGGAATCGCATTAGATGATCCGCTTACAGGATTGCGTGTAGTGAGAGCGGGGATTCTTAGAGACTGGAAAGTGAAATCCAAAGGCTTTGACGTTGAGGTAGAGCTTAATCATTATGTCGAGCGGGCAGGGTTTAGCATCGTAGAATTTCCCATCAGATATCGAGAAAGATTAGGCCAGAAAAAACTAGGCATTAGGAACGGCGCTGAAATTTTAAAGCGCATAATGTTAGAAACAACATATTTAAACGCGGATTCTTGGTGTAGAGCCTATTTTTTAGTTTAATGGATTTTTTTATTAGTGGCTTTTGTGGTGTCTTATCAGAGCCAATAAATCCATTTTAAACTAAAGCAGAACCTGTAGTTTAAAGTTTAACATCAACATCGAGACTTATTTGGATCTGCATATAATCGTAACAGTTTGCCGATAGATTTTCTTACCTCTGTGTTTATTAGTGAATTTTTTGAATCTATTTGCCATGAGATGATTAAGCGTTTAAGCGTTCCCTGCTGCTTATCTGCTCTCTTCAGAGAGGGATTTCGTAGATTTCGCTATAAATTCATCAGAAGTTTTAACTGACCCATACTAATATAAAGTTGCACTTGACTTGACAGCAATAAAAAATGAATAATTGCTACAAACTTCTTACTATAACAATAGTCGTCTTCTTGGCGCTTGGTTATTGCTTCTGATTTTGTTTTGTTCTAGTAGATATGCATGTACTTTTAAATCCTAACCGGGGGCGAATTTGGAGTTTTACAGAGGCAGTCAATGGGGGAACGTCGAATAAAAACCTGCAGCAAAATGCTTCTTGGCGTGCTATTAATCATAGCGTTTGGTACAAGCTTCTTCACTATGCATTTTGTGTTTGCCCAAACTGGCCAGACTGAATTAAAACTGCAGGCGGCCAACACCTCTGTTGAGCAGGCTTTCAACACCGTTTTGGCGGCTGAAAAAGCAGGTGCAAACGTTACTGGCCTATTGGCTCAGTTAAATGTTGCTGCAGGCATCTTGGCTCAAGCAGAAAACTCATATCGAGCTGGCGATCTCAACAGAGCCGCGATCCAGGCAGACAGTGTCTCTCCGATTGCGCAAGAAGTAGCCACTTCCGCTCAAGATGCCAAACAAGCTGCTTTGGTTTCTGGTCAAAACGGCTTCTGGTTAACAATTGCATTTATTGTTATTGGTGCTTTCGTTTTCGTTTTGGTTTTGTTTCTGGTTTGGCGCCGGTTTAAAAGTGGCTACATGAAGAATTTGCTTGGTTTGAAGCCTGAGGTGGTTGAAAATGCAGCTTGAAAACATTCGAATTATCTTTATTACGATTGGCTTAATTGGAGTTTTGCTGTTTGCATCGCCAACAATAGGTCTTTTGGTAAAACCGCCTGCAGGCCAAGAGTTTTCTGAACTCTATATTCTTGGGCCAAATCTTACCTTTGCGAACATTCCATTTAACATTAAAGCTAATGTAACCTATTCGGTCTATCTAGGTGTAGTCAATCAGATGGGGTCCTCTTGTTACTACACATCTTTTGTGAAGCTCGCAAATGATTCTCAATCCCTTCCTGATGCAACCCTTGGACTACCCAGCTCACTGCCCGCTTTATATGAATACAAATCGTTTATCAGTGATGTGGCAACATGGGAAGTACCCTTAACATTTCAAGTTAACCAACTATCCTTCGATAATAATATATCTCAGCTAGCCGGCATAACTATTAACGGAATAGAATTTCCAGTTAAACAGACATCTATCTGGAATGCAGACAAAACAGGATACTATTATTCTCTTTTTGTGGAGCTCTGGATATTCAATTCCACCTCAGGGACTTCACAATATCATAACCGGTTTGTGAGTTTAAATTTGAATATGACCCAATAGATCATCTTCTCGTGAAACCCACATAGTAGAGAAATCAATAAGAAATCATGTCATCGAGTCTTAAACCAAAAAAGCAACCCAAAACAACCCAAAGAAATTTTCAGTGAACTTCACTGTTGATGTTTAAGGAATTGGTTTGAGCGACTTTTTTGTTGCCAGGACAATGTATTGTGATCCGGTTGAGCGGAAAAATGAATATCCGCTGTCAGCGTATTCTTGCAGCTTCTGATGAATTTTGATTCCAACACTATCAGAGAACAGACGATTACCAAAAAAAGTGAATGGTCCGAATCCTACACTTGTGCTCTTCATGACAGTTAGACCTGCGTCGCAAAGACTTTTGTTGAATTCTTTTGGCGAGTGTTGACTATAAGGTGGAGCATTGATCCAAGGATTCCATGAACTAAGTAACCCTGCTCGCTCAAGTTTACGTCTTACTAACCATCGGATCCGTGCGACTGGGGGAAAAGTTTTGGGGTCAAGTAAGGTTGTTGCTCGTGATGCATTATCCATTGTCAGGACAATAAATCCGCCGGGCTTTGCGACCCTTATGATCTCGCTCAATGCCTTTTTAAAATCATGAAGCCAAGGAATAACTCCTAAAGCAACAATCAAATCAAACGATTGGGACTCATAAGATAGTTCGTGGATATCTCCTGTACAAGCTCTAATCTGGTTCACAATGCCCTTCTGTCTCGCATGTTCTAGTGTTAGATCGACCATTGCTTGAGCATGGTCAATAGCTTCGATAAGAAATCCTCGTCTTGCGAGAGCTGCAGTCATGAACCCTGCACCGCAACCGATTTCAAGAACACGAGCAGTTCTTGGAAGCGATAACCCATCGACATACTGGAGCGCGACGGCCTGTCGTCGTTGATAGATGATTCCGGAAATGTCTCTCTCTTTGTAAGTGTCTCTCCAATACGTTGCCTGAGTATCGAAGAGTTCATCAACAAGCTTCTGCTGACGATCGTTTGGTGATTTGGGCGGAGCCAAATTAGTACATCCTCTCTATTTGTCTTCTTTACTATCGATAAAGCGGCGTGCCTTTAAACTATTTAGTCTTTTACTTCGATCGCATCTTGGAGAGTTGTTCAAAATAGATTATACCTTTTTGGCTGCATATCCTACTTAACCTCTTCTTTCCCTGAACACATTTGATTTTGTGAAAAGTGAAGAGAGTTGTCTATTTCGGTTGGACTTAGCAAGGATTAAATAGATACAACCCAAAAAAAGAAAGATGAGGCGAAGGTTGATGAAATTATTTGCTTTAGTTATTGTTTTAGTCCTACTCCTATCTTCATTTTTAACTTTAGCCTTCATTAGTTCCAATGAAAATATTGCAGAAAGTAAAAAAAGCGAGTTCAGCTGGTCCGTTGGCGACCCCTTCCCCATTGTAGATGGACATAATATATTTCCACCATTGGGACCTTCTGCTTTAGCTTCGGCAGAAGCGCCGCACTGGTATGCCGGAAGTGTGTGCACTTGGTCCTCAAACCACGCTGCGCGATCGATCGGCATGACCACTACAATACCTTATTCCGCCCCTCGAAGTGACGAATTTTACTATGTCCTACTTTCTGCATGGGATAGCGCTGGAAGCTATGATCAGATTGGATTTTCCAATTATTATGGCACTTGGGGATTAGTGTATTCTTGGACAACAGGACCTGCGAACAATCTGACTTTCCATTACGTTTCAAACGCACTTGCATTATCACTGGGAACTACATACACTTTTGATATTACCACTCAGAGTGGCATCAGCAGTTTTGCAGCGTATCAAGGGTCCAGTCAGATTTGGTCTTTGAATGCACCAACTGGTGGAGACTACTTGGTTTTGTCAACTAGCTACGCGGGATCCCTTAACTATGCGAATTATGAGGAAATTTGGTATACCTCAGTCTCTGGCGGCTCCCCAGCCTTCGATTTTCACTTCTCACAGAATAACTGGGTTTCCCTCGACGGTCAAATTAGCCCTTCAACCGACTGGACAACCTATTATTACCAAGCACCAAATGACGTCGCTGTCGCGATTTCAAGCAGCGATGTGCTGGTTGATAATCCTAAAAGAACAGTGTTGTTCGAAACAAATCTTGACCTGCCTGGAGCAACTGTTACATTCAACGGTTCAGTCTACGCTTCTGGGCAGACCGAGGTCTTTTCTTCGGGCAACTATTATGCTGCCGCAAACGCTCCCTTAGGTTATCTATTCGATCATTGGGAATACAGCGGTTATTCTGGGGAAGGAGTCTACATTCTCAATTCAGGACAAGACATAGCTTCAGTTCAAGTTAGCGGCGATGGTTTTATCAAAGCTGTCTTCGTCCTCTCTCCCACACCTACTCCAACATTA
>PLYI01000026.1 GCA_003151735.1 Candidatus Bathyarchaeota archaeon | reverse complement strand
AGTCGTAGGTCTGCTGATAATGCGCTTCGTACTACCATGTCGTATGGTCCGTTGTGGCCGTCTGCTTCAAGCTCAGCTATAGCTTCGGAGACGTCTTTTATGATGTTTGTTGCGGTGCTAACAGGGGCAAACAGGTTACGCGCTATAAGTTTTTGGCGCACAGCCTCAGTTACTTGCGTTTCAATGTATTGAAGATCAGAATCAAGCAGTTGTGCTGTGTCTGCTCCAACTCTACTCATACTAAATTGAGGTGACATATTCAGGGCTCCTAAGTTGCCGCCATTGGCTCATTTGACTTCTGAATTTGAGCCACAACATTTGCTATTGCGGTTGAGTCTGCGAGTATTACTGCGCCTACTGCGACGACATCGCCTTGTGTTCCAGCGCCTCCAACTGCCTGCAAAGTAGTTTGTCCATCTGCCGCTGTAACAAGAGCTGTTCCTGGAACGATGTTTCCAGCTGAAGCTGCTCTGCGAACCAGGACTTTTCCGTTTCCACCGGTGATTACACGAGCTTGAGGCTCCTGCCTCTTTAATGTCTCCAGCAAGGGTATCGTAAATTACCCAGTTGCCAGGCAACATCTTCGCTGGAGTTGCGTTTGCGCCAACTTCAAATTCTTCAATTATGAGTCCGTTGTCTTCAACAATTACTGTGTTGTTTGGGTAAACTATGTCTTGTCCCAACCTCATCTACTCCCATACTTTTTCATGCGTTCACCATAAAGGTCGATAAGGCCTTCGTTTCTGTTTGAGTCTGCATTGAACATGATGCTCTTGGGGTTAGGACGTTTAATTTGCTCTGCAAGCCTAACGATGCTTTCAAGTTCATCATTGCCCATCTTGTGAAGAGAAGTCTCTGGAATCTGAGTTAAACCACGAGCCTTGTTGAGAAAAGAAGCTCGAACTTGAGCGTGCAAAACACTGTTCGCTTGATTTCTCTCCTCAGTTACCTGCTTTAGTTGTATATCCAAAGTTTTGGTGCTTGCCTCAAGAACGTTAATTTTGTCGAGGGCTTCATCCAAAGTCATCCTAACCAGAGGATTCGTGTTCGATGCCGACCCAGAATCTTTAGGTTGTTCTGCCATTTTAGTTCCTCTTGTATTAAGAAATGAGTTATCGCGAAAAATGCTTAAAAATGCTATTGCTTAACGTTGCATAGAAAAACAGCCTGGAAAAGAAAGTTTAGAAGATTGCCTTATTTTCGATTATAGGGGGTCTTCTGGCTACATAAGAATAGACTATGCTCTGAATCCTGTATATGGTCGGGGGTGGTGCTTTTCTGGGTTGAATCAAACTGGAAAAGGGAGCAGGTCAAATGTATGTCTTAAGGCAGGGGTATACTTAATACCACTTCAATACGTACATTTCAAAATGCATGGCGAAGCGTTCTTGACATTATGTTATACGATTTTGCAGAATACTACTCGTTGGGTTTAACTCGTGAAGCTGAAATGAAGGACAAGGAATTTTATGCTGTAGCAGTCACACACGCAAAAACAACACAAGTATTTTGTGTTGAAAACTTCTAAGAAAATTGATCTAAATAAGTCAACAACTTGGAATCTAAAAAAAGTGGAAGCTTTAGAAGAGCTACCAACTACAGTTTATTTTTCTCTTTGCACAACGAAAGCGATTTTGACTACCGCCCTGTATTCAACGATGTTGTTGTTTTCCACTTTTGCCTTGCAGCTTTTCACGTAGATAGATTTAATGTTCTTGATTGTCAATGCTGCTTCTGCCAACGCGTTCTTTGTAGCTTCTTCCCAGTTTTTTGGTGAGCTGCCTATTAGCTCGATGACTTTTACAACTGTCATTTTCTTAAACTCTCCAAGATAATATATGTACAACTATCTATTATTTTTTGCATTGTTTGCATAAAGCTCTTAAGGAATTTTTTCATAGTTGTTAATGGTGATTTTGTGCCCGAATCAGTTTTTGAGTGGTTGGTTGGATTAAAATTTAATCCCACACGCACCAACGACGACGGTGTCCTGCCTGAGAAAACAGTGGCTTGAATAAGGCAGGACTTGGATACAATCACCCTGCTGCCCCATACGGGGGCATCTCCCCTCAAGGGGAGAACGATTATACCCATTTCAACAGAAGGATATACTAAGTAATAATATCAAAGGTAAATTACCCGTATATCCCTAAGGGTAAAAGGATATACTCGCAAATTAAATGGAGAAATGAGGGAAAAAAGACTACGTTAAATCAAGCCCGCGCACTCGCGCAGGCGCAATCTTTTCTTTTAACCAACCCCATCGTGTTTATCCTTCTACATAGGTAGATGCGAAAAAATCAAAGGGTCACGCTAAAAATTCGCTAATGGTTTTTCCGTAACATGCTTTGCCTAAAATAGGCGTTCCGCCGGTTCAGTTTTTAGTTGAAAATAGACCAGACAGTAGACCCCTAAGATTTCTGCAACGAATCATCGCTACGGAACCGAAAATGTAACTTGTTCATATTTTGATGTTAGCTAAGAAGATATGTTGTTTACTTTGGTTTTTGGAGGTTGTTGCTGTGTTTTGGCAGTCACATAGGTTTAAGTATTTCAAAACGGATTTACTGTTTGCTAGTGGATGATGATTGAAGAAGAAAGAAGTGTCAGAGTCAGGAGCCCAAAAGAACCCCCAACGAGCCGAGCCTCTGGTAGAGAAAAATGTGGAGCCGTTTCGTGTGGATTCAGTGGGTAAGCAACTTACCACGGACTTGGGCCTAAAAATCAACGACACCGACAACTCATTGCGGGCTGGTTCTCGTGGTCCCACGTTATTGGAGGATTTTCATTTCCGGGAAAAAATTACGCATTTTGACCATGAACGCATATCCGAAAGAGTCGTCCACGCCCGAGGCTCCGGAGCCCACGGCTACTTCCAAGTCTACAAGTCAATGCGGCAGTACACGAAAGCCAGGTTCCTCCAAGACCCCAGCAAGAAAACGCCCGTCTTCGTCAGGTTCTCCACGGTAGCGGGTTCCCGAGGCTCCGCAGACACCGTCCGAGACGCCCGCGGCTTCGCGACCAAGTTCTACACGGAAGAAGGCATCTACGACCTCGTAGGCAACAACATCCCCGTGTTTTTCATACAGGATGCTATAAAGTTTCCTGACCTCATTCATGCGGTGAAGCCAGAGCCAGACAACGAGATTCCCCAAGCCGCCTCTGCCCACGACACCTTCTGGGACTTCGTCGTCAACACCCCTGAAACTGCCCACATGATAATGTGGGTAATGTCTGATAGGGCGTTGCCACGCAGCTTTCGCATGATGGAGGGTTTTGGCGTCAACACTTACCGCCTCGTCAACGAGGAGGACAAGGCGTTTTTCGTCAAGTTCCACTGGAAGCCGCTGTTGGGTGTGCATTCGTTGGTGTGGGATGAGGTGCAGCAGATAGCCGGCAAAGACCCTGACTATAACCGCCGTGACCTGTGGGAAGCCATCGAAGCTGGTGACTGCCCCGAATGGGAATTCGGTATTCAAATCATCAGCCAAGAAGACGAATTCAAATTCGACTTCGACGTTCTCGACCCCACGAAACTCTGGCCTGAAGAACTGGTGCCGGTACAGCGCATAGGCAAACTGGTGCTTAACCGTAATCCCGATAACTTTTTTGCAGAAACCGAACAAGTCGCCTTCTGCCCCAGCAATGTTGTGCCCGGCATAGACTTTAGCAACGACCCGTTGTTACAGGGCCGGTTGTTCTCCTACTTAGACACGCAACTTCTCAGGCTGGGCGGACCAAACTTCACGGAAATCCCCATAAACAGGACCCTGTCGTTCGTAACGAACAATCAGCGAGACGGCCCCCACCGCATGACCATAAACAAAGGCAAAACCGCCTACAACCCCAACAGCCTCAACAACGACTATCCTAAGCCGGGTATGGACGAAAAAGAAGGCTACGTTCACTATGCCGAAGCAGTCAGCGGCAAAATAGTTAGAGAACGAAGCGAAAGCTTCAAAGACCATTATAGCCAAGCAACGCTGTTCTGGAACAGTATGTCCGACCCAGAGAAGCAGCACATCATTAAAGCGTTCCAGTTTGAAATCGGCAAACTCAATAACAAGGAAACCAGGCAAAAAGTCGTCGACATGTTCGACAACGTAGACCACGAACTAGCAGTGCAGATAGCCAAAGCAGTGGGAACCAGCTCGCCGACACGAAAGCCACAGCCGCCAAAGAAAGCACCAAAACTCCAAGCGTCCAAGGCGCTAAGCATGGAAAATACCATCAAAAACACCATAAAAACCCGGAAAATCGCTGTCCTCGCCATGGACGGGTTCAACGGCAAAGAGTTCTCCAGCGTAAAAGCCGCCTTAGAAAAACAAGGCGCCAAAATAGAAGTCATATCACAATTCCTAAGTCCAATTAAAAGTCAAGACGGACAAGAAATTGAGGTAGACAAACACTACGTAAGCGCCTCCTCAGTCATGTACGACGCCGTATACATCCCCGGCGGACAACAAAGCATCGACACTATGAAGCAGCAATGGTACGTCATCAACTTTATCAATGAAGCCTTCAAACACTGCAAAGCCATAGGCGCCACCAGCGAAGCCGTCGGCCTACTAGCAGAAACCGACATAATGGAAGTAAAACTGGCAGAGACCAAAGGCAAAGTGGAAGTAGTTTCAGACAAAGGCGTAGTCACCTCCCAAGCAGCCCCAACTGAAGCATTCAACGAAGCAGTCATAGTAGCAATTGCCCAGCATCGCCACTGGATACGAGAGAAAAACGAAAACATGCCACATAATAATAAAATGGCTGCGTAAAAATGAAAAAAAGATTGGCTAAGATTCTGTTTGGCGGTCGGTTTATTGAACCGCTTCAACTTTTATTATTTTGGGAATTTTCTTTTTTAGTTGAGCTCCTACGCCTTGTTTGAGGGTAATCATGGACGTTGGGCAGCATGCGCAATCCTTGAAGTCTGACCTTCACAATGCCTTTTTTTAAGGCTACGAATTCTGTGTCGCTGCCTTCCAACTTGAATGTTTAGTCTAATCTCATCTAGGGCTTTCTGAACCTATTTCTCAACAGATTCGCTCATCAATAACACGTCCTTTTAACAGAAAGTATGGCTCTCACAGGATACAAATCATAAAAGGTTCCGCTGCCTCATACTACAGACCCAAGTTCAAAATGAAAGTGACCGCGGAGAAAGCGTTTCTGCTTTTAAAAAAAAGAAAGATCAAAATATTATTTGTCTGCAAAAGGAGCATTATGAAATTCGACACCTTCCCCGGAGAAACAACGTTCCTCACATTCAAACTTGCCAACGGCTCCGGGTGGTTAACCAGTCGTGTCCCATCCACCTAAGTTAAAGTGAAGACCCCAAAAACTGCTTGACTATTTGCTGAGAAGCACTCTTGACTAGGGCTGGAGAATTTAGGATTGGCGAGTCCCGGGTTTGATTATCTGTTAGTGATGAAGAGTAGACTATACGCTGGTAAGATGCAGGCTTATGCTTGTTGTAGTTGCATAGCAGTCACAAATGTTTATGAAAAGTCTTGAAAGAAAATAGGTGGAAGCGTCAATTATGAGTGAGCCTGAAATACAAGTTGAATTTCAACCAGAAGAAAAGGAGCCTATGGAAGCACAAAAAGTGCCTACGCCTACTGATGGCTCACCTGCCCTTGAACCAGAAGTACTCATTGGGCAGGAACAAATGGTAACCCGACCAGGCGGTGAAGGAGGAAGATTTGTATGCCAAATATGCGGAAAAAGCTTCAACAACAAAGTTGAGTTAGACATGCATGTTGAATCGCTGCATGAAGTTACAAAGCGTAAGACCGCAGAGAAAACGACGAATACAAAATCTTCACGTTAAATACCCCGAAATTACAATAAAGCAGCCTTAGCAGCCATAATAACATATTTCTTAACAGGTAGCTTAGTGTACGCGCTTTTCTTCTGTCCAACATTCAAGTATGATTCTGAAAAATAATCTTCAACGAGGTTAATGTGATAATATCGCTCTGTGTCCGTTTGTGCTTTCTGTTTATGAAGAAGCATAGCGTCGGGAGAATCAAAGAATCCCTTAGCCTTCACCCACATAAAATACTTCATTCAGCCCGAATTTTTTCTTTTCTTTCAGATATGCCAATGTTGATGTGTGGAATAAGAGATTGAATTCCTTGCTGAACAAAATATTTGTGCTGACCATTTTTGTTCAATATTATCAATTTATCTGTTAACGCAAATCGACTATGAGAGACTGAAGTAATGTCTTCAAAATTGTCGCAATAAATTACTCCATAGTCTTCCGCACGATTCCGTCCTTACAAGCGAAAAGAACTCTTTGGTTAGTAACCACTAACGTTCCTTTATGCCCACTTTTTGAACTAAACGCGCCTCGGTCTAAAAATATCTCTTGTGCACTCATTTGGTCTACTAAGGCTTCACCTTTTTGCCATGGTATTGAATTGATAATTTCTTCACTTATTTAATAATTACTTGAGGCGTTGTCGCTGTTTGATTTTCAGTTTGGGTCGGGTTTTTTGCCTCATAGTAAAGTTCTTTTCGGCAAGCTGAACAAAGTTTTCTCTCTTTGTATTCAGGGTGTCTTCTTCCAATTGTTCCATTAACAGGCAATTTTTCAATGTAGCCCGTAACTTCTTTTCCACATTTTGAACAGAATTCCATGGTGTTCAAAAGTAGATAGATATTTCTCATAAATGTTATGAATTATGACTCATTACCTGAACTAAGGTGTCACCCGAGCGCAAACGAATCACAATGGTCTTCAAGAAACAAGAGCGATTCATCGTTCTTGCGGAATACAGCTGTATTAGTAAGAAAATAGAATCATTCTACCTACCCATTGGATAGTCCAGATATACGCATGGTTATTCGCTAACTATTTTGATGTATACTCGATTTCTATACTATCTAGCTATCCTTCCATTGTATACCTAATGAACCGACTATACACTCCTATCCTGTCCAATCATTTGTTTTTTTAAAAAACATTTGGTAACCATTTGCAACCTCTAAGGTTGGTTGGATTAAAATTTAATCCACGACTTACTTTAACTAAGGTTTTCCTTTTGGTTTCGGTGTTTTTTGGGAAGAAATATTTGCAGAACACCTTCAGTTAGGTTAGCTGTAACTTCATCCAATTTTATTTCCTCGGTCAAACAAGAGAAAAGCCAAGAAAAAAATTTGCGCAGCGACGCGGAGTAGGAACAGATTCACCCAAAACACACTTTTACAAATTTGCGCCTCGTTGCGGAACGCGATAATTCGGGTTAATAGGGTGAGTTTTAAGAAAAACAAGCTAAGAGTGTAGGGAAAAAATTGTAGAAAATTGATTTGACTTAGTTTACGGTGAAGTTTGTCTGGCCTTCTCCGCTTTGGTATCCGTTCAACGAGGCAGTGCTAGATATTGTCCAAGTTCCTTTTGCAGGGCTGTGTCCTGGTTGGTAATTAAATTGAACTGTTCCAGCAGAACCTGTAATTCCGTTGAAAGTCGATACAGTTGATCCGGTTGGATTTATAACTTTAACGGTGACTGATGCTCCTCTTAGCAATGCTCCATTGGATGCATCTTTAACTGTTACAGTTATCGCAACAGTCGCACTTCCAGAGTAAGATGATTTGTTTGTCGTAACGGAATCACTTAGAGATTTTGGAGCAGGAGTTGGTGAAGGCGTTGGGCTTGGACTGGGGGATGGAGTAAGCAGGAGAACACACACGAAAAAAATACAACAATGAAATGAGACATTAAATTTTCATACACCTGGGACGCGCCTAGTTGACTGCGTATTATTTTGCTTGCTTCATGGGCAACGAACATAATTTTTTTAAAATATTCTAAAAAAATAGTTACTGCTAGCAGGGACGCTAGCGAGTAGGATAAACAAAAAATAGTACTGCATTAAGAAAACAATTGCAGTAGGGAAAAAAAGGCTGGAATAAGGAACAAGAGTCTACTAAAACTATTCGGGTATATCTATAAACATCTGTTTTTTGATTTTTGCTTTTTCTTCAGATCTCAAAGATTATATTTGCCACTAATTCTGTAAAAAAAACAAAAAAAGAAAAGGAAAATTCTGTTTTTCCATTTTTTCTTGCAGTTTCGTCTATGTTACTTTCGGAGTGTTTTTCTTGTTCTCGCGGTCACTGCAATGGCACATAAGGTCACAACTATGATTGCTGCGGCTATTGAAATGAGTGCTGCACTGCCGAACTCAGGTACTGCTGGGGTGGAGGAAGAACCAATAGGACCTGGTGTGCCAGTAGCACCTGTTGCCCCTTTAGGACCAGCAGGACCTGTTGCGCCAATCGTGCTTGTGTAGTTTCCTAGAAGGTCGGTGACTACGCCTACTCCTGCAGTGCTTAGCAAAATATAGATATCGTTGTTCGAGGAATCAGCGGCTACAGTTCTCATGCTTAAGTATCTTTGGAAGCCGGGTAAAATGATGTTTTCGAGGTATATGCCTGATGTTGCGTCGATGACTGCTATGGCGCCCAGTGCTGACCCGTTGTTTGTACCGTCCAAGGTTATTTTGCCGCACACGTAAAATCGGCTGTCTGCAGCGTTGGACCAGACTTCGTCAGTTCCACCTATCCCCATAACTTGGTTAAGAATTTGGCCGTTTGTAGCGTTCATTATGACCGTAAATATTGGCGTGCCGTTTGGAGCTCCGATTTGGCTAGCACCGACACATAGTTTTTGGAGGGCTACGTTTAGGGCGAGGCCATGTGGCTCGCTACCTGCTGGCAATGGATAGACTTGTACGATACTTGTCGAATTCGGGTTTAGGACGTCAATTTCGCCTCCAGTGTTGTTTACTGTAGAAGGCACAGCTTGGTAGAACAAATCGTTGGTTGGGTTCCATATAGACTGTTCGAGACCGTTTGTCGCGTTGTTTGCCGCAATTCCATCGTAGGGGATTTGAGCAATTATTTGTTTGGATGTGGCGTTGATGAAGGTGACGAATGGTGGAATGGCTGCATCGTTTGCGACAAGGATCACGTGGTCTTTCTGATCATATGATAGTTCGTCGGATCTCCCAATTGTTCCAGTTCCAGTTGTAGGGTTAGTTATTGTGATGTTGCCTATGATTGTGTAATTGGTGAGACTGACGACTTTCACGGTGCTAGCGGTACTTGTGGCGTTGTTGTCTCCAACCCATGCTTGGTTTAGATCAGGGGCTATTGTTACGCCGTTAGCGCCTACGAATCCGGTGACTGTAGTTATGTATGTATTGCTGGTGGTGTTTATGATGTCGATGCCTAAGTTTGTCTTGTCTGAGACCATGTAAAGGTGCAGTGTGGGGTCGACGTATGCTATGTCTGTGCTGGCAGGGGCTTTGGGCAGGGCAATAATTTTTATCAGACCGTAAGATGATCCGGCTGTTTGTGCGTTTGCTCCTTCAAACATTGGCATAGTCATCATTAATGCAATAAGAGCTAAGGGAACCAAAATTTTTTTGATAGAGTTTCGCTTTACTTTGTTTCTTAGAATACTCATTTCTTTTTCTCCTCTAAAAATTTCTCGAATTAGAAAACTCGCTAAAGTCAAATGAATCAAGCATTTATTAAGATTATGTGATTGCATAATGACAGTCACATAGGCGCGCTATATTTTCAACGCAGAGTGACTAGCGCGATGGTATGAGAAGTATTAAACGTGGTGGGCGCTCATGCCTATTTATGAGCGCCTTGGTTGGAGGTCCAACCGGAGCTACAGGTCCTACGGGTCCAGCGGGCGCCAAGGGTCCAACCGGAGCAACGGGTGCCCCTGGTGCAACAGGTCCAGCTGCCACACAAAGTGACATAACAACCAGCGACATTGTATATTCTGCCTTAGCAATAGCGATAATTCTTGGAATTGCAGCAATGGTCATAGCTTTGAGGAAAAAATAAACACCCCGTTTTTTTCTTTTTTTAAATAAGAACACCTTAGCTCTAACGGAACGATAGTCGAAATCTAAGATAATGATAAAGAGCCTTGCCCCATCAATGTATCAATGTTTCGGGTTTGTCCAAAATTTTTCCTGGAAATTTTTGGACACGCCCATTTAAGCATGGCTGACTATTGTTCGGGGATAACATTTCTGCTTGAGTGGAAGTTTGGGCTTGGTTTGGGTTTATTTTGCCTTTCGGACTGTTGTGAGGCGATCGTTTCCACTAGTTTCCATGTACCATTCGAGCGTGTCGCTTGGAGAGGTTTGACTATATTTCGTCTTATGATATACTCGCAAAACCGAAAGCATGCTTATTATAAGTTAATACTTCATATACTTGAGGTTTAAGCAGTTGAGCGAGCAAGAGTTCACCCAGAAGTTAGTTGAAGCCGGTTACTCAGAGCGAGTTGCAAAGAAAATCGAGCAGTTGTACAATTCGCAATAGCCAAAGGTCTTCCAAAATCTGGGGGTATAAAGGAAGGTCTGTTTCGATTTAGCTAATCATCACAACATATAAAAAATAAATAATATTATTTGATTTCTCTTGCTCTATCAGGGTCAATTCGTGAAAGACGTTTGCCCGACACAATGTACGTTGTCAGCGGCTTGAAACTTTTCTAAAAAGGGATTTTGCAGCTAGATCGCCCATAATCCTCATATTAAGAGTTCCAGGCTAACTGGCTTTCCCGGGCCTTTTACATAGGCTTCTTATAATGTAGTTATTGGGATTTGAAGAGGGACGGCTTCATTTGTTGATTTATGTTTTGACTGCTTCTTGGATGGCTTTGGATAAGTCGCCTTTTTTTTCTTTATATATTTCTCAGACACTTAATCGTCGCACTTGCAACCTCTTTGTCTATCTTGAATTTGTCAAAAAGAAGTAGAGGCCGGGATTCCTGAGGTAATAAAGCAGAAAGGTTAGATAATTCCATCCTTCATTCAATCCTTTAAGCTGTGCTTTTAAAAACTAAAAAAGGGGAAAAGTGGATTTTTGGTTGTTCGTTTTTTATAGCCGTTTTCTGAGCGATTGCATAATGAAAACGCCGACTATGGCTATTGCGATTATAATGGCGATTACTCCAACAACTACGTATATCATTAGGTCTGCTGTGGTTGCTAGGTTTGCTTGAGACGTAGCGGTTGGGGCTGGTGTTGCTGCGGGGCTAGCATAGAAAGATGTTTCAGCCGTAGATCCGTAGTATCCTGCTGAGCCTGAAAATGTAGCGATGACCGTATAGTTGCCTGGAATGTCAGGTGTCCAAGTGCAAGTGAACATGCCGCTTCCGTCGCTTGTGGTGCTTTCATTGGTGATTTAGAAAAAATCGTCTAACTTCTGTATTTTAAAAATGGAAACCTAAGAACCTAGAATTATTGCATAAAACAAAAAAAGAAAAAGGGATTTAGTTTTTTGTGTGTTTATTTTTTTATGGTCGTTTTCTGAGTATCAGCAATGTGGCTATCGCTACAGCAATGATCATAGCGATTACTCCACCGACTATGAATGTCATCAGATCAGCGTTTGTTGCCAAGCCTGCTGGAGGTGCATTTGTTGGGACTGGCGTAGCTGCTTGACTAGCGTAGAATGCTGTTGAGTCAGAAGATCCGTAGTATGCATTGGAGCCTGCGAAGACAGCGGTGACGGCGAAGTTGCCTGAAATGTCAGGAGTCCATGTGTATGAATAGTCGCCGAAAATGTTCGTGGTTGTTGTGCCGATCGATCTGGAGTTGTTGTTGCTGTCTAAGACGTAAAGCGTGACTGGAACGCCTGTGAAGTTGCTGGTTGGTTTTGCCTTTTGCATGTAAACGTACTCCATCCATTGACTTTCGCTTGCGTCAGATGCAACTGGAAGACCGTTTGGAAATGCAGCTGCCTGCTGGTTCTGCTTTGTGCCTGCGGAAACATCCATCACTGTACCAGTTATCGTTATTGGTGTGGCAGTTGTCACTCCTACATTAGGTGCGTTAACAGTAGTTTGGCTTGGTCCTTGGCCGAAATTGTAGAGTTGGTTGTCATAGTAGTTGTATTCAACAAATTGGGCGTCTGCGAGGGCACCTATTGGGT
The DNA here is from genome assembly GCA_003151735.1 of Candidatus Bathyarchaeota archaeon. Classification (GTDB taxonomy): domain Archaea; phylum Thermoproteota; class Bathyarchaeia; order Bathyarchaeales; family Bathycorpusculaceae; genus Bathycorpusculum. Next base: position 208,247 of record PLYI01000026.1, on the reverse strand, counting down.
ATCCTGGGCCTCCATCGTTGGGGGTTTGGAATTGAATGGTCCAGATTTGTTGGCCTGTTGTTGCGTTGAGTTCCCACATTCTTTCGCCTCTATAGTATGGTGATAGTGCGCCGTTTCCATGCTCGAAACTGGATGCAATTAGCATTCCATCAGCAATGACATTTATGTTGGTGGGAAGAAGACCCCAAGGCGTGTTGAGTCCGGCTTCTGTGGTGTTGCCTTCTCCGCCAGCGCCGAATCGCCAGATTATGTTTCCGGTAGTTGTGTCGTAGCATAAAATCTCTCCGCCGTAGCCTGCATTGAAAAGGTGGCCGTAAGCAGTAACAGGGCGCATTCCACTGCCCGATGCGGTGCTAAAGAACTGAGCATTATTTGCATATTCAAAGTTTGTTGTCCATAGCAAGTTTCCCGTGCTTAAACTGTAGCCCATGAATTGCCCTGTCTCATCTAATGCAAAAATGGCAACGCGGTTTATCGGATCCATTGAAGCGAATCTTTGTGTTAAGCTGCCTAAGCTAGGATTGCCTACCATTGGGTCTGGCGCTGTGTAATTTTGGACCCATATTATTTGTCCAATAGGGCCGTTGTTGGGGTTTAGATTGATTGCCCACATTTTGAATGGATTCGGAGTGTATTGATTGGCAGTTGCTTGTGATAGTCCGCTGCTTGTTCCAAACAATATGTCTTCAGGTACAGCTGCATTGATTGATGGGCCACCTACTTGAACTCCCGTGGTAGTCGCTGTATTGAGAACGAGTCCGTTCAAACCGCTTATCGTCACGTTCCAGTCGTATGGAGATATGAAGTTTCCTTGGTATGTATAACCAGCTCCGTTGCGCGATTGACCTATGACTTGCCATTCGAAGGCGTTGCTATATACGTTTTGTAGAATCTTAGTCGAGTTCCATTGTGCTATCCATCCTTTGTCGGATGTGGTATTGTAGCTAATTTGGTAAATTAGCATATCGCCCGTTTTATCCATGGCGGTAAACCCGCTGGGAACGTTTGTTATGTTAAACGCTGGTTTTCCTGTCCACGCATCATAAGCCAGCCACGTTGTGTTTCCGAAACCAGAGCTCTGGTACAAGTAGCCGCCATATGAGCCTGCTTGGTTAGGGTCGGAGTAAGCAATTGTTGAACCCCATGTTGGGTTAAATGATGGGTCAGTGTTCGTCCATATAGTTTCTCCAGTTTTCAGATCTAAGCATACATAATCTCCAGCAGTGCCAAGATGGTTCAGTGGCTGTTTAAAGAAGAGGCGTCCGGCAATAATTATTGGGTCAACAAATCTTGGCTCGTATGAATCGCCAGAATAGAAGGTTGTTCCATTATTAATAGGTGTATTAGATCCGACAAGTCCGCCGAATTCCTGAGGCTGTGTCCAGAGTATGTGTCCGCTAGTTGGCGCTGTGCCGATCGGTTGATAAACATTTATTCCAGGTGCGTTGACAGCCTCAAGTGTGTGACCACCGAAGGCGGCTCCGTCGTTCCCGCCAAGCCAGTTTGATGCGATAGTGAACCAGTTAACATTCTGGTTCTCTATTGGACGAGTCCAGTATTCCGTTGGCAACGGATTTACAATATAGTTTAGTGCCTCATTCTGCGCGGTGAAAGTCACACTATCAGTTGTAGGCAGGTATATGTCGCCAGTGAAGGGGTCGACTAAAGTTCGCGAAAGCGGAATAGTGGAGACTATATCTGCATAAGCGGGGTATGTCATTCCTTTGAAATGGAACGTTGCATTGTAAGTGCCGACTGTGGCAGGTACGAATTCAACGGCTTGTTCACCGCCTGGGTTGACTATATTGTTAAAGTCTTGGTTGAAGACAACGGTCCCGCTCGGATCCGTAACGGTCAGTGTGTAGTTAGTTTTTCTGATGTTATTTGTGATGGCTGCGTTGGGCAGGGGTTGAGCAGCCCAAAATATGATGGTTTCGGGTTGACCCACGCCTATTGGGTTGGGTTGAGCATTGATATGGGCAACGTCTGTAATTTGCCATGGTGGAGTATGTGCACTGGCAGATGGTAATAGTGTCAGTGAAGCTGACATCGAAAGTATAAAGAATAACGAAATCGTTATAGCTGCAATTTTATTTCTTAGTGCGTTCATGTTTTTTGTTCTCCTTTCCTATTGTTTTTGTATTTTTATTTTCCTCAATTTTAATTATTTTGTCGAGCGAATAGAGTAAATTCTCTCGCTCAACAATACTGTTATCCAACGCACGTTTATTAAACTTATCATAAATAGGATAAGAGTAATAAAAAATGGCTATGACCATTCTTTTTTTGTTTGATTTCACAAAAGGAGTAGTTTTTTAGTGTTTAGAAAAGTAAAGGCTGCTATGCTTGTGGCCACTTTTCCCTGAAAAATCTTATCTTTTAAGTATTCTGAATCGTAAAGAGGTAAAAGTGATATAGTTACGCGCGCAGCATACTCCAGCAAACATAACGCTCCTGTCACCACTGAATCAAACGTACAATGATTCCACTGTTCCCTTGGTCTTCACTGTGAATAAGCCGCTTACCTGGGCGTCTTACAGCTTGGATGGTAGACAGAACATAACTGTAACTGGCAACGATACCATATCAAACAAAAGTAACGGCTTGCACAACCTTACAGTGTACGCTAATGACACTTTCGGAAACATCGGTGCCTCAGACAGAGTCAACTTCCTCGTAGCTAAGCCTGAGCCAAGGGTTCTTTCAACAACAACTGTTGCCGCTATTTCTGGAGCCACGTCGCTCATGGTAGACGCTGGCTTTGTCATTTACATCAAGAAACATAAGCGATAGATTTTTGAAGCTTGACTTGTGTTTCGGTCAATTCAACCCACCTTTTATTAGAAGTAGAGAAGACAAGAATTAGATAGATTTGACTGATACAACAAACTATAATATCGGTAGTGTCAAAGTTTGAAAACTATATATAAAATAACGTACCCAAATAACAAAATCTACATCGGAAAAGACTTGACCGGAACTTTTCGATATTTTGGCAGTCCAAATAGCAAACTTATAGAGACAGATTTTAGTGATGGAGAAAAACAGGATTTTACAATAAGAAGAGAAATTCTTTGGCAATCTAATGAGGCGACCGATAGAGAAGTAAATAAAAAAGAAGTTGAGCTAATTCTCAAGCATAAATCGAATAATCCAGAAGTTGGTTACAATAGATGGCCGAAATACAAAGTAACAGAGAAGTAGAATGGGCATAGGCAGATAGCTGGACTTTGTCTCACTTTTGTCCTTAGAATAAAGTTAAATTCTAATAAAGAAAAGATTATAAAAAAATTATTATAACTATTAAAACCATAAAAAATTAGGTCTTGAGGGAGTAAAATGAGTAATAGAAGCTTTTTGAGCCAGCTGGAAAATCAATTCTTGCTGAAAACATAGATAACAAGAAAAAGACTTTCAACGAACTTCTCCAAGTAGCTGACGTTGAAGAGGAAGATGTTGAAAGGGTTGAAATAGAAATAGCTGAAGCTATAACCCAAATTACAGAAGAGGAACTCAACATTCTAATCGCTAAAATTGATGAAAGAAACAAAACCGTGAAAGTGGAAAAACAAGAACAAAAGAGTGAACACTACAAAAGAAATCCATCTTTGTCTTGGGGGTTGAAGCAGAAATATAAAGACAGGTGCCAGGTTTGTCAGGAAAAACTGGTGGTGGGAAAAGGTTTCTTCTGCGATACTCATCACATAGTTCCGCTTAAAAGTGGCGGTTCGGATAATTCGGACAACATAGCAGTTGTTTGTCCAAATCATCATAGCTCTTAGACAGAGGTAGTTGGCAGATAGTTTCTAGGACTAAATTAAACATTATAGTTAAAAACAAAGACCAAACTGTTTCAATCAGACTTGCTTGAGTTCATCGTCTCTTCTCAACCAAGATGGCGTGTTATGTTCAAAGTGTGGAGCTCAACCTCAGGTCAAGGAAACCAAACTTGCTTATAGCTCAACTAGTCAATAGCGCTTTCTGGTAAGACCTCCCTATCTCTCCAACTGGTTTAAACACAGAGAGAAAATAAAAACCTCTATATGTAGATTGCAATTTTCGAGTCTTCACATGCAGAAAGATAAATCCCTAATTTTTTTGTAGAACTAAGTAAAGGCTTAGATATATTCTGTTTCTGGAAATATCCCTTTTAAGTCTTGTCATGAACTTGTTGTTTGAGGAGAAAGGAGAGCTTCTCACAACTATTGAAGGTAAGACTTATGGTTGAAGAAATTATTATTGACATAATAAATAGCGTAGATGGTGACTATATCTTTCAAGCCCAAGTGCTTGCAGATATGAAATCCACTGGCTGGTAAAATTGCATCTGTTCTTGTATTCTCTGATTAATTCATAAACAGTTTTGTGGAATTGTGAAACACCGCACCACATGGGATATACTTGAGCTATACCTTGCAACCAAAGTGACCAAGAAAAAATTGCCGTGACAGTTGTGGAAAGACCTTCCAAACAACCACACAAATAAACGCAATCAATAAAGTAATAGACAATACTGGAAGTAATTTTCCAGGGAAACAAAAAGCAACGCAAAAACCGTTGTTGGTTTACCGTTGGAAAAAGTTTATGAGAAAAAACCTTCACCAACACCAAAAAAATCAGAACTCCAAAAGAAAAACGATTACTACAGAAATTAAAGTTGATGATATGGAACTTTGGGAACAAACCTTCCATGAGTTAACTATACCAAACATCAGTCGATTGGAAGCGATTCTTTGACTTTCAGTCCAATGTCCTGTCGATGGAGTACTGAGAATTGGAGAGCATTAATCTCGCAAATGAGTTAATAAAAAAGTCTAAGAGATAAACTGCAAGGTTTTTTCTTCCCTAAGAAAATAGCTAAGTTGCCTGTTATCAATTTACTTTTTTTCTACAAATAGAGTTATTTCTCAATTTTGACAGTTGAATGATTAAATTTTAATTCCATTTACCAGTTGGCTATCTGTTTGAGTTTGCCGATTAGGATAGATGTGTTTTCATGCATTATTGTCAACGTAATTTCGGGCTTCGCTTGAGGTTTAGGAACAGCTGGAATCAATGGGTTAACCGGAGTTTTTGGAGTCTCTACTTCGTCGGCTGATATTGCCCCTTCAGTTTTTCCAGTTGGGTCAACGCCTTCGAGTTCTTGACCAACTGCCTTTTCAACTTTGGCTTTTCTGAAGAGCGTTATTTGAGCGGACAACTCATCAAGTTGCGCGTAGATAGCGTCGGTCTTAACCTTCCGGTCTGTTTTAGGAAATTGTGTGTAGAGCTCTTGAATTTTAGCTTGCAACTCTTTTTCTTTATCGTAGCGCTCTGAGTAGATTGCGCATAGTTCAGCGTCAAGTTTATCCTTCTCTTCTTGAAGACTCTTGATTTTGGCATCTATCTCTTCAACAGTCATCGCATCGCTCTCTGAAACCTCAAAGTCCACAGCGTCGCAGCCTAACCCGATAAAAGGAGCCCGCATACGCCCAACAGGCACACCAACAGCAACATGATTAATCAATAGATTCTCCTGGGCATAATCGTATTTTTCGCCCTGCCACTCACCTGCCTTTTCAATAGTATCATAAGTGAAGCCGACGCTCACGTCCTTTTTCTTTCCAGATTTGACGTCTTCTATGAATGTTTTACTGAGAGTTTTCTTGAAAAGATGCACATTAGCTCTTACAGCAGGGCTCTTTTTTCCAGCAGGATTAACCGCGTCGGCGTCAAGTTTTATGTCGGAGAGTTCGCCTTTAATTTGGCGCTTACGATCAGTAACAATGCTGATTAAAGGCTCAGGATGCTTCTCCGCCGTCACCCACGCCTTACTAAACGTAAACAAGGCATCCTCAAGCTCCTTTGCACTACGATACGCCCTACCCTTCGGATACGGCAAAACAGCTTCCCTTGCAAGAATAGCAGGAATAACAAGCTCATCATCCATCTCAGAAATCGCTTTTGAAGCGTCCACTTCACCATTAATAAGTCCAATAGTTGCCAAGCAATATTCTCCGCAAAGAAAGGGTATCTATAATTTTCCTTAAGAGGTTTATTGCTTAAATACTGCCTATCAGGAGTTACGCAAACCAACTATTGACTAACCACTGCAATCTGGCTTCAAGGCAGCTTAAGCAACCCAGTGAAACAGCAACTAACCACGCTTGCATTTTTGTGGTAGAATGAACTATCACAAGGCTTAAAAGTAAAAGCCTATTATATACCACTATAGAGGCGTAAAAGAGGTAACATGGATGAAAATAACCAAAGAAGTAATCGTGTGCTGGATAATCGGTGCAATCTTGGTGTTCTTTGGAACATCGGTTGAAAGTTACGTCTTTGAAGCATTAGCTGTTGTCATAATAGCTTTTGGTGCCATCCTCGCTATTTTTTGGGATGACTTCTTCGAGACTAACAAGCAAGAACAAATAAAAATGAAAGAGGAGGAATAAAAAACGGTATTTAACTTTAAGAAAATTATTGCAGCTATATTGATAGCTATTATCGCAATTTTAGCGGTATCGATAATTTCCCAAGCATATCAAACTGTTCCAGCGGGCTATGTTGGTGTTGTGCTTCAATGGGGTAACCCAGTAAGGACAACGGGATCAGGACTACAAACTATAACTCCCTTCGTTGAAAGTATGGCATTTGTCAATGTTCAAGTACAGTCAGCAACAGCTCAAGAAGGCGCAGCTTCATCCGACCTTCAGGAAGTATCAACATCCGTAACAGTAAACTATCAATTAGACCAAGCTTTTGCTAAAGAAATTTACATTAACTTAAGAGACCAATATGCTAATCGTGTTATTATCCCGGCAATGCAAGATGCCCTAAAAGCTTCAACTGCAAAATACCAAGCAACCAACCTAATTACACAAAGAGAAGATGCCAAACAAACATTCCAAAACTTACTGCAAGATAAATTAACTCAATACCATATAATCATTACATCTATTTCTATAACTGACTTCCAATTTTCACCTTCATTCACCACAGCTATTGAAGCTAAAGTAACTGCCGAACAAAACGCTTTAGCTGCCCAAAATCAACTTCAAGTTGTTAACTTTACAGCTCAACAGCAAATCATTCAAGCAACTGCCAATGCAACAGCCTTAATCCTACAGGCACAAGGACAAGCCAACGCCACAATAATATCTGCAAATGCGACAGCTACACAAATACAACTAATCAACGCGCAACTTGCTAGTTCGCCAGAATTTATACAATACTTATACGCTAAAGGCTGGGACGGAAAACTGCCAATCTACTGGTCTTCAGGAAACAGTACAGCACCATTCTTACTGCTCCCAACACAGCAAACGCCATAGGTGAAAATGATGCCGAAACGGGAAATTAACATCTTACATGCAGACGGTAAAACCTTTATCTTGGAGGGTACGGTAGGCAATGACTACCGTTTTTCAATCCCTAAGCAACTTAGAAAAATCATAAATCCAAATTCAAAAGTAAAGATAACAATAGAAATCTTGGGAGAGAAAATCGAGTGATTGAAGGTAGTTGGAATTTAACTACTGCAAGCTCATTTCTTTTATTAGCGTTGCTAGCTATGTTGGAGGAATAAGGTTATTGGCATTTCAAACGTGAACGATACCTAATATTTTATCGGAGGTTTTTCCATAACTTCTTTTGGCATGTATCAGGATTATTCGACAAATGAGCAGTACACACCAATTGCGTATGGAACGATTCCCTCTACCACTGACACACAGGTTTTTCCGACTGTTCCTATTGTAGCTGTCTTTATCGCAGTTTTAGCGGCGGTTGTAACTGCTGGTTTGTTGGTCTGTTACAAGAAACGCAAGCATAGAACAGAATAAACTTATTTTATTGTTATGCCTATTTTTTGTGCGTACTGCAGGTCGTTTTGGGCTTGTTTGAGTTTTTTGTGGTAGACCAACAAACCAGCAATCGCAACTATCACTGTTACAGCGGAAACAGCGGCAAACGGTGCAGTGGGAAAAGACTCTGGCTTAGTTAAATTTGGTGGATGCGTTTCAGTTGAGAAGATTACTGTGGCAAAACTATGGGAGTCGTCGTGTGTATTGGCGAAGACTGTTAATGTATGGTTTCCATCGGGGATTTCGCTGAAATTTACAGTTATTGAAGCATTAAGTGGTGTAGTTTCATGTGGCTGGATGCCGAATATTTGGTGTATACCCGCAATCCAATCTGCTTCGTAATAAACACTGCCAATTATCCAAAAGTATGATGCTACGTTTACGTTTAGGGTAAAGTTGTTTGTTTGTAATATAGTTTGATTTTCAGGAGATTCTATTTCGCAGATTGGAGGTATTTGTGTAAGTTCGTTTGCTGGTGGCTGTATAACAGGTGAATTTGTATGCCAGAGAGTAAAAGAAACATTTGGTTGTGGAGGTGTCAGAGTTGCAACATGCGTAGGTTCTGGAGTAGGTGAAGGTGAAGCTGCAGATAGCAACGAGCAATAATTACCAAAGGCTGCAGCTCCCAATAGCAAGATTGCAAAGATAACAATTGATTTCATCATTACAAACATAGAATGATTATAACAAGTTGCTCTTAGCTCTCCCTCAAGAACAGCCTGTTCCGCCAAAAGAACAGTCAAGTTTCTTAACTAAATAAGAAGAGAGTAGGTACACCCAAGCGTGGGAAAAGTCTACTTACTCAATGAAGCGGATTTTCGATGTCTTCTTAAAAGTAGCAGGGCGACAATGACAACCACAACCAATGCTACTGCAACAGCTACAGCGGCAACAGGCACAACAGGAAAAGACTCTGGCTCTGGTTTAGCTATAGTGAAAGAAATGGTGTTTGAAGAGCCTATGTTTCCAAAATTGTCTTGGGCGTAAACTGTAATGTTATGTAAGCCGTTTGAAATGTCAGTTAAATTAGTGTTGCCAGAAAATGTAATGTTCTGTTGCCCATCAAGGCTGTAACTTGACCAGTTAACTGCTTTATCTGCATTGGAAACCAAAGAAACGCTTGACACGTTGTATGTCTGACTTAAAGGCGATAAAACGTTGATTTTTGGGGGAGTATTCGCAAGTATGTATGACGAATCAGGAGTACCATATCCGATAGGCGCGTATTGTTCGACAACTACACCTCCGGGCCAATTAGATCCGACCCCAAAGACGTAAAAAACATCATTTACGACAGCCACAGTTGGAAACATAAGGGCATCTGGCATTGGCTCTTCAGTCATCCATGAGTTTGAGACAGGATCATAGGCGTTAGTTCGATTTGCCCAAACCAAGAAACCTTCCTCACCACCAAACACATAAACTCGTTTTGACGCATTAAATCCCGTAGTGGCTCCTGCTCCTTCACCAGGTACTAATGCATGAGTAGCCGAGCCCAAGCTCCAAGCATTTTTTGCCACGTCATAGATTTGAATGAAACCTGTGTACCCGCCGCCTATTACAAAAATGTTGTTATCGATAACTGCCGAGACGGCTGAAGCAAATGGATAAAGCATTGATGCAGCCATGCTCCAAGAGTCCGTAGACGGGTCAAAAATTTGTGTCATATTTAGAGTGGAGGACTTTAAAGTGATATTTCCACTGGAGCCGCCAATAACGTAAATTTTGCCGTTAACTGTGTTCGCCTGTGCCCCGCTTGTACCGGTTGGCACCGAAGCTGCAGTTGCCCACGTGTCGGTTGAGGGATCATATACTTCGTTAACAGAGCAACTTATCTGTGACACACCGTTGGATGTGGCTTCCAATCCACCAATGACATATATCTTGTTATTGTAACTAGCTATCGCAAAGCTTACTCTAGGCGTTGGCATAGGCGCTATTTTAGTCCATGAGTCAGTGCTAGGATTGTAAGCGTAGTTATTGGAGATTATATCCACTAAGTGAGAGGGATACCCCGCGGTACGTGAGAAAACTCCCATAAGATATATCGTGCCGTTCGCGACAGCAGCTTCATCAGTCCAGTCTTGTGACCGCAGGGGCGTGGACCTTTCTACCCACGAGTTCTCTAATGGTGAAGCGCTGAAAACAGGCTTAGTTACGATTAAGCATGATGCCATTAAGAACAAGAAAACAAGCGATATGACGATGATTTTACCCATGAATTACTGTTTAGAATCGTTCACAATAAAAGCGTTCTCGTCAAGGTTTCTTGACTAAACTGTTTTGGATTTGCGTTTGTGTTTTTTTGTGGTAAACCAACAAACCAGCAGCCACCAAGGCTACTACTGCAACAGAAGCAGCAATCGGTATTATTGGAATTACAGTTTGTTCAATAGGTGTTGCAGTAGGTGCTATAGCAGAAATGTCGACTTGTCGAGTAAGTGGATAATTGTCAACGTTGTTTCGGTCAATCACATAACTGATATTCCAAATTCCTGAATGATTGATTTCCTTTGAGTCAGGATACTTTAACTCATAATCGCTCCAATAGTTACCGCCTGAAATAGAACCGTTATCCCAAGTATTCATAGATGACATATAAGGATACAAACCGATGCCCTCGTCTTTGAATTGAAGAGAGTTATTGACCAAATTGTTATGATAAATTCTGTTGTCAGAGCTATTATAAAGACCAAAAGCAATGCTGGAGCAGTCTGAGATGTTGTTTCCTATTACTAAATTATCAGAGGTTTCTGCAAAGGATACTCCAACCATGTTGTCGATTATGTTATTTTCGATTATTTGACTCGTGTTTCCACGTTGAATAGAAATAGCCCATGTTTCTGAAAATGGCAAATATGCGCCTGTTTCTCTAATGGTGTTATTGGTAATAATTACGCCAGAAGAATCAGCTATTGATATTCCTTGATAACTATTCGTAATTGTGAGGTTTTTCGCAGTCACATTGGAAACATCCAATATGTAAATTGTAGCCTCTGATATTGTGTATCCGTTACCATCTAGAACCATATTGCTTCTTTTCACCGCTATACTTTCATTAATGTTGCTTGTTAGAGAATATCGACTGCCCGATTGCAGAATCGGTGCTGATGAAGGAGTTACGCTACCGTCAACATTTATGGTTATATCGGCTTGAAATTGAGCCTTAGCGGGTTCAACGCAAAATACACCTGTAACAATTAAAACAAAAAAAATGAGAACAAGCGTCAGTGTGGCGTTTCTACTCATGCTCTATCCTTCGCTTTCTCCCCGTAGACATTTTCTTAGCCTTCAAAAGACACAATGCGCCCTTGCTGCAATCATCTTCACAATTGCAGGATTCAGGAACACCCGTTAACGTGTTCCCTTTAGGCTGCCCAGGTGCACGCAGAGAAATCAAGACTTGACAACGCTTTTTACTGCAAAAAGTCTCAACCTCTTCAGTGTAGAGAAATTCACTCAATGCTTGACAACCTCCGATTCGACAGCACTTAAAGCCCTCTTTGTAATCTCCTCAAGCTCATGAAAATCAGCATCAAATTAAGCGCCGCCACACTAAGAAGAAATGGCTGCAATGCCTTTCCAAATGTTTGCAGAGCTTGGGCGGGAGCTTTCAGTTTGGCTAAAAAACTGGAAAACAAAAAAAGAACTAGTAGTTTTTTCCCGTTAGGAGGCGCGCATCCTTTCGGCGGCGCCACTTCTCAGTTACATCTATACCGTTTCCTCTCCATATCCCTTTCTTTTTTCAGTCCCCAAAAGGTTTTAGTGTAAACTCTAAAGAACAGATTTCTTCAGGCGCACAAGTTTTCTATTGTATTGATTGGCAGTTTTTGGTGTGGGCGTTGCTCAGAGGCTTCTTTGGAGGGTAGGAAATCAGTTAATCGTTTAGATCAAGCGAAGTGTGCCCACAATTCAAACATAGGTCGCAAAAAAGCCAAAGCCAAGGGGCAGGTGGTAAGTACTTAGGTACATAATATTATGTACTTTTAACCTGCGAAAACTTGGGTTAATGCATTGATTGCTTATTTAAAATGGAAAGTTCGGTTTCGTGCAAGAGAAAGTTCCAAAAAGACAAAGCGCCTAAATTGCTATTCGCTACTTTTGTTTGTTCAGTTTCATAAAACTAAACCGCTTAGATAGAATTTCAATAATATGAAATACATGAAAAAACTTGAGCGCATAGGCTCAAAGAAACAATGGGTTGACATCTTCCAAGAGATGGATAAAAAAGACCTAAAGATATCAGACGAGGAAATACAAAAAGAATAGAGACAGATCGAAAAACCAGTCGATAGTCATTTCCCATTGAGTTTTAGAAGTTGCTTTAAGATTATGCTTGCCGCTTTCTTGTCTAGGGGTTTGTTTTCGTTTCCACATTTTGGCGAGTAAATGCACGAGGGGCAGCCTTCTGTGCATTCGCAGTTATCAATAAGCCCAAGCGTCTTTTCCCACAGCGGCTTAATGTTTGAGTAGAGGGTTTCCGAGATTCCGATTCCGCCCTCAAACCCATCGTAGATAAAAATCGTTGCCTCGCCTGTATCCGGATGCAGAGGAGTCGACAATCCACCGATATCCCAGCGGTCACACATCGCAAAAATGGGCGACATCGCAATCATCGCATGCTCAACCGCATGAAGCCCCCCGGCAAAATCAAGCCCCTGGGATTCAATTTCTTCTCTGATTGCGTCTGGAACTATAAACCATAAGCCAACCGTCGAAAAAGAAAGCGGTGGCAAACTAAGCGGCGACCTTTTAATGACTTCACCGTATGTTTTAGTAAGGTACGTATGGTAAATTTCAGTAATAGATAGTTCTCCAATTCCAACCTTAACCCCGCTGTCATTCTCTTCATGTGTTTTTTTGATTGCAACATCGACGTCCTTTAGCGCCTCAGTGTAGTAGTTGACGTTTTCTTGCCTAACCTTAGCGGTCAACTGCTTTAAGTCGAGCTCTTCACAAATGTAAGTCTCACCTTGATGCAGCAAAACTGCGCCCGCATGAGCCTCTTCATAGGCTTTGTTTAGCGTAAGCGTTTCCAGCAGGTTTCCGTTGCAAGTCACAGTAACGGTTTGATGGGAGATACTTTCAAGACCTACAACCTCAGTTGTTCTAGCCGTTCCCGAATAGACCCATCCTCGAGGTGTTTTTCGGATTAGGTTTTCTTGCTCAAGCGCCAGAATGCTTTCCGAGAGCAATTCCGGGAAAAACTGCCTATCCCCCACTTCATTAATCGGCAGCTCGCTCGATGCACACATTATGTGCCCCAAAGAAATGTACTTATTATGCAGGTCGATGATTGCTTGTTCGTGTGGTCTGCCGAAAAAGTCGTCGGGATGCTTCATAAAGTATTGGTCTAAGGGGTTTTGGAAGGCAACTAAAGTTACCAGTGAATCGGCGCTGGTTCTACCTGCTCGACCAGCCTGCTGCCAAGTAGAGATGACGGTTCCGGGATAACCAGAAATTATGACAGAGTCGAGTGAGCCAATGTCGATCCCCAGTTCCAAGGCGTTTGTTGAGACTACGCCGACTAGCTGTTTGTTTTTTAGTCGGTTTTCTATTTCCCGCCTTTCTTGGGGCAGGTAGCCTGCGCGGTAAGCTGTCACGATATTGGGTGACTTTTTTCGGCTTGCGAGGTCTTCTTTGGTCCACCTGGTTATGAGTTCAGCCATCTGTCGTGAGGTTGTAAAGCAAAGGGTTTGCAAGTTTTTGAGGATGTTGAGTGTTAGGATGTCTCTGGTTTCTTGGTGGGTTGATCGGTGAATTTCGTTGGCTGCATCGATGAACGGTGGGTTCCAGAAAACAAATGACTTATTTCCTCTTGGAGCGCCATCGACCGATATTAACTCAAAGTTTTTTCCAGTAAGCCTGTTGGCATGCTCTATGGGGTTTGCGATTGTTGCCGAGGAGAGAATGATTTGTGGGTTTGAGTGGTAAAAATTGCAGATTCTAAGTAGTCGTCTGATTACCATGGCGACGTTTGAGCCGAAGACTCCACGGTAGACATGCGCTTCGTCGATTACGATGAATTTGAGGTTTTGAAAAAAGGTTCGCCACTTATAATGCCAGGGAAGATATTGATGGAGCCCATACGGGTTGGTTAAGATAATCCTTGAATTCTCCCGTATGCTTGCCCGTTGATACTGGGGTGTATCTCCATCATAGACATTAGCATCCGCCTTAATGCAGGTGTCTTTTTCGAGTTCTCTTAGGACCTTTAGTTGATCGTTTGTCAACGCTTTTGTGGGGTAGAGGTATAGTACGGTTGCTTTCTTGTCGTTAGTTAGTGCTTCAAGAATAGGAATGTTAAATGCTAAAGTTTTTCCTGAGGCGGTTGGGGTGGCAATTATGACGTTCTTGCCTTGCCTGGCTTGGTTTATGGCTTCTGCCTGGTGAGAATAGAATTTTATTTTTCTGTTATGTAGGCAAGTTTGGATGTTTTGGGGAAGCGGTTTTTCGAGTTCTCCAAAGTTTGCTTCTTGACTCGGAATTTTTTCTATGTGCACGATTTGTTTTTTGTAAGATGACATGCGCTTTATCGATTTTATGAAGTCATCTATCAAGGTTCCATTCCTCATAAAGCTTGGAGAACAAGCTTCCAAGCGTCAATAGATCTTGTTTGTTATGTTCAACTATGGGCACAAGAGGTCCAACATTTTTAGTTCTCAGGTAAGTTTCGTAGAAGTGTGGAACTAACGCGCCAGGTATGTTTATGTCTCTTTTGATTCCGATGTATTTCTCAACCGTGTCTAGTCTACAATCGGGTAATTTGTGGTTTAATGCTCGCCTAGTAAAATGCAATACGTCAAAGTGTGGGTTGTCCAAGGGTGCATCTAATCCATAGTAGGCTAATCTTTGCTTAATGTATGGAATGTCAAAGCTTCTTCCATTAAACGTTATGAATGATAAATTAGGTTCAAGTTGGGAGACTAAAGCCCAGATGGCGCCTGGTTCATCCCCGATGTCCCTTAGCAAAAACTGGCTTGTACAAATATGGTCTTTTGTTGGTTTGGCTATTCCCAGTAAAATGATGGGTCTTTCCGATAGTCCCAGGGTTTCGATGTCTATTATGGCGAAGTCTTGGTCCCGGCAGAACCCCGCTAAGTAGTGGAGCAGTGGGTGGGATTTTGGAAGCCGTTGCCAGAGCCATTTCTGTATCGAGTCCACTTCTTTGTTATCGACTATTTTCATGTAGTCGACGGCTTGCTTTTTCCATCGGGGATGACGCTTCAAGTCTTCCACTGTTTTGTAGCCTTTGCGCTTTAGTGCTTGTTCACCCACAGGCCCAATTCCTGAGAGGACTTTTAAGTCAGAGATAACGTGTTGCCTGCTTTCCTGGTAAGGCATCAATTTGAAGTTAGATGTGCAAGACGTTGAGATAGAGTAGCATTCGCCCTGATCATTCGAAACCACTTCCCCAGATATGGCGTCTTCAAGACTCTTGTCCTGATACTGTTTGATCAGTTCGCCTTCGAGGTACAAAGCATCGTTGTATTCAGCACTCCACAGCCAATTCTCAAAAACAGGTTTCTTAAGCTCCTCTCCAGCAGTTTCAGATACAACCTCATACTCTTTTGAATCCCCCACCCTTTTCCTAAGACTCTCAGCCGCCCTATTTAGAGCGGATTTTTCTTTGACAAAAGTATCAGATTTAGCTGCCACCGTTCCCTGCTCTTGCAGTCTAAAATTAGGCATCAGAAAAGATCCACATGACTGACAGAAGTTACTTTGCGCAAACTCTTCCTTCGAGTAATTTTTACCGCATTTTCTGCACAAATACGTAATCGGCAATTTAGGGTCAACCTACAATCTCTGCAATGATTATAAAAGCCCTATGTTATTTGGGAAAAAAACTACCTCAAACATACTTGTGCACCCGACAACTGCGCCCACACATGATTGCCGATGTTTGGATATATTTTTTATCTTTGATCGTTGCAACCGCTGTGTAGAATGTAGTTGCAGCAACAGCAACTTCTCTTTTAGAGCGACGGCCCGTTTCGCCAGTTTTGATAGAATCTTCTTCTTGACCGCCAAAGCAGCATACGAGCCACAAACACAACCATCATAACAGGGCGGGAATGACTACTTGCCCTCTTTCGCCGACTTTTACTGTTCCATAAAGTTGAGAAGCTTGTTTTCTATTAACCATGCAATACACACTTGTCCTACATTTCACACTTATATGAAAAGTATTTAGAGGATTACCCAAATTCAACCCATTTTTGTGTTGGTTGTGGCTTTTTTTGAGGTGCCACTTCTTGGTTGGAGTCGTAGATGCATGTTGGGTTTAGTTTATCAATTCCGATATAGCTTAAGGCTACTCATATTCTCTGATTTCGCCTTTGATTTCTTGGACTTCTCTTAGTTTTTCTTTGATTAATCTTTCCATGACAATCTCCAATGGTATAACTGAAAAAATGTTTGAATCCTGAAGTTTAATTCTAATGAAACCTTTTTTTGTTAACCGTTTAAGGCTATCTGTTAATTCTTGTTCACCAATTTGAAGTTGGCTCATAACTTCATTTTTCTTGTCGGAATTGTTTTGCGCGAAGAAAACATAGATGTTTGCTTCTTTTTCGGTTAAGCCTAAACTCATGAGTTCTTTAACGAGTTTTTCCAAGATAGATCGTGCCCCGCCGTTTAGTTTTTAGGTGAAAAAAGAAAAAAAGAAGAGTTGTTTGGACGTGCATTGCGTCCTATACTTTTGGTAGAGGCGGAGTTATGACTTCGCTGAAGTGATAGTCAATGTGTCCAGAAACTTCTAGCGGGGATGTGGCGCCAAGCCATAATGGTATTGTTTCTTCTACCCAGGCTGGTGTTCGCATTTCAGCTATTGGCTGTCGCGCGTATCCGGATGGTAATGTAGAGTTTGTCCCTGAATCAGTGTAGCTGTCTGCGATTGTGCGGAATTTCAGAGTTAATGGTGGGAGAGTGAAACTCATGTCTCCATAAGCTGTCAATGGCGAACCTGTCCAGAGGTTAAATGGAAGATTGATTTTTACTCCATCTGCTTTCGTAAAGTTAACTATGAAGACGCCGCTGTTTTGATCGTTTGAATCCTTTTTGTCATTGTGTCCTTGATTTACGTTTTCGGTCCATATTTGTAGGTCTTTGTCTGCTACTTGAATTACGTTAAGAAATGCGTTTGGATTGCTTGTAATTCCAGTGGTGTTATACCATATGAATGTCTTGTACCATAAGTCCTGGAATAGCTGAACGTTTGGGGCATTGGTAATCAATGCTGCGAGATTGTAACTATTTCGTTGCGGGATCCAAAGGTAGACCAAAATTGAATCAAATGGACCCATTGGTGATTTGTCGAAGTGATAGCTGCGGAGTTGAAGGTCTGATGGATGACTCGGTACAGTAGAGGTTGCTGTTGATGGCGGTAGATTTAGATAAACCAGGCTTCCGGTTCCGCTGTTTATTATTAGATTGCTGTCATTGGTGTCTCTATGATTGCCTCTGGTAGAAGCTAATGTCTGTCCAACTGTTGCTACTAGTGAAATAACTAGAATTGATAGCAACAGAATACTTATTCTAAAATGTTTTTTTTTCATTTGTTGAGCTTCCTACGAAAATTAAATAACATATTAGCATCATAAACTGTAGTCAGTCTGAAATTCGACTGACCACTAATGGAGATGTAGGTGAAAATAAACGACTGAGGAACGCGTCTTCAAAACATTAACTGGCCTTGGATTTTCAGATATAGAGGCTCAAGTCTATGTTTTTCTTTCTAAGAAGGGCCTCAAGAGAGGACGCGACATTTCACTTGCTTTAAAGATGAATAAGCAACAACTCTACCCCTCTTTAAAGAACTTGCAGAGTAAGGGAGTAGTTAGTGTTACCTTGGAGCATCCTGCGCAGTTTAGCGCGATTCCGTTTGAAAAAGTCCTGGATTTGTATTTGAAAACAAAAATGGAAGAGGTTCGACGAATTCAACAGAGCAAGGATCAGATTCTAAACGACTGGCAATCTATCGTCATTGGGATGTCTGATGATTCCTCCGAAAAATTCATGGTTTTTGAAGGCAAAACTCGTATTTTCTCAAGACTTCAGAAGATGGTTCAAGAGAGCAAAAATGAGCTACTCGCAATAACATCTGTCACTGGCCTAACACAGGCAGATGACTTTGGAATTTTCGATCTCGCACAAAATCATCCTTTCAAATCAAGTATTCAATTCAAGTGTCTAGTTGAAGCTAAAGATAAGAATGCAGAAGTCATCAAGAAGCTAATAGAAGAAACCTCTGGACAGGTAAGCATTGAAGCGAGAAATCCTTTTTTACCATTGAAGAATTTTCCCACATTAGTCATAAGGGATAATGAAGAAATCCTACTCTTCATCAAGCCTTTATCTGAAAAAACCAAAGTTGAGAAAAATGACGTCTGTCTTTGGACTGACTGTAAGACGATAATTGGCGCATTCACAACCATCTTTGAAGAGCTTTGGCGTAATTCGGTTGATATTGATAAGCAGTCTCCAATATTTAGCCGAGATTATTTAGTTGAAAAGAAAGATACAATAGCCCAAAAACTGGTTGAACAAAAATACGACGAGAAATTGACTCAAGCCGAACATGAAGTTGTTATTCTTACTTCATCTCAAGGCTTAATTGAGTTACCCAGGAAACAAGATATATTTAAGAAACTTTACGACCAAGGCGTTCTAATCAAAATTCTAGCTCCCGTTGAGAGAGAAAACTTGGGAATCGCGCAGTTGCTTTCAAAGTTTTGTGCAGTCAGGCACGTCCCTGCGAACTACGTTGGAGTAACGATAATAGATGGACAACACCTCTTTCAATCCCAAAACTATTCTTTAAACGAAAAGAAAGGGGCTCCGCTCTTATTTTATTCAAATTCGAATGATTACGTTAGAAAAATGCTGAATACCTTAGAGGACACGTGGAATAAAGCACAGGAGCCTTCCAATGTAACATTAGAGTCAATAACTGGACCATATGGGTACAACATTTTTCCTTTTCCTAAAGAGATAGAATTAAGCGGAGAAAAAAGAACCAGTGTACAATTCAAGGTACTTGACATAAAGCCGCCAGGATCAATTACAGAACAAGATATACTTAGCAAAATCATAACGGGCAAAAAACATAGAATCACACGATCCAATTCTGTTAACGTTATGTATGCAAGCGCCGGTTCTGCAGTAATTCATCCGCCAGAATATTTCAATCTGCCAAGAACGCTCATACATGTCAATCATATAGAAAAGAGGTCTTCTTTGGGAGAGGCAGACGCACTCGAAGTCCACCTTTGGATGGATACCCCTAAGGGCGCCTCGTTTGTGCCCATGGGAGGTTTAGGTGACAACTCTAAGGGGGTTCTTCACAGAAAATCGATGTTTGCAGGAACACCTTTTGAAAAGAACTATCAGTTAGTCAAGAAAGACAAGCTCCAAGTTAGGGTTTATGGCAACACACTTTTTGCGGGTTGGACTGTGCCAATACGACTTGATCCCTGGGAACATGTTCTTCCCCCTGGCTGCATCATTTTTGAAGGACAGGGAAACGTAAAATCTAGCTCTGTTACTGTACTAAATGCGTCCGGAGTGAAAATTGATAGAGAACAAAACTGGTTTGATGCGTTTGTTACATTTATGCATCCGTCTTCAAAGTATTCTGGACCAGGTACAGATGGTTTGTTTGCTAGAGACTTAATTGTGACAATGACGCCTCCTCAAAAAACTGAGGGTTTGCCAGCTAAGAAGCCGCTTTCTTAGCGGGTAAGAAGGGTTCTTTGGCAATGAAAAGTATTATGAGCGCTGAAATGACTGCGAAAATTCCGAGCGTTAAACCTAATACTTGGAAACCCTGAGTGAGGGCTATTCCTCCACATGCAGTTCCTATGGTGATTCCTATCGAGCCAAAGACACCGTTCATAGACATCATTGTTCCTCGAGATTTGGGTGCTTGTTCAACGATCAAGCTGGTTGCGCCAGTAACTGCGAAACCTCCAATTAAAGTTGCGACAAATGACATTAACAGTGCGCCATAGATATTGGGCATAAACGCAATAGCTGCAATCAATACGCCTCTTGTAAACCAATTATAGACTACGAAACGTTTTCGGCCAAATCTGTTGACGAGTCGGCCGCCCATGAACCCGCCTAAGGCATAGACCAAGACTACCGCAACAGTAATCCATGCGACAACTTCTAATGGCAAAGAATAGTATTTTCTCCAAAAAGTGGCTGCAAAGAAGGACCACATGCCCGCAGCTGCCAAAAACATGTTGCCAATTAAGCAGGCTGCGGCGGATCTATTTAGAAATACTTGTTTGAAACTTTCAGAAAAAGATTGCTTTTGGACTGCAATCTGCTGCAGGTTCTTGGGCACAAAAAAATATGTAGCGATCAAGGCTACTAACGAGACTGGCAGTACATACCAAGATAAATAAGAATGATACCCTCCGATGCTTGCCCCATACCCAGCTATAGCAAACCCAATGGCAGTGGACAGAATACCGGAAGAAGTCACTACTCCGATTGATATGGCTCTCTTTTCCAGCGGAAGAGATTCACCGATTAATGTAAAAGCCATCGCACCAACGACTATAGTTCCAATACCGTCGAAGGGATAAAAAATCGACAAAAACAAGAGACTTGGCGCCCATAAGCATCCAACTGCTCCTATTACAATGCATAATGCTCCAAAAAGAAGAAGAGTCCTATGCTTAACTCTTATACTCAAAAAACCATTCAATACTCCGAAAACTATAGCCGCAATGCTTGAAATCGTGACAATTTGACTGACAATGGCTAAATAGACTAGATTCGAGGAGCCAAAGTAAGTTTTAGCTAAATCAACCAAGAATAGACTTGACAACACATCAAGCATGCTTGTTCCAAAAAAAGCGAGAGCCAAAGAAAAAACGAAGCGTCTTCCAAGCGGCTTATCGACAGCTGATTTATCGATCATGCTATCCTAATTTGAAATTGAGCGCTTAAAAGATTTGTCAATAGGATTAATCAAGCCTCTATTAAAACCAGCTGAATTGATATCTTATGCAATACACTCGTCTATATCTTGAATATCTCGAGATAAGCTTTATTCTTTGATAGATGCAACTGTTGTTTTGCAGAATCGTGTTGCAGCAGCAGTTGCATCTTCTCCTCAACCAATCCAAAAAAAGAAGACACTCTCAAAGATAGGCTCATCAACTAAAAAACAATTCAGCCTGCTAAGCTTTAATAGAAATAAAGATACAGAAATAGAGAATATTTTTAGTTTTTTTCTTAGCTAAAGGTTTATTTTTTAGAAACCCGGATTTTCAAGTCGAGCGATTGCAGATTTGGCACCCGATAATATCGAAAGTGAAAAGCCCGAAGCTAAGCAACCAAGAGTTGAATTTAATTTTCCAATCCTAATTGTAAGAACCAAACGGTTTGCAACGGTCTTTGACAAGTTAGGGACATTTCGCACCTCACGATATTTTTCGTGGATAAGCCTTGTACTTGTACCATTAGTCGCTGGAATTGCCCTCTACCTCTTAATCACCGGCCTCATCGGAGTGTTATCTAATCCAGGAGTGGGTCAAGCAGTTCGAGAATTGGGACCCGGATCAATTCTTCTGTTACCCGGAATCAACCCTTTGCTTCCGATAGTCTATGGGTGGATTGCAATAATAGTCGCTATAGCGATTCATGAGGGCGCACATGGAGTTATTGCCAGAAACGTTGGGTTGAATGTTAAGTCGAGTGGTTTACTGTTTTTCTTGTTTATCCCCATAGGTGCTTTTGTGGATGTGGATGAAGAGCAATTAAAGAAAGCAAAACCTCGCTCCGCCCTAAAAGTTATGGCTGGTGGAGTTGGCGCTAACATAGTCATAGCAGCCGTGTGCCTTTTAGGTGTCTTATTAGTTGTCGGCAGCTTAACTCCAGTCATCGATGGGGTATACATCAATGATATTACAAGTGGGTTGCCCGCTCAAGCCGCGGGGTTAATGCCAAAAGATGTCTTGGTTTCAATCGATAATGCGACAATCTACAACACTACGCAGTTAAGAGCAGTATTGGATAGTAAGACAGCTGGAGATACCATTCAAGTAACGGTGGCAAGGGGTGAGAACTGGCAGTATATGTTTTCAACAACAGTAAACCTTACTTCAACCGACAACCGCACCGTAATGGGAATATATAGTTATGACTTATTTACTGAGCAACGCTTAGAAAATTATAGAACCTTCTCGTTGGATCGGCTCTCCATGTACTTGGCTCCTCCAACTCTGGCTTCAGGTTTGGTTCCTTTTTCTGATTTCTTAGCGCCTTTCTATTCAAATCCAGTTCCTCAATGGCAAATACTTGTGAATGGTCTTTTTTGGATTTGGTTTGTCAACTTCAACCTCGCTATCTTCAATGCTCTTCCAATATATCCTTTGGATGGAGGCAGAATCTTCGGCATTGCTTTGAAAAGAGCGGCAGGTAAGCGGATAAGTGAAAGAGCTATCCGTTCAATAACTATCGGTGCAACCATTGCTAGCGTAATTCTTGTCCTGTTAGTTACTCTATTGCCCTTCATCTTATAGCGGCGTAGTTATGGGTAATTGACTGGTTGCGTGTGCAGAACACACATTAGGTTTGGAATCTTAATCGCGTTCCCCTCGCCGTTAAAGTTTAGCAGCCCCATCGATCCTACGCCTTGAACGAAAGCGTCCAATTCAGCAACGATCTGAACGAATGCGGGTTCATCTGCTGGAACCTGCATCGTTCCCGTCGCTGCGCTGTTGTATCCTGTGTAGTCGAATCTTCCGCTCTGGTCGATGTTGTGGCCATCGTAGTTGAGGGCGGTCCAAAATGTTGTCGAAGCAACGGGTCCTGTCGCCCGATACAAGTTGGTTTGCATGCGAAGTGCGATTGCAGCTTCTTTTGATGACCCCAAAACCGTATTCGCCCTATCCCAATAAAAGCCGTGCATATCAAAATACGGTGTAACAGTCAGTGTCAGTTTGGAAACATTTAAGTTCGTTGTAAACAGTACTGTTTACGGTGGCTAATTTGGCTCAAGTACAACTTCGTCTTCCACAAAAAACCCTTGAGGAAATAGACAATTGGGTAGCTGAAGGACGCTTCAAAAACCGAAGCGACGCCATAAAATCAATCATCAACTACTACCAAGAACGCGAAAAAACATGCGGTTTTTTTAACCTTCTCCTCAAACGTAGCGAAGAAGTAAAACAACACCCAGAATCTCTTATCCCTATAGAGGAACTAGAGTGACCTTCAAAGTACTCCTGCATCCTAAAGCAGCAAAAGAACTCCAAAAAATAGAAAAACAAATTCGCACAAGAATAATCGAGAGCGCAAAACAACTACTTGAAAACCCCGACAAACTCGGAAAACCCCTTAAGCAATCAGATTACTGGAGCCTACGAGTAGGCGACTATCGAGTCATCTACGAAATAAACCAAAACAAAAAACAAGTAATCATTCTTTTTATCGGTCACAGAAGCAAAGTGTACAATGATTTTTCAAAAATGCTCTAGATAATTGAGGAACAGTGGAAAGTTGCAGTTTTATCACTTGCTGAAGGAGTACTTACCTATTGGGGTTTTCATATTGTTCCATTATACTGAAATTCTATATAGGTTTTTCAATCTTATGGAACGAAGATATTAGTGCAGCAAGGTTGACACCACTACAACCACGACAGATGCACCAGATAATTTTGAGTTTCTAAAAAAATGGGTCTTGGGGTAAGGTATAGAAAGGGGAGTAGAGAAAACTGTGGTAACTGGGGTAATTGTAGTGCACCTCGTTTTTTGGTAGCTCTACCAGTAATGGCAAATTAATAAAAGCAAGTTACGCTGTAAGCTGGCATTCGGGAAAACCATGACTGCTAAGCTAACGTTCTACGGCGGAGTCAACGAAATCGGCGGCAACAAAATCTTGCTCCAAACCGAGGATGGCTCGGTCCTTTTGGATTTTGGCCGCAGAATGGGCGAATATAGCAAGTTCTTTTCAGAATTCCTCGTGGCACGTTCAAAGAATGCCCTGCGGGACATGCTTCGGCTGGGGATTCTGCCAAAAATCGACGGCATCTACACCTCCCACCTGGTTGATATGACAGTTCTGTTTGAGAACGAAGCGGTCAGCGAAAAAGTTCCTTTGAAAGAAGCGTTGGATTACTGGAAAACCACAGATGTCTGCCCCTGCAATCCCGAGCACCCAGCAGTCGACGGCGTCTTTGTTTCGCACGCCCATTTTGACCACATCCAAGACGTCAGCTTCCTCGACCCATGCATCCCCGTCTACTGCACCGAAAAAACCAAAGTCCTGGCGAAAGCTATGACTGATGTTTCGGTTTCTGGCGTGGACGACCAGTACTACAAAATAGCCAAGAAAGTCACCATCAAACAAAAAGCACCCCTGTTCAAAACCCTCTGTCCTGGAGAGTGCGCGTGCAGTGAAGAAAAAGAAGAGGAGCACCCAGTCATTGAAGATCCCAAAACCAAATTCAAATTCACCTACGACATTGCGCCTCAGTACCGAACGTTTATCACGGCTTCTGAGGGGCAAATAAGGGGCATAAAGTACAAACTGATCCCAGTCGGGCACTCTGTCCCTGGCGCCTGCTCAGTTCTGCTTACTCTTCCAGATGGCAAACGTATCCTCTACACTGGTGATGTGAGGTTTCATGGCGCTGGGGAGGTTTCGATCGATGAGTATGTCCGCTCAATCGATGGTCCGGTTGATGTTTTGATTACCGAAGGAACCAGAATTAGCTCGGACGAAGTGATAACTGAGCAAGATGTAGAGAGATACATAAGTGCTGACATCGGGCGCTCTGAAGGATTAGTCCTCATAAATTTCGGCTGGAAGGATTTAACACGCTTCAACACCATCTACCAAGCAGCAAAAGAAAACGATCGCACACTGGTAATTAATCCCAAACTCGCGTACCTCCTCTACGAAATGCACCATAGTTTCCCAACCCAATACCCAGACCCACGAACAATGCCAAACCTTAAAGTCTACCTAAAACGAGAAGGCGACCTCCTCTACTCAAAAGCAGACTACGACAAATACAAAATGGGCTACCTACACTACCACGGAAGAAACATCGCCCAAACAGACCGCAACATAGTCCGCATTGCAGAAAGGATAGGCGTAGGAGGTGACCCAAACAACCCCAAAAATCCATTGCCACCAACAAGCGACAGAGAACCATACAATTACCAAGACCTCTATTCGTTAGCGACTCATCATTTAGACAATGGCGTTAGAGCATTCCAAATTAGGCAAAGCCCCAAAGAATACGTTTTGATGTTCTCGTATTGGGATGCAAACGAACTCTTCGACCTAATACCGCTCGATAGAAAACAGAAGACCCGCTACATTTCTGCTTCAACCGAACCTTTTAGCGAGGAGATGGAAATTGACGAGGCAAAAATGGTAAATTGGCTTGATTTCTTCAACATTGACTATGATTATGAGATCAAGAATGAACAAAAAATTTTTGCTAGAAGACACATTTCAGGTCACGCCTCAAGACCGGAACTCATAGAACTAATAGAGAGAATTAACCCGGCAAAAATCATTCCAATCCACACCAATAGCCTTAATCAATTTGAAGACATGTTTAGAGGAAAAGTTGTATCCCCCAAATATGCTCAACCTATCGAAATATAACTAATAGCTTACCTAGCTGTAATCCTAATAAATAGAGAAATGCCACTACATGCATGATATTTCCATGATGATATCTCAGTAAGCTTTATCGTTAAAGTCTCTTTCACAAGCTACCAGAACAAGCCTGCTCTCAGTTCCTTTGCACTGATAAATCGTGAAGTATTTGCTATCTTTGATTTCTTCCCCGCACAAACCACATTTCTTCAATCTTACCCCACACGCTCTTTTCTTTGCCAATGGAATTTAAGACTTTGTTACTTCGGAGAATAGGTTTCTTTCTTTGAAGAACTCTAATGCTTCTTCCTTGTCCTTATGCTCAAAATCTCTGTAGAGAACATCAATGAGGTCTTCCAGAGCAATCCACCTTATAGCCAAAACGTTATCTCTAATAGTTGAGAGACTTCTCCACTCGATGTCTTCCTTTATCTTCTCGGGGCTGGTATACTCTTTGATTTTGTAGTAGAGTCTGCTTTTCTTTTCGAAGAATCTGCGTGGAGTCGATAGAATAACTAGAACTTCTTTGCCATTGTGCTCGTTGACTTCTAATCCGACATCGATGAGTCTTGCCAGCTGGTTTCTGGAAGGGTCAAATGTGGTGTCGTATGCGATGTCTGAGGTGAATTTGATTTCAAAGAAGATCAGCAGCTTGTCGGTTTCAATGAATGCGTCAACGTGAGTGTTTGACTCCAAACGTTGATTTGGCTTATGTGTGTTCGCTTGGTCTCTGATATATTTCACAGGATGATTTTTCACTTCATCTTTTATCCATTTGAGGTATCCTTTCGGCGATTTGCATTGCCTTTCCAATGCTATGTCCACGACGTTTTCTTCGTACGCGCTTACATTGGCTAAGGACAGGATTCTGTTGACTAAACCTACTCTGGTTAAGCTTAACACAAAGGGTGCAAAGGTGTAGAATGTGATAAGTTCTTCGGCTTTGTCGTACTGGTTGGGGTAAGCTTCCAGGTCTGTTTTGGTTCTTGCCGTGTTTGAGTTATCAACCCATACATTTAGTTTCTTTAAGCGGTCTTCGGGTGCGTTGAAACAAGTCTGAATGGCTTCTTTAAAAAGCAGTCGCATAGAAAACTTTTAGTCGATACTAGTATTTCTACGTTTCATGGACTAACCGATATGCCCCAGAAAACTACTTTTATTTGCTCGAGAAACTTGGTTTATTATCAGAGACCCAGTTAGTTGATTTAATAAAAATCTTAGTAGAACTTGCAGATTGCATCGAAACCAATGGCCCTAAAGTAAATCATGTCGATTAAGACAATTGGGGATAAAAAGAATTGCTGAAATATTTTTCGAGTGTTTTCTTTCCCTTTTTTTAATTGTTTTATGCTTACTGCAATGATTTGACAATATCGATGATTCCTTTGAACTCTAAAAGCTGATAATCTGCTGATCCGGTCTCGGGGGTTTTTTGGCCATATTTGGCGAGGGCTGTTTTTAATCCAAGTTTTTTGGCTGGAGCTATGTCTTTTTCTATGGAATCGCCAACCATCAAAATTTCAGCGTTAGTGATCTTTGGGTATTCTTTTTTGAGCATATCCAGTGCCAACAGAAGCGGCAAGCCAGTATGCTTACTCTCGTTTGTATCTTCATGCCCCACGACAAACTTGAATTAGGGTTCAATTCCCATGCCCAACAACCGCTGAAAAGCCTTGTTTTGGGTGCATCTGTAACGATTGAAAGAAAAACACCCTTACGCTTCAGTTTTCCCAGGACCGATTTGACGTTTGGGTACGGTTTTAGGAACGTGCTCTTAGTCTCCAAGTAAGTGTTGATGCCTGACGCCAGTATTTTGTGGTCAAACTGACCAACACTCTTCAAAAACTCCGAAAATGCCCCATCAGACTCAATGCCCATATCAAAATACTTCCTTAACAAAACATCAAACGCTATTGAAAAAAATAGCTTTTTTTGCGGAAAGTTATTTTACATTGTTCATAGAAAAAGCCTTTTCTGCGACCGCCTTGCCCAGTTGTCGTGCCTTCTGAAGATCATTATCAGCAGGGTTACCGTATATTGGAAGCGGTTCTCCCACCATTTCAAATCCCAAGGCAGCCAGTTCGGAAGCTGTTTTTCTTGTTGCTTCTCCACTCCACCCAAAACTTCCGAATACTGCAGCACATCTGTTGGAAAATTTTTTTGTTCTGAGCAAGTTTATAAAATCTGCGACTTTGGGGAAGATCTCGTGTTCATAGGTGGGTGTTCCGACAATCAGTGCGGGTGATTCGACAAGCGCAGTTAAGGCGTCGACAGAATAGACTTCTGATAGATTGAAGCTGTTCATCGTACCTCCTGCTTCTGTGATACCGCCAGCTATGGCAGTTAGGCATTTGGCGGTCATCCCATACATAGAGCCATAAACAACGACAACTGTTTTCTTGTATGTGCCCTTGCTCCAAGCATCCCAGCGGCTTAATGTTTCTTTTACGCTTTGGGTATAAACTGGACCGTGACTTGGTGCTAAGACATCGATTTGAAGATTCATTTTTTCGAATTTCTCGATGGCTTTTTGAACCCATTCTCTTTGCGCGTTGAAGATAGAGGCAAAATATTTTTGAGAGCATTCACAAATGTTCTGTTTCTCCATATCAATATCGGATTCCATGATCACTCCTTGCGGTAGCTTTTTGAATGCTCCAAAGGCGTCACAGCAAAACAGAATCTTATCTTCTTGTAAGTGGGTGCTCATGGTTTCAGGCCAGTGAAGCCAGGGAGTTTGAATAAAATGCAAAGTTTTGTTTCCCAAAGAAAGCGTCATATCGTCACCTTTAATCACGATCGCTTGAGGGTCGATTCCATAGAATTTTTTAAATATACTTTGGGCGATTGGGGTATAGACTATTTTGATGTTGGGTGCTTTTTGCAGTAAAGCTGGAATTGCACTAGTGTGGTCGGGTTCCATGTGATTGATGATTAAGTAGTCTATTTTGAAGATGTCTGTTATTTGGCTGATTTTTTCGAAGTGCTCTTGGGCTTTTTTTTCGTGGACGCTATCTATAAGAGCGGTTTTTTCTGAGCCTTTAATTAGGTATGAGTTGTATGAAACTCCTTCTGGTATGTTCCAGAGTCCCTCGAATAGGGGGGTTTCGGTATCGTTGACTCCCACCCAGAAGATGTCGGGGGATAATTGGAGAGGTTGATTACTATACATAGAATTACCTTCAAGAATAAATCATGTTAAAACCAGACTTGACATTTAACTTTTACGTTAAAATGTAACAGTAAATTAGATTTGCTTGAATAAAAAAAGGGTTTTAGCTAATTTGAGTTAGCTTAATGTTGTTGTATCAATGTGTTTTTCTTTTGAGATTGGTTTGTTAGATGAACATTGAAACGTCTGCGCCGGCAGCAATGTCAAGGAAGGTTGCAGCGCCTACCATGCTATCGACTTCAGGAACAAGGTCTTCTCTTTTGATTCCAAACATTTCCATCGTTGGTGTGCATGCGTAGATTGTACATAAGCCGGATTGCTTTATTCGTTTGAGCATATCATATGGCGAAGGATATTTCATGCGTTCTAGATTCTTTCGCATTGTTTCTTCTAGATGTTTGTAGTCTCCAGGCAACACAGCTTTTTCCATAGCGCCTTTTGCTAGACTTTGTAGACCCCAAAATGTAAAGTATAAGTGTGCTTCCCAGCCCATGGCTACAGATGTGGATGCTAAAATGAAAGCGCAATAGAGTTTGTCGATTGTTCCGCTTTGAACGACTAATGCTAGTTTCTTGGTTTGACTCATTTTTTTATCACCTTCTTTTCTTGTGGTGCACAATTTTGGCAGCAAAAACTGACTTTTTTTCCGTTTACTTCGGTGGCGTAAGCTGCAAGTTGGCAAGGTTCGCTTGGGATTTCAGCGTCGCAACATTTGCATTTGGCAGTTTCTTTTTTCATTATTCCACCTCTTTGCTTTTCTGCTTTTTTTGGTAGTCTTCGATGGCGGCGTGGAGTGCGTCGGCTGCTAAGTTTGAGCAGTGCATTTTTACTGGGGGGAGGCCTCCAAGTGAGTCGGCTACGCTTGCGCGAGAAATTTTCATAGCTTCATCGATTGTTTTTCCTTTTGCAAGTTCTGTTGTCATGCTGCTTGTTGCAATGGCTGCTCCGCATCCGTAGGTTTTGAATTTAACGTCTTCAATGCGGTTGTCTTTAACTTTTATGTACATCGTCATTAGGTCTCCGCAGGTGGGGTTTCCAACTGAACCCACTCCGTCGGCATCTGGGATTTCTCCCATGTTTTGAGGTTTCTTAAAATGTTGCATCACTTTTTCAGAATACATACTATTTCAACTCCTTAGGAGTTAGAGGAGACATATCTCTTAGTCTCTTAACAATATCAGGCATTATACTTGTTAATTTATCCACGTCCTCTTGAGTGTTTTCTCTTCCCAAAGTCGCCATCAAGGAGCCATGTGCATCCTCAGGTTGTAAGCCTAAAGCAAGCAGAACATGTGAGGGCTGTAGTGTTTTTGCGGCACAAGCTGATCCCGATGATGCATAAACGCCCATAATATCTAAGCTCAAAAGTATTGACTCGCCTTCGATGAAGCTGTACCTAACTGATACGTTGTCGGGTAACCTTTGGGTTGGATGTCCGTTTATGTATGAATACGGTATGGGTTCGATAAGACCTTTAATTAGGTTGTTTCGCAGCAAAGTCAATCTTTGGCTTTCGTTGGCCATTTCGTTTTTGGCGATTTCGGCAGCTTTAGCAAACCCAACGATGCCCGGTATGTTTTCGGTTCCAGACCGTAATCCGCGTTCTTGCCCGCCGCCTTGATTTACAGGTTCTATGGTGGTGCCGGGTTTGATGTAGAGTGCTCCTACGCCCTTTGGTCCATACATGTCGTTGCTTGACATAGTCAGCAGGTCAATATTTTCATCTTGGACATCAATTGGGACTTGACCACAAGCTGCAGTAGCGTCAACGTGAAGAAAAGCCTTTTTCGCATGCACAATTTTGCTGATTTCTTTAATCGGTTCAATGGTTCCTATTTCGGGGTTTGCGTAAACGATTGAAACAAGCGTAGTTTGATCATCTAATTCAGATTCTAGCTTTTCTAAATCCAAAACCCCTAACTTGTCAACGGGTAGGAAAATGACTTGAAATCCATTTCGAATCATCAACTTACAAGGGTTGACAACTGACATGTGCTCTACGCTGGATGTTAAGATTTTGTTTCCGCGGCTTTTGTTTCGGCCAGCGGTGCCTCTAATGGCTAAATTGTTGCTCTCCGTAGCGCCGGAAGTGAAAACTATGGCTTCTGGCGTCTCTGAGTTGATTAATTTCGCGACAACTTCTCTGCTATTTTGCAATGCCTGTTTGGCTTCCTGTCCCAAAGTATGCACTGAGGAAGGATTCCCAAAGCTTGAATTAAAGAAAGGCAACATAGCATCAGTTACACGTGGGTCAACTGGCTTTCCAGCTGAATAATCCATGTAAATTCTTCTTGGACTATCGTTTTCCAAAATAAGGTACCTTCGTTTGACTATTTCAACTTCTTAATTATTATTCGAGTTACGCCGTCTTCCTGTTTGCTTTCCAGCACTTGGTCGCCTAAGTTTTTAGCGAGGTTTTCGATATCAGATTTTGCTGCCGGATCATCGGCTGTGACTTCCAGAGTTTCTCCAACCTTCATTTCATCCAACTGCAATCTAGTGTTGAAGACCGGTTCGGGACAGAACAAACCTAAGCAATCTAGCGATTTATCAGCTTTTATAAAAATAACCTCACATAGATTGAGAAAAAAGTAAACAATAAATGTTTTGCACAAAGTTCCTAAATAATCTGTGTAAGAGCTTTACCAAAAAAGAATGAGGGGTTAACTTTAGCATTTTTGGGTTGTATAATTTTCGTTTAACTTTGAAAGATGCAGCAGGCGATGTGTGAAATCTTGTTGTTGCAGCTGCAGTTGCATCTTCTCTTTAGAGCGACGTCTGGTTTCGATAGTTTTGTAGTATCTTCTTCTGGACTGCCAAAACAGCATTCGAGCAACAAACACAATAACCATAACAACCAAAAGGATGATCAATAATTCCCCCGGATAGTAACTAGTTCCAGTCCCACTGAAAAAAAAGAACAGGAAAACTGCAACTATCAAGCCAATCGGTAGCATAAGCAGAATTCCAACGTAACGCAATCAAGTTGGGGGACGATCTCTATTCCAGCCACCGCCTCCACTACCTGCGTTGGCGCGTTCTTGCTGGATTTGCTTAAGTCTTTCCTCGTTGAGGTAGTATTTGCCGTTAAATTCTACAAATATGCCTGTTTGACCCCGTCTTCGGTGCATGGCTTGTTCGAAACGCGGCGGCAAACTCAACTCTTCAAGGGTGAGGGCTTTTTCTGGGCTGGTTGCGCCTTTTTGGCGGAACTTATCTATTATCTCCTTGAGTCTTCTGCGCATTTCTTGGGGGTCTCTAAACATTTTGTTTCCTCAGCTAACTATTCTTGAGATATGAACTGTTTAGTTACGGATTTTCCCAGATTTAACCTCATTCTAAGGTACAGTAATAGCTAGAGTTTTTAGGTTTTCTCAAGAGTAAGGTTCGCTACCTCTATAAGGTAGAAAATCTACTTTATGCTAATTTATGCAGTTAAGTACTACAAGTCCTTGATTGTTCGAAAGAGCGGATTAAGTGAGAAGCAGAAACCAATTCATAATAAGTACAGCCGTTTTCGGTTTAGTAATACTTATTATTGCAAGCTCAGTTATTGTGACGAATCAACAATTAGCCCAGATCGAGAAGCAACAGCAGATTTCTGGGAACATTGAGTCAGGGTCAGACAAACTAAATACTCTTTCAAGTCAATATTTTCTTTATCAACAAACTCAGCAGCTAACATTATGGAACTCAAATTCCGCCTCGATTTTAGGCAACATTTCAAATCTAAGCCCCAATAATTTCGAACAAAAAACTCTTGTAAAAAACATAAGCGACGACTTAGCTCGGCTGAATTCAAGCTTCATTAATCTAGTATCATTTCTTGAAACGGCACCTCGGAATGTAAGTGTGAGAGTTTTACCTGAATTTCAGAATGATTGGAACTTAACAGTCACGGCGCATCAGACTTTTGGTCTCGACGCTTTTAAGCTGTCGGATTACCTTCGCACTCAAGCTGACCAATTGAGACAGACCAACTTAGTGCTTGTTATTGCTTTATCGGGAGTTTTTGGTGCATTTTTCATTCTAAGTTATCTAATAACTTATCGGCGTACTTTGAAGACAATTTCGGACCTTCAAAAGGGAATAAAGATCATAGGTTCAGGCAATCTTGATTATTCGATTCAAACAAAAAAGAAAGATGAAATTGCAGAATTATCTAAAGCCTTCAACCAGATGGCAACTGACCTTAAAACTGTAACAGCCTCCAAAGCAGACTTGGAAAAGGAAATTGTTGGGCGCAAAAAAGCTGAAGAGGCTATAAGGGAAAGTGAGCTTCGGTTGAGGTTCCATGCTCAGAATACTCCCCTAGCAGTGGTTGAGTGGGATAGTAATTTTGTGGTTACACGCTGGGCTGGCGAAGCTGAGAAAATGTTCGGTTGGAATGATTCAGAGACTATTGGAAATCCAATAATGGATCTGCACATGATTTACGAGCCAGACATCCACATAGTAGAAAAGACCATGAATAGGCTGACAAGTGGCGAGACTAAGGTTGTTTCATCGAACCGCAACATAACAAAGGATGGCAGAATGATTTATTGTACGTGGTACAATTCGGTTTTGCTTGATGATAATGGAAAGATGGTTTCGGTTTTCTCTTTTGTTGAGGATAATACGGCAAAGGTGAAAGCTGAAGAGGCACTTAAAGAAAACAACCGGAATTTGGAGTTGCTCGTTGAAGAGAGGTCTAAACAGTTGAAGGATTCAGAAAGGCTTGCTGCCATTGGCGCTACTGCAAGTATGGTTGGTCATGACATTCGCAATCCATTACAAGCTATTACTAGTGATGTTTATTTGTTGAAAGAAGAACTCAAAGGCATGCCTGAAGGCGAGGAAAAAAGTAGTGCAGAAGAAAGTTTGGAAGGTATCGAGAAGAATGTTGATTACATTAACAAGATTGTTGCTGATCTGCAAGATTTTGCCCGACCTCTTAACCCTCGTGTGGAAGAAGTCAATCTGAAACTCATAATTGAAGACTTATTGGCAAAGAACATGTTGCCTGAAAATGTTAAAGTAACCGTTAGAGTTGAAGCTGCAGCTGAAAAGGTTATGGTTGACTTTACTTTCATAAGCCGCATTATGTACAATTTAGTTAATAATGCTGGTCAAGCGATGCCTAAAGGTGGAAAGCTAACCATACATGCTTACAAAGAAGCAAACGATGTCCTAATAACGGTTAAGGATACGGGCGTTGGCATACCGGAAAAGGTCAAAGACAAGTTATTTGCGCCAATGTTTACTACTAAATCAAAAGGTCAAGGTTTCGGTTTAGCCGTGATCAAGCGTTTGACTGAAGCACTAGGCGGCAAAGTTACGTTTGAAAGTCAAGAAGGCAAAGGAACAACTTTCACAGTACGTTTACCTCCCCCAAGGAGCTAAATGGTAAATGGGTTTTTAAATTAACTTAATTTTAAGTTGGTTAAGCCGTGCCATTTGGTTCTGCACATCCAGGCTCCTACCTCTGCACCAAATCCAACATCTAACCCAACATCAGAACCATAATCCACCCGAACATTTTCTAAGAACATATTAATCCAACGACAACTCACAGCTATTGAGGTAAAATACAATGCCGATTGTTCAAGTCTCTGTATGGGAAGGAATAACTCCTGAAAACAAAAAGAAAACCGTGGAAGGAATAACTAAAGTCTTCGAAGACATGGGCGTACCAAAAGAAGCAGTCCACATAGTAATCTATGAAGCCCCAAAAAGCAACTGGGCAACAGGCGGAAAACTACATTCAGAAAAACACGCCCAGACGCCCTCACTATAATACGCATAAATAGTGCACAGCGCGGCAAATACAGAAAACATAATCACTCAAGTTTTTGATTGCGCCAAACAGAAAACCATGTTCACGCTTAATCTTTATGCAAGGTACCGAAGGAATCTACAAGACAAGAAACTGACAATCATGTCAATGCCATTCAATTGCCGTGAAGAGAAAGGGCTACTATTAAAAGAAATTGACGAGAACAAATATTTTAAACAGTTAACCGCTATTCGTTTATTAGATGAAACCAAGTGTCAGGAAAATGGCTTAATTCTCGCACCTATGGCTTAATTACCCTTATATTTGGTATCCCAGGCATCTTGTCTGTGGCGTTTTCGCAAGTCTATTTGCCTGCTGGTTCATTGTATGCGTTGCCTCTTTTAGTTTTAGGTTTATTTCTAGTTGTGGTTTCAGTTGTTTTCTTGTTCTTTTTCTTCACGATGCAGTGGCGTTGGACACATGGTCAACCACAGCCACGCCCATTGAGCTAAAAGCTAAATCGTTACGGGTAATGCTTTCTTCCTGCTTGTAGTTCGGGGGAGAATTCAACGGGAAGACAACGAAAAAGAAAATGACCAATTAACTCCTTGTTAATTGCTGCTATTGTTTTTTAGGCTTGCTACCGTTTAGCTCTGGCGGATTGTACCATTTCCAAATCTTATCCGCTGTGTTCTCGGAATACCCAGAATTGGCAAGAACACACTTTAACGAGCGTTCCGAAGGTGCATCCTGCTTTTTGCCGTTCTGCCGCTGCTGCATAGCCATTTGGTGGTTAGGTTAAAAATAAACGTTATGAACCGCTATCCGACCAGTAGATGCGTACAACACAAATACATGAGATTTAGATTAAAATTCAGTAAAACCCAAACGGTCTAAGAAGGGTTCTGTTTTGATTTTTCGCTTAGCAGTTTTATTATGAAACAAGCATTTACTATCAAAGAAAACATAAAGACATAAGACGGTAAGTTAGGTTCTGACCAAACGACCAGTGGAATTGGTGACGACCCAACCTGAACAGCACCTACAAAAAACGACAAAAAATAAACTCCTGATACTCTTACATAGTTATTCATCGTTCCAATGAGCTGGGAGAGCATTGCTTGGCTAGAAAGATACATGAGCAAACCAGTTATGATATTGGCAATGATAATGGTTGCTGGAAACCTTTTTGTTATACCTGAACTCCTGCTGACTTTTATGATTAAATAAGCATTTATTATCAAAGGTAGCAGAAGGATGTAGAACGGTAAATTAGGAAATGCCGTAATGACAAGAGGAGTAGGTGAAGAATAGGGCTGAACGGCACCTACATAAATTTTGTCGATATTAACTCCTGTTACAGTTAAAAAAGGATGACTCACAGTAAGGTGAAGAAGCATTACTTGGCTGGAAAGATAAAGAAGCAAACCCATTATGATATTGGCGATGATGATGGCTGTAAATCTTTTTGTCATAAAGGCACCTCAATCGGATATGATTTTGTTTGCATATAAATTTTAGACTAATTTAGGCTTGATCGCTAAATTCCTTCAACTCGGCACCTGTTTTTCTCCCTTTCTTTTGGTAGAAGTTTAAGAAGATTCTATTCTCGTTAAAACCTAAAGTCTGGTTCGCCAGGTAGACTATTTGAACCTGTCACAGAGTGGAATATAGCACCCGCTGGGGAACCGAACCCTATACATCAAGCCAGAAATTATACTGGGGATGGGAGTCTGATTTTAGGTGCGATCCCCTTCCCCGCTTAGGGTTTAATGAAGTAGTTTGCACACGTTCATTACCTTGAGTACCTCCAGTCGTCAAGCTTGAATATAAAAATGAGTCTTTCAAGCACGTGCCCAAAGGCAAGCACGTTCCCAAAGAAATTAGACTTTAGTCATGAACTAAGAATAGCGTAACCCGCAGTCTTTTAACGGGGCGACGTTCAGCAAGAGAGCCTTGGAGAGGGTAGCTTGAGGAAGAACAACAAATACATCAGGTATTTTGTCAATAGGAAATTTGCCGTTGATGCGGTCAGCATGGCAATCTTTTGGGTAATCGTTTACACGCCTGTTTTTTTGTATACTTCAAAGTCGATTGAGGCTGCATTGGTTGGTCTTGGCTCCTCTGCTATATTGGAGATTCTTTTCGGCGGAGTTACGGTAAGTTCAACGATTGGTTTAGACGAAAAGCAGGCGTAAAGGACAAGGACATCCCGAGTTGATCTTCTAAGAAAGGTATCCATTGTGGGTTTCGGCTTTAGCTTGCCTATTTCTTTTGATGATAGCTATTTTCCAATAAGCCTTTCCTACGGTACCCATCTAAGAAGCGCCAAAAAGCAACTGGGCAACAGGCGGAAAACTACATTCAGAAAAAAATTCATAATTCTTTTAGGCTTCTTATTGTAGTTTTTGCCTGCTTTGATTTCGTGTAACCCTTGTTGTTAAAATTTAACATGAAAAAATTCTAAAACTCTTTTGCCGCGGTCGGTGTTTACGTAGGTTTCTTGGTTGTTATGATTTGTTGTTTTCTCGATTAGTCTTTGCTCTATTAGGAGGTTCAAGCATTTTCTGATCAGGTCAGCTTTTGTTATTGTTGATATCTCTATCTTGCCTAGTGTCTGTGGACCTAACTTATCGAGGAACTGTATTATTGAAAGGCAAATCTCAAGATCATTAGCCAAGGTGATTCCTTGTTTTTGTAACGAACATTCCGTTTATAAACAGACTTTGAGGCCTTATTTAAGACTTCTCAGTACAAAAATGTACATTAAAAGAGTTCTATGCCTTTTTAGGCTAAGGTGCCAATGTTCATCTTGAAATTCTTGGTTTGAGCTCAGCGGATTTTGGCAAAATTTGATTGCAAACACAATATATTCGGAGACCTTTAAATTACCATTCAAGAAAAGGATCTTCTATTAACTTATTGACGTAGATACAACTGTCAGAATGTTACTGTGGGCTCACAATCACATGACTATTTAGCCATGTGGCAACTACAGTACCGCTAAATACTTCTCATCTAAATTGATTGATAATTATGGCTGCCCCAAAAGAAAAAGAAAAAATTCTCGGCTCGAACAAAAAGTTTAAGTCGCAAATTGAGGAGAAAATCTATCAACGTCTAACATTGCACAGAAACAAATATTCCTCAAATTCTATTTGGTGCGAGTGCGGCGCCGAGATTTTGCTTATCCCTAATGTTAAAGAAATGGGACGGTGTATCGAGTCTCATGCTGAAGAACATCAAAAAAAGGAGCAGAACCCTGCTGATGGGAAAGCTGCTTTCGAATATATCGAAAACTTTTTGATAAAAAAGGTTCTGGAAAAAGCAGCGCTTGAAGGCAATGGAAAAGAAAATAGATTTTTTCGTTAGTCCCTGAATATTGATTGGAGTCCGTGTTCAAGGTTTAATCCGTGAACATAAGGTTAATTCCGACCTTTAGAATCCAGTGCATAGAAATGCCCGAAAAGGAACTATCACTTTAACGAATTTTTGAAATGAGCAGAACCTCACCAGTTTTTTAGTTCAAAAGAATATTCTATTTTATGGAATATATCCATCTTGAGAACTTTGCTTATAAGAAAATAACCTTAATCTATTTTCGGGAACAGCTTTGACAGAGCTAAAAGTACAAGATTACTCATTAAAGTCACGTTTGTCGATCATAAAATGTGAATGTGGCTACGAAATTCTTCTCTTGCCTGATTTGAAGGCTATGGATCAAGCCGTTCAAAACCACCTTTTAAAGCACAAAAATAGAGGCACCAAAGAAGGTAATGCTAAAAAAATTGAATGCGCACTGATTTCTCAAATTTTCGAGAAAGCTGCTGAATCAAAAATTAGAATTATTGAATTTCCCCGATAAGATATTTTTCAGACAACAAACGATTAGAATTCTTTGCTTTTGAATATGTTTTCCTGGACTTGTAGAAGGCAGTCAATAATTTTCATATTCAATTCTTTTTCACTATTTAGCTAAGAGCGGATGCTATGATTTTTATTACCATAAAAAAGTTGTAAATATTCTCTGCGACAGGTTTTATTTGAGTAGTTTTTCAGTGCTTCTTAAATCTTTAAACTATCTTTGCAGCCAAGGCGTGTTTCTTTCAAGACTCTTCTAACCAACGGATAGGTCAAAGCCAAATCGACAGCAAAAACGACAACTCACAGCTATCGAGATGGAATGTAGGCCGATTGTTCAAGTTTCTGTATGGGAAGGAATAACAGCTGAAAACAAAAAGAAAACCGTTGAAGGAATAACTAAAGTCTGCGAAGACATGGGAGTTCCAAAAGAAGCAGTCCACATAGTAATCTATGAAGCGCCAAAAAGCAACTGGGCAACAGGCGGAAAACTACATTCAGAAAAACACGCCCAAACACCCTCAATATAACCCTGCATTGAAGGTCATTTCTTGAT
This sequence comes from Candidatus Bathyarchaeota archaeon, assembly GCA_003151735.1. Taxonomy (GTDB): domain Archaea; phylum Thermoproteota; class Bathyarchaeia; order Bathyarchaeales; family Bathycorpusculaceae; genus Bathycorpusculum. Next base: position 169,416 of record PLYI01000026.1, on the reverse strand, counting down.
AGTTTGTGATACTTCAATGGTTAGCGAAAAATCTAATTGTTTGCTGCAAATCTTGTCTTTGAATTGCTTGAGCAAGAGTTAATGTTTTCTTTGGTTGTTGTTGTAGGTGTTTACGTAGGATTTTTTTGGTGGGTTGTATTTTGGGTTGATTTTTGTGTTTGGTTTGTGTTTTATGTTGCTTTTGGTTGTAGTTGTTGAATGTTTTCCACTTCTCCTGAGGGTCACTATGGCGTTTTTTATTAGTTGTAGACTCTGCCTAAAAATACGCTATAGTGTAACTCATTTTAACGCTATATTGATTAGGAAGAAAGCTGATACAAACTTCCCGCCACGAATAATTGAAGCGAGCGCAAGCTAAATAGTTAGTTTTTGAATGAAAAATATTTGTATGTTTTTTGTGGGAATTTTCTCTTATTTATGTCTATTTGAAGTATCTGCATAAAATATTAATACTTAATCAGACAGATAATATATTGGCGAAATGATAAGGTCCTCAACATTTCCCACAAAAAAGCCTATTTCTAAGGGAAACAAATGATCGTTAGAGCCGGATCAATTCGAAACCTCAAAGTAATAACCAAAGACGAGAAGACCCTAGGCACACTCGTGAACATAATTTTCAGCACCAACCCAAAACTACTCGGGAGGGCTAAATTGTTGATATTCCCCGACTTGGCAAACCATCTGAAGGGAGAACTAACAGAGACAGTTACAGAATTGGTGAGCCACGGCATAGCCGACAACGTTCCAGTCGCATCTGCTAAGAACACAATAGAAAACGCCGGCGACAAAATAAACGAACTGGTCCAAAAGGACCTAAGCAAAACAGAAGCTCAAAGAATCGCCAAATTCTACCTCGTTCCCATATCCAAAGTTGGCGATATTAAAGAAAGACAGAAACTCATCCTCAACGGAGTGTTCCAGGATGTGGATGCAAACTTTTCCTTCACCGACAAAGAATCTATCTCTGATCAAGAGAAAGCATTCTATTGTGCCGGCGCCCCCAAGGATGGCAGGTTATGGTCATGCTCCCTCAACCTCGTCCAGATGCAAAACGAACCCCTGGATGACCCAACTGGGAAGGGCGGCGAAATCGAGGACATCCAACTCGACACGGCTTCTGGAACAGTCAAGAACCTAATCGTTTCAACGACAGACGACGGCGCGATTACGCGTCTGGTTAACTTGAAGGATTTTGACTTCACGAAAATGGCATGCACGAAGGCATTCAAGGACTGCGACACGGCTGATTAGTTGGCTTCAATTAGTAGCTGAAGCGTTCGACCAAACGGGCACTCGACAGCTTCTTAACGAAAGAGCAAACGGCAAGTTGCCGAGTTAAGACCTCATTTACCTCGAAAGGAGAAAAGAATATGGTAAAGCAAGAGGTAAACTACCATAGCCCCAACTGAAATCCTACGCAGGATGTCTCTTGGGACAGAAAAAACAGCAGCGAGCCCACATCTAACCAGGAAGGTTAGATTTACTGCTTATTCTGGAAAAGTCTGCAAAAAAATATTCAATGCATCCTCGACTCTTCTAGAAAACAAGAGTGGGAAACCAAGAAAAACCTTGAGATACGTTGTTCTCTTTCTAATCTGCGCCTCTTTTGTTCTGACGGTTTTACCTTCGTTGGTTGAGGCTGATAGTTTTTCGACTTTCGCAACCGTTTCGGTAAACCCTTATGTTGTCGGTGTGGGCCAAAAAGTCGAGGTTGCCATACGAGTTACCCCACCACCCCCTACAGGAAATGTCTTCCACCGCTACAGGGTCGTTATTACTAAACCGGATGGAATCAATGAAACAGTAGTGCCTTCTCCATCGGACAATTCAGGATTTGCAACCATAACATTCACCCCCCAGGTAGTTGGCACCTTTTATACCCAGTTATTCTTTGATGGAGAGGACTTCAGTAACGGAGACTTTTATGGCGTTAGCAGTAGTACTTCCGCTACATTTTTCGTACAACAATCCCCTGTGAGTTTGCTGTTAACCACAACTGTTTCGGGTTCTGGAAGCACGAATCCCGCTGCAGGGGTATACGGTCACAGCCCCGGCGAGAGCGTTTCAGTTTCTGCTCAACCTTCTCCTGGCTGGACTTTTGACCACTGGCTACTAAACGGAACTAATGTAGGCAGTTCTAACCCGTACAACTTGACGATGTTTATCAACAGAAATCTGACGGCTGTGTTCACACAGTTACAGTACAGTTTGAACACATCGTTTAGTGGTTCGGGCAACATCTACCCTGCTTCTGGAACATACCTATACCCATCATACAACGTTGTGAATGTAAGTGCCACCCCAAATTCAGGGTGGAACCTCAGTTACTGGATGGTAAACGGGGTCAACGTAGGTTCTAGCAATCCTTACCCCATAACGATGGATGCCAACAAAACCTTGACAGCAGTTTTCACCCAAATTCAATACAGTCTGAACATCACAATCACCGGATCAGGAAACACCAATCCTACACCTGGAGTTCACCCATACCTATCAGGCACAACTGTGAACGTTAACTCAAATCCCAATTCAGGGTGGGCACTAAGTTATTGGACATTAAACGGGGTCAATGTGGGTTCTGGTAGTTCATACTCCGTGACGATGGATGCCAACAAAACCTTGACAGCAGTTTTCACCCAAATTCAATACAGTCTGAACATCATAGTTAGTGGTTCAGGCACTACTATCCCATCCACTGGAGTTCACCCATACCTATCAGGCACAACTGTGAACGTTAACGCCAACCCAGCAAATGGATGGATGCTCAGTTATTGGTCTTTGAATGGTGCCAAAGTGGGCAATGCTTCATCCTACGTTGTTTCAATGACTGCTGATTCAACCCTAACTGCAGTATTCGTCCCACAACCCCCACAAAGAGTTCTACTGAACCTTAACGTCAATGGATCGGGCAGCACCAACCCAGACGTCGGTCAATATACTTATGACGCAGGAACCACGATTCAGCTTAACGCTCAACCCAATGCAAATTGGGGGTTCAATTGCTGGTTACTCAACGGCAAAAACGTCAGTCAAGTCTCCGACTATTCGGTTACGTTGAACAGTGACTGCGCCTTAGTCGCGGTATTCTTGCAGAACAATTCTCTTCCAAATGCGGTGATCGAATCTATCAGTCCCAGTTCTGCCAGTTCGGGACAACAAGTCACCCTCGTTGGTCATGGCAACGACGCCGATGGTAATATTACGGGTTACCGTTGGGTCTCAAACATCGATGGTTTGCTAAGCACTTCGCCCAGATTCTCCACAACCAACCTTTCAGTGGGGAGGCACACGATCTCGTTTGAAGTGCAGGACAACGTCGGGGCATGGTCTGTTAAGAGCGAACAACTCATAGATATCGAAGCTACGACGTCTTTGAGTCTTGTCGCGATTTCAGTTGCTGCGGTGGCAGGATCGATCGGTGTAGCTGCTGGTACGTTTTTTTTCCGAGGCAAACTGGGCAAGCTCTTCAAATCCAAGGGGCAACCCAGAAAAAACACTGACTCAAAAGATAATGAAGAAAAGAAAGAAGACGAGAAAAAGAAAGATCAAAAGGAAAAGGGCTCCATAGAACTAAAGACAAACCTACCCCCAAAAATTCTGGAGTCAAAAACATACCAAGCCCAAATTAACCTAAAGAACACAGGAAACTCTACCCTAAAAGACATCTTGATCTCAGCCCTAGCCACACCGGGGATCTCAATACGCAAGAGCGAAAAGAAAATATCTGTACTCGAGGCGGGTCAAAATTGTGACCAAGTTTTTCCATTCAAAGTTGAAAAAAACTTAGACAGGGGGTTCTATGTTCTGAGATTCGATGTGAAAAGCCGAGAAATACGCCAACAGACCCAAATTGGCTCAACTAGTCTGTTAAAAATTGGTTTTCTATCCAACTCAAAGAAAGAGGAACAAGAAGCGTATAGGAATTGGTTGAGTGAACATTCCTACGTTTGGGACGAATTGTCCAGTGCGGATGACCTGTGCAATAGCCTTCTGAACTATGATTTGTTGATCGTCCCTCCCGAAGTGGAACTGCAAAAGCAATGGGCAATCAATGCAGCTACATTCGTTAGAGGGGGTCAATCTCTGCTAATCATGGGCAATCCGAGGTCAGCTGAGACAGAATTGTTGGCAAAGACCCTGGGATATACTGAGATTAGCTATGAAGAAAGCAGTTCTAACCAGAGACCGATAAGAGTACTCAACCAACACCCTATCGTTTCAGGATTTATGCCTGGGGAACAAATAAACCTGATGAACTGCTGGGGGAATGTCTGCGTCTCTAAGAATCGCATTGGCACTGTTGTGGCGGAATATCCCAATCTCAACGGCAAATCCAACGTACCAGCGATTATAGTTCGTGAGGACAAGGGGAAAGTGGCCTATTTGAATTTTCAATCAAATGTCTTCTCACCGAAACTCAATACTCTCCTCAAAAACACGATCGAATGGCTTATAGAACCCAAGCAGTCCATTCCCAAATGAATGCTTTTGAGAAGACGGAAATAATGATCAGGGATTCATAAAGCATAAGTCTCAAAAACCGAATTTAAAATGGAACTCCATGACGACTAATTTCCCCTTGAACCGGAGACGCAACTTATTCTTCCACGTCTTGGGCTTAAGCTGCATGGGTGGCGCAACGCTACTGCAGCTGGTAATGTTTTCAAGCATCCTTACTCAAGGGTACTTTAGAGGAGTAGAAAACAACCCAACTATACTCGCAGCCGAAATAGTACTCACAGGGTTTGGACTAGTGTATTTTATCTACATGTACCAAGGGTTAATCCGCACAATCAAGCAAAATCTAACCAAAAGAGAATAATAGGATGACTTCATTGCGAATTAAGGTTAGCAAAGTCTCTCTGCAATCGTCAAATAGGTCAACATCTTAATTGCCTTGATGGTTCAGCGGTTTTACCAAACTTTTGGAACTATTTTTTTGCTAAGTTGAAAGAAATGTTTAACTCGTAAGAAATAGCGCTAAATCCTTTTTGCCAAATCTTCAAAAAACACTAAAGTCAGCTTTCCATTCTTCTTCGCAGCCTCATATTCCTTTATTGCAGCAACATCTTTTTGCGTTGGCTCTTCAGAACCAATTAGTCTTTCTTCCACTAAGTCATTTAACCCATCGACTTTCTTGATTAGATTCAGCAACAAACTCCTAATTTCCTCCAGCTCAACTTCAGAGGTCATGTTTCGTCGAATCCTACTATTGGTCGCGCACAAATTAATTAATTATACTAACTAAAGCATTTTTTGTAATCAATCTTAAAGAGAGCTTAAAAGTTACCAACGACTACAAGATTTGAATGTTGTCAGGTTGAATAATCGAGATATAGGTTATAGTCCCTAAAGAATTTTAATAAAAAAGAAAGGGAGGAACTGGGTTGTTGCTTATTCACTTAATCATGGAAGGCCGAACAGACCTGTATTTACCCATTCTGCATTATACATTGTCCACCAGTCAGACGTCAGTCCTGCTAGCACGTAATCGTATGGCATCCATAGATATCCTCCCATACCGCCCCACTGTGTTCCCCAAGAGTTTCTAATAAGCAAAGCACCAATAGTCTGAGGGCTTCCAGATATCCTATTTTGAATCTTTATTAAGTCATTGTAACCTACTGCACAGACGGCATGACCTTTCTGAGTGTTAATGTCGCCCTGGGGGGCCGGCAAGGGTATGCTTGCAGTTTTTACACCGTTTATCGGAATATCAGCTTGTGCCATTGAACCAAACACTGTAAAGCCGAACATGCATGGCCACTTTGCAGCTAACCAATTCTTGACGGTAGCAAGCAAATTAGAAGCTGTCACGCTAGGCGGATCATAACGGAAGTAACTTAAAGCTTGGAAGCTCTGGCCTAATATGTAAGGGAAGGCCGAAGGTTCATCATCAAAATGGGGATTGCTTGGATCGCTGATGTATGGCCAGTACTTTTCCGGCGGAGCACCGAAAAGGACTATTGAACCCATCGTTGTTCTTAGGAAAGCGCCAACATTTCCAGACCAACCTAACAGATCCTTCGTAGTCTTCCATATAAAACGACGAGATACATCTATCCAAGTTCCTTTCGTATATCTCTCAAAGTATTCGTATATTCCAGCTGCAGCATTTGCTGTGCATGAATTCATATTACCTTGGTCTTCAACCGGAGAGCACCACGGCCTCAGGTCAACAGAAGGTGGCAGAGTTGATACAGGAGTTGCAATTTTAAGCTTCTCCTTTGCAGCCTTTATGCTAAGTTTGTGACCTGTCATTTTTTGTCCGGGCGTAAGCGTCTCGGTCTCAGTGGTAAAATCTCGGAAGTCAGGATAGTCTCTTAGCCAACCCATTCCATGAAACTTTCCTTCATCATCCACGTTTTTCACCTCCTTTAAATTTTTCTTTCAACATAATTTTTTTTCTCTTAACCTGCAAAAGTTTCGTTGCTTTTGAGCGTTGGAACTGACACATTGAAAACGTGTATTAGAGGCAAACGGCAAATTGTTAAATAGGATATTAAGAAATAAAACATTTGTTAAACATATTTTGTGCATTCAAAACTAATTCTATTCATCTTTTATACAGCATTGGCAACATTTCATACATTCCAGTTTCTCATTACTTAACAATGAACACTTTAGAATCATAATTTGTAAAATTGATGCACTTTTTTCCATTTTTTGCGGTTAAAAAGTGCTAAATGCCTTTTAAATACAACAAAGGCTTAAGACTTATCGAATTATCTCTTAGTTTGGATTAAAGAGGCGTTATAACCGTAAAAGAGTCGGAAAAACTACTGAAGCAATACTGCCATAATTTGGGCAGGCGAGATTTCATGTTCAAGATCGAGAAAATGTCAGATAGCAAGAAGGGAAAAAGAGAATATCTGAATGATGTAGAAACAAAGGATTTTACCGCGAAGCTAAACAACTATTTTGAAACAGTCGTTGAGATTCCAATAATAAAGGCAGGAGAAAGACAAACAATTGAGACGTTAATCAACGAAGAAGTGTTACTATTTGCTAAATACTTGAGAGTTGAAAAGAGAGATTGGATACCAAGAATAACAATTGTATAGCGATCGTAGGAAAGCTATTGCTTACTTAATCGTGCAGTAAGAAAAAGTGGGGAAGAAAATGTTCAAAAAGGAGGCAGTTTCAGTTTTTTAATCCCGCAAGCATAAAGTATCTCTTTAGTCGAGTCATCCCACATAACATTAATTCCGTCGCAGTTGAGAACAGGCATTAAACAAGTAAGAGTTGCACAGTCGACACTTTTCCAGCATCGTGGACATTGCCCATCTGAAAAGGATAAGAAGTAACTTCCAGGTTTGGTAAATTCGTTTTTTCCGATCTCGATTTCCCAATAGGACATCCACTGTTTTTTCACGTTTGAAGTAATTGGTGCAGGGGAGAGCTTTGCGACAAACATTTCTGAGTTATCTGAGACATATTTCATCATTTCTTTTCCAAATTTTGTTACTTTTGTTGTTTTTGCCATAATTATTCACTTCTTCTTTGTCCTCTGTTTTGGTTTAGAAGAGAGGTTGGACCGCCTTAGGACACTGATAGTTTTTAGCTAGTTTTTAATGAGAGAAACCGTGATCATTGTTCCTTTATTCAACTTGTTATGTGAGTTTATTTGGTGGATAGACTATGATGAGTCAGATAGAGGCCTTTGCATTTCTTAGCCATGCAAGCGGTTTCTTCTCTCACTTCATTTATCTTATATCTTGTTTCTTGGATTAAGTCTTGTGGTAACAGGTTTAATATGATTCAATACATCGTGTTCATTGCGCAAAATCTTCAATTGTAGCCTCACTAAAGTTTGAAATGAAGAGAAAGAGACCGAAAGAATGAGAATTAAAACGTAAAAATAGTAGTCTGTTGTTTGAATTTAGGATAAAAATTTAGTCTTTCTCTCCAGAGCTAACAGGAGAAAGAGGGTTAGGCAGTGTTAATTAAGATTTAAACACCTGTCTACAGAGGAAAAATGAAAAAATGAAATAGTCAACTTTCCATTAACTTAGGAAACGCCACGTACGTTAATCTTTTCCGGTAAATGTACACATAATTCGGGGTTATTTATGATAAAAAAGGGAAAAACAGAGATTCAAAGTTTGTAGCACTCTATTCCTTTAAGTTCCAATTGCCCATCAGTAACAAGGAACATGTACATATACCACCATGTTTGAGATGGAGGGCAGTTTTCAAGAAACGCGATAGTTTGATCTTCATTAACTTGAACTGTTTTCAATAGGTTTCCGTTTAGATAAAAAGCAGCCCAGGCGTTACCCTTGACGTGATATATCAAAAGATACTGATTTGATGTCGTTGCGTTTGTTTTAAACATCATCAGTGCGCAGCTATATTTGTAATATGGATAAGGCATTGTTGCTGGCGATGGTGAGGCAATCGGGTTATATTGCAAAACTGCTTTGTCCTCTTTGTTCTGGTAGTATAGGGTACTATAAAGATCTGAACTAAAAGTAACCCCGTAGCAGGAGAGAACCGCGTTAAAATTGAACTCAGGGTATGTAGTCATTGCCGAAACATGAGGGTTCAAAGGACTGACAGAAAATAGAGGAGTAAGTGGCGTAGACTACTTTTCCTCCTTCCACTGCTTCTTTTGTTTTTCCTCTTGCTCATCTCTTTCCTTCAGTAATTTTGCGCTGACTTCGTCCTCCATCAACTTTCTCTCATGGTCGTCAGCGCTAATCTTCAATTTCTCTACTTTAACCAATTTTCCCATCTAAGAAGACTCCTTCATATGATCTGCTAAAATTCTTCCTGAACTGTAATTGATGTCAAATCTTTATATAACTCTTGTTTGGATGGCTTGTACGCGTGGTGTACGAGAGTGTACATATGCGTGAGAGAATTTAAGATAAATGTTTGGATTAAAATCTAAGTCAACCAACCCTATTTGACGACCACCACAACGACCTTACACTAATTTAACTATGTAAAACCGATGGCTGGATTGGTTGCAGATGGAACACTAATAGCTAACTTATGGAAGAGTGGTATAAAATAATATAATAAATCCCACTCATAAAATAAACAAACAAATAATAACTGCGAGAAGCAAAAAAGAAAAGTTCACAATAATTATTTGTCTTTTGCCTCCTTGTTTTTCGAATGATCAATTAAAGGTTGAATTTCGAAGAACCTAATCGTTATTAACTCAATAGTCTCAAGCAAATCAGTTATTTGAGTTTTAATGATTTTTTTCTCGCTATGAGCCCAATTGATTAATCTGGACTTACTCGCATGCTGTTGTTTCCAAACAGCTAACTTTCCTGCGTCTTTTGGATCACATCTAGCGCTGTTTTTATCGCTGCCTTTTCCGATGAGCATGTGAAAGCCGAAACGGTGGAATATCTTCCCGTGGAGTAGTAGTTTGTGCAGCCGCACCAATTCATGCAGTAGTCTTTAAGCGTGCACTCTGCGCATTCAGAGTTAGTCGAGGTTGAGGAGACTCCTTGGCACATCTTGTTGGAGGAAAGTTCACTGTGGATGTTTCCCAAGCAGTGAGTTTTTCCATCGTCGAAGCCTATTAGTCTCTCGCAGGGGTAAACGTTCCCGGAAGGCCCAAAGGCGTATTCTCCTTTCCCCATCTTACATCTTTCCGCTGGTTTGTACCCTCCCTGAGTCAGCAGAGAAATTTTGCTATCGATTAGGCTTATGAAGGCAGACCTTCCCGAATTATTAGCATTGATGTACTGTTCTGCAACTGCACTGTAAACCGACGAAAGTAGAGCTGCCTCTTTCTGAGTCCACCTGGCAGAAATGTTGGGGCTCAAGTAAATCTTCCTCAACCCTAAGGATAAGAAATAGCTTACAGTCTCAGGCAAAAAGCGCAAGGTCTCTGGTGAATAAACAGCATTTACGCTTGTAAATGGCATTGCCTCTAAGGCACGTTTCAGGTTTTTTTCCACGATTGTCGATGTGCCTTCTCCATTTGGAAAATGCCTAAATCTATCTTGAGCCGCTGGTGGGCCGTCACAACTCACGCACAAAGATATTTGTTTCTCAGAGAGGTATTTGACGATTTCATCATTTAGAATAGTGCCGTTGCTCGTTACAGAGAGCCTTGCCTTTTCGGGATTAAACGATCCATGATCCATAATTAGTTCAACAATTCTCTTCAAAAGTCCAAATTCAAGAAGCGGCTCTCCTCCAAAGAATCCTATGTCTAAAGTGTCGCTGGGTCTTGCGTTGTCAAAGATGAACTGAATTATTCTTTCAGCCGTCGACAGGGACATTACAGAGTCGCTCTTGTCGATATAGCAGTAATCACATGCAAGGTTACATCTCATAGTAAGCGCAAATGTACATTTCAGAAGCCCGTTGAAATTAAAAGAAAAAGGGGGATTGTTAGACATTTATTATTCAGGCATGGCGTGAGCTATATCTGCAACTTCCTTAAGCTGGTCAAAAGATACTGTGTTTGCAATCGCTATTTTTTGAGCAAAGATTTTCGTAGCTTCCTTCGAGAAGGCACCCCAGCTTTTTTCGTTCAAGACGCGAATGTCCTTGCCCTCATGAATGTGGGGGACTCGGATGCCGCCTCTGATCCCGGTAACATCGACTATAGCGCCCATGGTTGCAGCTTGTGCAGGGGTTACCAACCGCCCGGCTTCGTTCTTTCCATACTTCCCTACGAGGTCAGCGTATTCTCTGAACCATACAGGTATTCCACGCAAGATTACGACTGGCACATGGATTGGATACTCGACATTTGATTTTGACATTTCATCATTCTCCCAAAAAAAGGCAATTTTTATTATCTGAAGAAGTAGTATATATGATTTTTTAGTCTTTAACACATCAGAGAGAAAGAAAATATTAAATTTTAATCCAACTAATCTACTGCTTCAACGTAGCGCTGGGACACGGAAAAAAGGGCTACTCAGGATAGAGAAAATTTGGCATTTAAATGGAAAAATAAGTCATGTAAGCTAGGTCTCTCCAATCGTACTCAAGTCTCGCAGAGGCAGCCGTAGTCGCAGTAGTTGCATTCCCAGCTTCCTTTTTTGGGTTCAAATTTTGCTGCTTTGATTTTTGCTGCCATTTCCGTGATTTCTGTTTGTATTGCTTCTATGGCTGGGTTTTCGGGTTCAAAGAACACTTTTTCGTTGGACCGTAAGAACCAGTTGCCTACCTTCAAAGGTCCACTGCCATACATTTGCTTAACTGCGAGCGCATAAACAAGCAGTTGCATGTCCTTTTTTAGCTCATTTAGTGATGATGCCTTTTTGCTGGTCTTATAGTCCACTACTGTGTAGCCAGCTCCGTCTCGATCGATGCGGTCGATTCGGCCTCTCAGCTTGATGTCGCCAATAGAGATTTCAAACCACCGCTCAATATCCACAATCTCCGTCTTACTCTTAGCTTGCTCTTCGAGGAAAACCTTCAAGATCGCCTTCGCTTCAGCATAATCACGTTGCTCATCGATCTTTGACTTGTAGCCTTTCGGATCCCAGAACTTAGCCAGAAGTTCACCCGCCACAGCTTCGTTGATGGTTTTGCCGTCTTTTTGCATCCGGGTTAATTGCTCCGCAATACTGTGGAGCGAGGAGCCGAAATCAAAGTAGTGGCAGGGCTTCTCTGGAATCTTCATAACATGCCGATACTGGTAGAGCCTGGGACACTTCTTGTAGCCAACAAACTGCGACACGCTAAACACGTGATTTTTCCGAAACTGTAACTGGCTCTTCAACCGTTTGTTCCAGTGCTGAGTAGTCGGGTTCTTTTAGTTTACCTATAAGTTCGGTTTTGACGTCTAAGTCTTTGTTTGTAGATTTAGCGTATAAGAGCACGTCTTGTAGGGCTTCGTTGAATTTTCCAGTCGCCAGATTAGATATTACTTGTTTCATGAGACGCGTTTGCGTTTGATTTTCCACTGTTGCAAATTCAGCAGAGAGATCTTGAGCGTCAGCTTGCTGAAAATCTATGCATTCATTTTGTTGATAATCTATTTCTTTTAAGAATTTTGAAGGTTTAGAATCAGTCTTATTCTCGCCGTACCTTTTAGCATAAGTAATAATTAGTTTGTCTTTTGCCCTAGTTATAGCTACATAAAACAGTCTTCTTTCCTCTTGCAGATGAAGTTCTTTTTCATCAAACTTTGATTGTACACCCTTGAGTAACTCTAACGGGATGGCAAACTTGTCTTTCTGATAAATTGTAGGCATTTTTCGCTCCACAAGATCAGGAATAATGACCACAGGGTACTGCATACCTTTAACGCCATGGATAGTTGAGATGACTACAGCTTGTTCCTCAAGGTTCTTCTCTTCAATTTCAAAGTTAGAGGCAAACGACAGATACTCTGTGAAGTCTTCAATATCGTTATTCGGATAGATGCCGTTGAATTCCTCGGCAAACTCGAAAAATTGGTTTAGGAGCTGTATGTTTCGGTTGTTTTGGAGCGCTATCTCGAACTTGTAGAACTCCCGTTCAAAAAGCAAACTATGAATGAGGTCAAGTGTTCGAAGTCTCTTTTTGGAGCCAATTAAGTCGGAGAGGGTCTGTTTGACTTGGAGAAACTTGAATTTATCCACATCAATAGCGCTTAAGTGGTCAAACGCCTCATATAATGAAAGGTCATTTTGATTTGCATAGCAGTTGAACTTGCATATCTCAATCTGCTTAATGCCGTAATTATTTCGGTTTAGAATCCTTACGATTTCAACATTATTTTCTAACGGATTACTTATGACTTTGAGGTAAGCTGTAACGTCTTTAATTATAGGCTCTTGAAAGAAGCCTGTCTCGCCAACAAAGTTGAAGCGAATGGCTTGTTTTCTGAATGCTTTGATTATTGGTTCAGCAGTTGATCTTCGCCTGCAAAGTATCGCTATGTCTTGTAAGGGGTATTTTTTTAGGAGGTCTTTGACTGTCTCAAGAATGTAATTTGCTTGAGATGAGTCGCTTGGAGTTTCTACAACAGCTACTTTTTCTCCGTCTGGGTTGTTTGTGAAAAGTTTCTTAATGGTTCTTTCGGGGCTGTTTTCAATTAATGTGTTGGCGACTGTTACGATTTTTTTGGTACTTCGGTAATTGTGTTCTAACGTTTTTTCAACGTAGTTAGGAAACATTTTTTTGAATTCCGCTATGTTGGTTACGTAGGCTCCTCGGAAACGGTAGATGCTTTGATCGTCATCTCCTACCACTGTGATGTGGCCATGTTGGCTGGCAATCAAATGGACAATCTGAAGTTGAATGTAATTAGTGTCTTGGAATTCATCAACGATAACGAACTGGAATTTTTCTCGATATTTCTTCAGAATTAGCGGCTTATTCTTTAGCAGGTTGTAGACTGCACAGAGCATGTCTCCAAAATCAAGCATATTATTTTTTGCTTTGTAATCTTCATAGGACCTGAAAATTTTTAGTATGTCCTTTAGATTGTTTAGGTCATCAAGAGCTTCTTCATCGAGCTCGGTTTTTTCCTGGGTTTCAATGTATTGTCGAATGTCATCTGGTGTGACCGATTCGTCTTTGCATCTTGATATGAACTTTTTCATTTCTTCGGCTAAGGTGTAGGGTTCATGGTTGAATTCAAGATGCTCAATACCAAAGCTGTTGATGTTCTGGTCAAGTAAACTTTTTGAGCGGTTTCAGTAATTACCTTAAAGTTAGCGTTAAGTTTAGTGTTGAGAATGTTATCCTGAATAACTTGGTTGCAAAAAGAGTGAAAAGTTGAAATGCTCAAGTCCTCAGCATTCCCAACCATCCCAATGACTCTATTCTTAAGCTCCTCTGCCGCCTTTTGATTAAAAGCTAAAGCAAGTATATTCTCTTTTTTGACGCCCTTTTCCAAAAGATATGCAATTTTACTTGCCACAGTTAAAGTCTTGCCTGAACCAGCACCCGCTATTATTAAAAGGGGCTTCTCAATCTCTTTCACAGCTTCCTGCTGCTGAGGATTTAGATTATCCATGAGATTCATATTCTTACCTGCCTTAGCACTTGTCAACGTCATCATTGACGTTGCGTATAGAATCTAACTTAAGGCTAGAACTCAATTAACTTCCCACTCGTAGCATCAATCACGTCTGTTCTTTTAGAGCCATCTTGAGTTGTTAAAGTGCAAATATAACAAGGAAAATACAATATTGACAAATTGTTCACTTTGCCATTCCAATAACATTCCAATCGTTTCATGACATCACTTGCTTCCATTGATGGTGATATGAAGGTTGCATCTTTTGTTGATACCTCTTGTACTTTCAGCGAATCAGAGATTGACTTCAGAAGCCGCGGGTCATTTGGAAACTCTACTAAAGGTTGGTAGATAGTTACACCCCTGTTTCCTATTGCGGTCTTAACTGCTCCTACGTTGGCAAGTATGCTTAGAATCTTTCTTGTTTTCCCTTCGGAGATACCTAATCCTGAAAGGTCTTTTGAGCTATACCATTTTTTCTCTTGCATTATTTTAAAGACTCTGATGTCTTCCTCGCTTAACCGTTTCAAGAATGGATACGGTAAAGTAAGACCTTCTTCAGTTACAGTTACTAAGTCGCCATTTTGACCGTTAAGATTCGTTCTAACTGTAACTACTTTTTGAACAGTCCTCTTACTTAGCAAACCCGTCTTTTCATTCTCGCTTATGGATGTTTGAATTTCAGCCTCATAATAGGGTAGATATTGAAGCGAAATTGATTCTAAGGTTTCGTTGATTTTTCCTGCACCTAAGAAACCACCTTTTGCACGTTGTTCTAGGATGCTTTTCTCTATCCTCTGTGCATCCTGTATAGATAGGTTGAACCTAACTGCTCGTTCTATGAAAGTGACTTCTTTCATTAAACCTTGTTCTGAAGCACTAATTTCTATTTCACCTAATAATCTTGCAAGTTGTTCTCTATCCCATAACTCAACGTTATGTCCGGTTGCAGTCTTGACGGCTTCAGGTGTAAAGTAGCTTGTAGTAACAATAATTCCCCTGTCAGCGCCTAGGTCAGTTACAATCTGCATGAGCTTCATTATTCTGTCCTTGTCTATAGGTTTATCATAAGACTTGGCTTCAACAATTATCTTCGAAATGTGTAACGGACAATTATATTCAGCTAAAACATCTATTTGATGTTCAGCGCCTGATAAACCCACTTTCTTAGCATCATGGGTAACGTGATAACCCATTTTTTTGAATAGTTCCGCAAGTCTTAGCTCAAGAGCTAATCCTTTTTCGTAAGTTGAAAGATTCTTAGTCATTTGATCACTTGATTTGGATAAATATGCTTGATTATCTTTTTGAGTTTTGTTATCGCTAACTCCATTTTGGTGCCTTTTTAAATTAATTTAAAACTACTCTAACCACGAACATTTTAAACAATCATCTGGGGAGCTATTGGTTACTTTACTACTTGAGCTAAAATTTAATGTACACAGCCATTGTCTTTAAGGCACCGAAAGACCATTGCTCAGAACAAACTGAATACCTTGGGGAAAAAAGAGCGTTTTGTTTACTGTAGGGGGCACAGAACTTGCAGGTATTTGAAAAGAAGACTTGCAAAAAAAGATTAATTTTTTTTATTCCCCTATCAAATAGTTGTAAATATTCTCTGCGACGAGGGTGTTTATTTCATAATTGATGTTGACAATCGGTAGGTTGGCCCCGGAATCATCTTTGATTGTTTGTGAATTATATTCGTAAGGGGTTAAATCACTAATATAATAGAAATCGTCGCTTTCTGCATCAGATTTTTTCACAAATAAGCAAATTCTCAGTCCTGTTTCCTTATACTTTTGAATATTCAGAACATCTTGAGAGTCAACTGTTCTGTTATGTCGAGTCATCCAGTGGAAATTCTTGTTATCAAGGAAATAATCTTGATACTTTATACTTGCAAGAATATCTTCCCGTTTTGAATAAGTCACGAAAATTGGGCAGGTGTTGGATTTTATTTTGTATCCATAAATCGTTGAATGTTCATCTTTCGACCAGTTTAAGATTCGGCAAACATCTTTTCGGGAGTATTTATGATAAAGTGAGAATCCGTTGAAATATTGTTTTGAATCAAATGAATATGTGAATCGATTAATTGCGAATTTGATTGAATCCAACAAATTCGAATAGAAAGTAGGAGATGCTAATAATTCATCTAACTCTTTTGTTTTTGAGAGAATTCCTTCTTGAGATAATTCAACATATTTTGTTGAACTATATTTTTCACGATCGCTCAGTTGGTGGAATTCACCGTTTAAGTAATCAATAGCAGAGTCGATTGAATGAGATTCTATTTGATGTTCGTCACATAATATTCTTGTAAATTCACTATTGGAAACCTGATCTTTTTCGATAAGCAATTTCAAAAGAAGAACTTCCTCTAATCGTTTCCCATCACATACTTCTTTAGCAAAGAAGCTAAAGCCTTCTAATCTGTAATGGAGATAACGCTCCGATGTTCTCTTGCTTATCGATAAATGCATAAAACGAACCATCTTTTTCAACATACATCATGGGGTCCCGGCTTCCATGTTCCACGAAATCCATCATGGAGGGAATCCGCCCCAATTTGTATTTTAAGAGCAAATAATCTTCTTTTAATTCTTTGTAACTGTTGACTCTTGCAGTATCAATTGCTTCGTAAATCCTCTGTTTTGATACTTGGTCAAAATTGACTGTGGAAGCACCAGGAATTAGGTTACTTCCCGTTGAAATTAATTTTCGAAGTGTATCTTTGTTATAGGAACTGTCACCATATAGGGCGATTGGCACGAGATAATTGTTCGAATAATTTCCAATGAAATCAATAACAGTCAGAAAGTCCTTATCTTCGGCCTTTCGTAATCCTCGTCCAAGTTGCTGAACAAAAACGATGGCTGACTGAGTCGGACGCAGCATAATAATCTGATTGACAGATGGAATGTCAACACCTTCATTGAAAATATCAACTGTCAAAATGTAGTCTAGGTAATCTTCTCGCTCATCGGATTCAAGGCGCTCAATACAGTCTTCCCTCTCCTTTTCATCATTTTCTCCAGATAGGGCAATTGTCCGATAACCTTTGAGATTGAGTTTTTCTGAAAGTTCCTTTGCTTCTTCAACCCGGCAACAGAAAATTAATCCTTTAATTCTTCCCCGGTCACATCCGTAAAACTTTGAATTCTCTATAATTCTCTCAACACGTTCATTTGAAACAAGATCATTGAATTCTGTATAATCGTCCAGTAACTTTCCATCTATCGAAATATCCGTAACTCCGTAATAATGGAAAGGTGAGAGCATGTCCTCTTCTAAGGCCGTATGGAGTCTAATTTCATAGGCGATATTGTAATCAAACGCCTTAAAAATGTCATAACCATCCGTTCTTTCTGGAGTAGCTGTCATTCCGAGCAAAAAGTTTGGATTGAAATGTTCGAGGATTGTTCTATAAGATGTTGCCCCTGACCGATGAACTTCATCAATTACTATATAGTCGAAATAATCGGGGGAGAATTTTTTAAGAATATCTGGTTTTGAAAGAGTTTGAATTGTTGAGAAAATATAATCCGCTTCAAAGTCTTTCTCGGATCCAGTAAGAATACCCATCTTCTTACTTGCACCAAAAATTCTCTTGAAAGATTTCATCACGGTTCTTGCTATGTTTTCACGATGAACAACAAACAGGAATCTCTTTGGATTTACTATCTTGACATCAAAAGTCGATAGGTACGTTTTCCCTGTTCCGGTTGCAGAGATGAGAAGTGCCTTTTTGTTACCTTCAGACCTGAGTAACTTTAACGATTCTAACGCAGAACTCTGCATTTTGTTTGGAATAATCGGTCGAACAGGTACAATAGAATCTTCTTCGAATTCGTCAACAACTCTTCTTTTGATTTCGTGTTGTTTCTTATAGATTTCTTTGTATGTATCAAGCCATTCTGGAGTTACAGGAGTTGCACATTTGTAGAGTCGATTAAATTCTTCAAACGTATCTACAATTAACGATCCATGAGAAGATGTTGTAATTTTTATGTTCCATTCCTGATTTTTACAAAGTGCGTCTTGTGTTAAATTACTGCTTCCAACAATAAGCGAGATGGTTTTGTTATTTCGTAAAATATAGCCTTTTGAATGAAGGTGTTGTTCTTCGCTAATAATTCGAATGTCGAGATTCTTTAAACCAATTAGACGCTCTAAAGCACGTGGTTCTGTAAAGTATTGATATTCAGATACGATAATTTTTCCACGAACTTCCTTCTTTTCTAATTCCTTGAGAGTTTCAATAAGAACAGCAACACCACTATTTGTAACAAATGCAACAGAGAAGAAAAATTCATCGCATTTTTTCAATTCTGTTATGATATTTGAAAGGACTTTTGATTCTGGACTATTAAGAAGTAATTTTGGTTGATATTCCTCTAATGATTTAGAAGAACCATCAATACATCCAGTAATTAGGCTCTTATGTAATTCGGGAATTACATCTATATTATTCAAGAGAGACCAACTTTTCTAATTTTTTTACAATTGGATGATCCGCTGGAGCCCAATCTAATGTATGTAGTTCATTTTGGTTCAGCCATTTGTAGTTTGCATGTTCCTTTTGTTGGAAACAGTTCGAGGAAAGATGGCAAAGATAACAATACATAGTGATTGCAAAATCTGGATATTGGTAACTTACTTCACCGAAATAATCAGTTTCAAATACATTGAGGTCGAGATCCAGCTCCTCTTTTAATTCACGCATAAGTGCTTGGGGATGATTCTCTCCTGCCTCGACTTTTCCCCCAGGGAACTCGTATTTGAAATTCAAATATTCATATTTCCCAATATTACGCTGCATACACAATATTTTACCCTGGAATATCAGAATCCCCCCCACGACTTCTAAGTGTTTCATTTCAAACCCTACTTTTCTATTCTTGATTTAAAGAACTTTTCAGTCTCTTTATCAACGAAATAGATGTAACATCCTTTCATTCCACGTGATAGTAGTACTCTGTAGGTGTTCTTGATTAGGTCTGTGAAGTTGTTTTTGGATCTTTTTACTACGTCGTCTGCGGAGTTTTCTGGGTGTCCTTTCCATTTTTGTTCGTCGAAGTTGTAGGTGAGGTCGTTTCCAAATATTACTCCGGCGTAGTCGAATTCGAATCCTTGGGCGGTGTATATGCAGCCTACTTGGTTTATTCCGTTGGGGTCGTATGCCCAGAGGTTTGATTTTGGGATTCCATCAGCTATTATTCTTGCGTCGGGTTTGGCATTCCATGGTCTGCGGTAGTCGCCTATGATTACGTCGTCTTCGAGTGTTCCATCGCCTTTTGGATTGGACCATGGCCAGCAGAAACCTGCTGAAACTCTTCCTGTGTAGCCTGCTTTGACGTTGGATCTTATTGCGTTTTCGAGATCTTCTGGGGTGTCAAAAACTTGCAAATCGAATTCTTCATGCTGATCCCAAATTATATTAGCAGTTCGTTTGATGCCCAAGGTGTTGTTTACCCAGTTTACGAATGCGTCTGAACCGTTACAGCGGAACTGCGCTTCCAATTCGTACTCGAAAACTTTGCAGTTGTTCTTTGAAGCATACTCTTTGATGTAATTGACTGAACCGATTTCTCCGGGGCGCACAACTTGGTCATCGTCAATGAAAAACGCCGAGACTTTAGAGGCATTGAGTAACTCTTCAATTTGTGGAACAGTTGATCTTTCAGCTTTGGGCGTGAATCGGTTGAAGCTTGTCTCTCTTAGTCGGTGCGCTTCATCTGCGATTAAGACGTCTATTTCGTTGTTTTGAGCTTCGGTGTAACTATTGAAGTATTTGAACTGGGCAGCCCCTCTTGATTTAATTATTTTTCTCAGGGTTTCGGTGAAAGCTCGCGATCCAGTCGCATATTGAGCATTGTATTCAGCTCGAAGTAAGTCAGCCATGAGATTTATGGCGATAACTGATTTACCTGTTCCTGGACCACCTTTGATTATTATAACTGTTTTTTGTTTATCGTGAAACCCTGATTTAGCACATAAAAATACGCTGTCGTAGACGATTTGCTGTTCATCCAATAATGTATACTCTGGAATTCCGTCAATAACATTACTCACGTGCTCCATAAGTTTCTTGCTAGGTCTGTACTTGCTCTCTTCAATCCGCTTGAGCACATCCACACCGCTGCCTAACTCAAGTTTCTTAGTCAAGTATCCTGATAACTTGTTGACGTCGTCAGCAGTGAATAGAGGTGAATTTAAAAGAGCCTCGGAAAACTTTTCTGAGAACAAAATGTCTTCCGAATAAACGCTATAGTTATGCAGATATGCACAAGCATTGAGAATTACTGGGTTTGGTTCCTGGTAAAAAGCAGTATGAGTATCCTTTAGATATCGCTTGTACTGGCTGACTTGAACGGAAGGATGCAAAAGCTCTCTTCGACCTCCTACCCAAGAGATCACCTCGTTCTTTCCAGGTGCCTCTTGGCAGCGGTCCCATTGCTTTAATTCAATAATAATGGCATTATCTTTGCCGTTAGCGTCTTTTCCACAAATCATGCAATCCAATCGTTTAGACGTCATTGGCAATTGGTACTCAAGCAAAATTCCCTGTTGGGTAAGCTTTGCATTTTGAAAAACCATCGAGACCGCGCGAAGCGAATTCCTCCACGAATTCAACTCGCTATGCGAGGGGTAATATCTAAAGTAACTAAAGAAGGCAAGTCTAAGTTTCTCAGCGATCTGGTTTTGGACGGTGTCTTCCAAAAACTGCTCGGAAGTCCCAGCAAACAATCGCATGCTAATACCTCATAACAGATTATGACCTTTCATCCTTTAAGCTTATCAACTTAGAACCCCGAGATTTAAAGAAATGAAAAAACTGTGGTTCTTGGAAAATCGATTTTTTCTTTCTTCTCTAAAAATCCTCTCACCTGTACCCCGGTTAATTGCTGCGAAAAAAGGCATCAAATGTTAGACATTAAGAAACAACTATAGATTGACATCGCATAATCTTTAAAATGTTATTATAATCAGACCCTGAATATCCTTTTGAGGATAATTATTGACTGATTATCTTGTTGGAACAGGTGGATGGAGTTACTTCAATGTTCCACCTAAACCCTCTTTGAAAGTTTACAGTGAAATATTCAACTTTGTTGAAATTAACTACACATTTTATGAGTACCCATCTGTACAAACTGTGGAGCGATGGAGAAGAACAGTTCCAAAAGACTTCACTTTTTCTGTAAGATGCAACCAAGACCTAACTCATAGAATAGGCTTAAAACCAATAGATGAAGCCTATGAAGTATTCTACAAAACCAAAAACTACGCTAATCTTCTTCAAACCCCTTATGTAGTGTTGGAGACACCAACTAGTTACACAATCACTAATGATACAAGAGATTTTCTTTCAACAATTAACTCGAAAGGCGTCCAGCTTGTTTGGGAATACAGAGCACAAATAACCCAACAGGTAACTAACTTAATGCAAGACTTCAACATAATACATTGTGTTGATTTGTCAAAGCAAAAACCAAGCTTTAGTCTCAATGAAACATATTCCAGATTATTCGGCAAGGGACAACACAATATCTACCAATTCACCAATGTTGAACAATTGGAAATACAAAAACGAGCTGAAGAAACTAATTCAAAGAAAGTAATACTATCTTATCATGGAGTACGGATGAATAATGACGCTTTGAGGTTTCAACAACATTTGAAGACTGGACATTTCTTGCCTGTAACTTCAGGTATTGGTGCAGATTCAGCAAAAGAAGTTTTAGCTCAAGACGCAACATTCCCATCTTCCAAGTCACAACTAATCAAAAAACAAGGCTGGAAAGTCATAGATGTTAAACAAAACCAGACAGCACACCTCTCCGAGTTTCTAAATAGCATTCCAGACAAAAACTACCTCAACATAAAAGAAGTCATAAAGGAGCTGAAAATAGTAATTGAGTAAAGACAACATAATCTTAGGAACTTGCGGATGGAGTTACAAAGAATGGGAAGGTAACTTTTACGAGAAGAGAAGTGGACAAAGTAAACTTAGAGCGTACTCAAAAGTCTTCAAAACTGCTGAAATAGACTCAACCTTCTATCGCAATCCCACCAAAGGCACGGTCATAGGTTGGCTAAAGTATTCACCCAGCGATTTTCTCTTCAGTGCTAAACTACCTAAAACGATAACGCATGACAATATGCTTGGCCTAAAAAAAGAAGTTAAGTCCCATTTGGAAGAGTTCTTGGACTTAATGCGACCTCTACAGCTAGGTGGAAAACTCGCATGTCTACTGATACAACTCCCACCAAAGTACACATACAATCCAGAGAACCTTGAAGAATTCTTCAAAATGCTTGACCCAACTTTTAGGTATGCAGTAGAATTCAGGAATTTAACATGGTTGCTTCCTGAAACTCTAACTTTTAAGCTCTTGAAGAAATATGGAATAGCTTACACTATTGTTGACGAACCGCTTCTTCCACCAGAAATCCACTTGACCACTGATTTCGCTTACTTCAGGTGGCATGGCAAAGGAGAAAATATCTGGTTTGACTACAGGTATAGCGAAAAAGAGATAGATACTTGGATTCCAATAGTTCAACAAACTTCAACCAAAGTCAAAAAAATCTATGGCTACTTTAACAATCACTATCACGGTTATGCACCAGAGAATTGTCTTCAACTGATTGAGAAGTTAGGATTGACAACTGAAGAACAGAAAAAAGCAAAATCCAAGAATACCGTTAAACAATCCCAGTTAGGCGCATTCTTTAGTTAAACTCTCTACCGCACATAGGACATCTTATCGATTGTACCAAATGGCACATACATAGTACAATTTGTGACATAAATGTCACAATATTTAATAGTCCGCATCCATAATGTCATATTTGCAGGCTGAGGAGCACGCTTTAAGTAATGCGTTGAAGCATGGAACGTATCAATTGAAACAGCTGAAAATTGATACGTGACTAAGACTTGGCTTTAACGGGCTGGACATAATAGCGTTGCAAAAAAGCAATGAGCTGCATGGTCAAAACGGTGAAAGATCATTCAGCGATTAAGACATTGCTTTTATGGACCGTGAACGCAGTTAAGGCTTAGACTCAGCCTGCCCTAACTAATTTTAGAAACTCGAAACCCCGGCAAACAAACTCACAATAAATTCCCCCATCCAGTTAGTACTTTTTGTTCTTGAGGCTCATCAACTTCGTTGCTACGAGATTTTTAAACTAAAAGTACTACAACAGTTGGAAAAATGTTTTGTTGTTGGCCTTTCAACTAAACTTTATCTTAAAAGAAGAAAAAGGTTGAAAAAATCGGGCTTATCCTTCTACTAAGTTAACTATGCATTTTTGAAAAACATTGCAAAAGTAATCGGTAAAAAAAGTTCTTCATACAAGAGTAGTAGTCTAGTTGAAATTTGCAGCATCTACTACTTCCATAGCTCAATGACAGTGCTGAAAGAACAACAACACGCGTTTTTCAACTGTTGTTGTTCTATTGGGGTTTGCCATAACCCTGCTGAGTTGAAAGAAAAGAAAAAACTTCGTCAATAGGGAAAAACTCGTTCGTCCAAATAGTAGAAGTTGTTCATGGCGAAATTTTAGGGTGAACAACAACATCCAACTTGATTTGCAAGAAGGAAGAGATGTGCCAAAAAGTTATGCGTCAAAAGAAGAAGAGATTGAAGAATTTTCTTTTTTTCTACCAGATAACTATCTACGTCTTTTTCTCTATTCAGCTCTTAACGGCTTTTTGAACAGCAAGGGCTAAGGCCAAAACATATCCATTCGCGGGACCGCCATAACTAAAATCAAAAAGCTCCTCAACAAGTTGGGTATACCTATTGGGAATAGTTAAGACCTGTTTATCAAATGTTTCTCGTAAGGTTAGGAGTACTTCACGTTTAATTGAATCTTTCAATTTTTCTTAAAGACAGATCAGACTGGCAAATTACAAAATTCGATTACTCATGGGGCTTCCTTTGCGGTCCATGCGGACTAAAACTCTCAGAAAAACTAAACAAAACGAGGTGGGCATAACCTAAAATTAATAATTTTTGAAATTGCTCTTTTTATTTCTTTTAGAGACTGGATACATCCTTAAAAATCATATAACTTGGGAACTCGGGAACAAACCTTTCCCCCAAAAGCTTGGATTCCTTATGATTCAGTCTGGTAGAAAGAAGAAAAAGTTGGTTGGAATAAATTTTAATTTAGCCTGCAAACTTACGGGTTTCCCGAAATTAGTTTAAACCCTCAGCGAAGAAAGATAGGTTTGTCAGCCATATGTGACCTTTGGCAAATCAAGTGTGCTCCAAACAACATCGAAGATTTAATCAACATAGGTTTCATTTTTTGGATAGTTTTGGATTAAATTTTATCCAATCACCCAACATCTATTTGATTGTTAATTCGATAGCCATGGAGATCCCGGAAGGAATATATGAAGAAACTAATTGTAGAATAAGTGACGAACTCAAGTCTCGTAAAAGAGATTTAGGCGGTGAAACACTGTCAATTAAATCTGTAACGTGTCCTGTTTGTGGATGTTTGTGTGACGATATTGAATTAACCGTTAAAGACGGGAGAGTGATTAGCGTAAAAAATGGTTGTGCACTTAGCAATGCCAAATTTTTGGGCTTCGCCGGGGAACATAGGTTTCGAAAACCGCTGATAAGAAAGAACGGCAAGCTGGTTGAAACTTCCCTTCAAGAAGCTGTGCATAAATCGGCCGAGATTCTCGCTAACGCAAATTACCCCGTTTTGTATGGTTGGAGTTCAACAAGTTGCGAAGCTCAGCGTATAGGCGTAGAATTAGCGGAAGAGATCGGTGGAGTTCTTGATAACACATCGACTGTCTGCCATGGGCCGTCGATTTTAGGCATACAGGAAGTTGGTCTTCCCACGTGCACTTTGGGGCAAATTAGGCACCGCGCCGACCTTATCATTTATTGGGGCTGCGATCCGTGGAGTGCCCACCCAAGGCACTTGGAAAGATACACCAGCTTTACTGAAGGACGATTTGAGAACAGTGAATGGAGAGCTTACTTGCAAAAACTCAAAGCAGCTGCAGGTCAAAAGAAATTTGAAAGCGCGCGAAGAAGAGGATTCGTGAAGTTTCAGCCACATGTTCACACACAAAGCTGCGTCGTAAGTGGAGTGCCCCAAATTCTGAGCAAAGAAGGCCGAAAACTTGTGGTGATTGACGTACGCAAAACCATGACTGCCCAGATGGCTGACTACTTTGTCCAGGTTGAACCTAACAAAGACTATGAGCTCATGCAGGCATTGCGAGCGTTAGTTAATGATCAAGAACTTGACGTTGACAAAGTCGCAGGCGTTCCAGTGGAGTACCTGAAAGAAGTTACTGATGCATTGGTGAACTGTGAGTTCGGCGTTATCTTTTTCGGTATGGGCTTAACTCAGAGCGCGGGTAAATCACGAAACATAGAAGTCGCCATTCAATTAGTTCGTGATCTTAATGCTCGCACAAAATTCGTAATCATGCCCATGAGGGGGCACTTCAATGTTGCAGGCGCAAACATCGTTTTAGCTTGGCAGAGTGGTTATCCTTATGCTGTTGATTTTTCCCTTGGTTACCCAAGGTATAATCCGGGAGAAACCTCTGTTGTCGATATTCTAATGCGCAAGGAGTCGGATGCCGCTTTAGTTGTTGCCTCGGATCCCGTAGCCAATTTTCCAAAAGAAGCTGTGGAACACCTCGTCAAAAACCCGCTTATAGTTATTGACCCCCACATGAACGCCACTGCTATGTTGGCTGACGTATTGTTCCCTTCGGCATTTGTTGGCATAGAAGTGGAAGGCTCAGCTTATCGCATGGATCGTGTGCCGTTGCCGCTTAAAAGAATTGTTGATCCTCCAGAAGGAATTTTGGGCGATGAAGAAATTTTAAAGAAAATTCTTGAAGAAGTAAGAATAATAAAATCGTTGCAGAAAATGGCTTACTCTGCTTGATTACTGAAAAGTTGATTGTATGTTTGCACTAATGTGGTTGAGGAAGCAAAACGGTATTCTCTCTTTAGAGTTGGAAAACTTGGAGCGGAATGATAAAAAAGCGAAAAATCCGCTTACTAAGTCTTTCCTTTCTTTAGAGAAGAAGTTGAACGGGTGAAATTTTTAGGGTGAACAACTACTATCTTGACTTTGCCAGAAACAAGAGAAGATTTGCGCCAAAAGACTAGGTGTCAAAACTAGAAGAAGATTGAAAAATTTTCGGTTCTTCTTCTACCAGTCAAAATTTAAAACTCAGATGCTGAGTTTGGCTGTTTTGTGAAAAGGCTTTAAGTTCGTAGTCAGCATATTTTAAAACTATGAGAGATGTTGAAACTTTCAAATCTGCGCTTTTACAGCATAAAATTGAGCTTAAGGATAAGTTCAAAGTGAAAACCATAGGTGTTTTTGGCTCTTATGTTCGAGGCGAACAGAAGCTCAGCAGCGATTTGGATATTCTAGTAGAGTTTGACGAGCCCGTTGGCTTATTCGAATTCATGAAGCTAGAAAACTACCTCTCAGACTTGTTAGGCGTCAAAGTCGACTTAGTCTCCAAGAAGGCACTAAAACCCCACATAGGCGAACACATAGTGCAGGAAGTTATCATGATTTGAAGGACCGCGATATACGGGATTACTTACAAGACATTCTAGAGGCAATAACCGACATCGAAAACTTCGTTGCCAGCATGACCTATCAAGAGTTCATCAAAGACAAAAAAAACACTTAACACCGTAATTCGCAGCATCGAAATCATTGGAGAAGCATCCAAGCAACTTCCTAATCACCTCAAAGCCAAATATCCAGAACTCCCATGGAAAGAAATTACAGGGATGCGAGACAAACTAATTCACGCATACTTTGGCATGGACACTGAAACAATCTGGGAAACAATCAAACATAATATCCCGGAGCTCAAAAAGACCATTCAAAAAATCAAAAAAGATCAAGAATAACACCTACAGGAAAAACAAAAAAAGAATCACATTATAACTCCAAACGGAGAATAAAATTAGTGCACCAGCGTTGCTTCTTCTATCAGTCATTTAGACTCAGGATTGAGGAATGCAGCAAAATCTAAACCAATTTCAATATCAAAGCTCAACGAAATAGCTGAAAAGACAAAGCTGGGGTTACCTCAAACTTTTTAGGCTAAATGATCCATAGTTAAATCTGGAATTCTCAATGATTACCGAAAACAACCAAGAAGACCTTATTCTAATGGTTGGATCCACCGGCGATTTAGGTGGAACAATCACTCGAATGCTCTTAGCAAAAGGAAAAAACGTTCGCATTCTTGTTAGACCTCAATCAAACTACCAGCCTTTAGTTCAAGCTGGGGCTCAAGCGGTTTTTGGAGATTTGAAAGATCCAGCCTCCCTAAATGCAGCAGTCAAAGGCGCCCAATTTCTAATCACCACAGCTACTGCAACCAAACGCGGAGGTCTAGACACTCCTACAACTGTGGATCTTGAAGGCAACCATAACCTGATAGATTCCGCTAAAGGAAACGGATTGAAACAATTCATATTCACTTCATTAAGCATTGCAGATCCAAACAGTCCAGTTCCATTTGTTCAGGCAAAAGCAAAAACCGAAGATTACCTTCGATCAAGCAACATTCCCTACACTATTGTTGCTCCAAACGCTTTCATGGAGACATGGATAGCCCTGCCAGTCGGCATCCCAGCAATCACAGGACAAAATGTAACAATAGTAGGCGAAGGAAAAAGAAAACACTCCTTCATATCACTAAACGACGTGGCAAAGTTCATAGTTGCCTCAATCAATAACCCTAAGGCAATTAATCAACGAATAGTCATTGGTGGTCCAAAACCTTATTCAATGCTTGACTCAGTCGCAGTTTTTGAAAAAGTCTTAAACCGCCAAATACCCATAAACCATGTTGCTCCAGGTGAGCCTATACCCGGTTTGCCAACCATGATTTCAGGGATGTTGGCTGGACTTAATTTTTTTGACTCAACAATCGAAATGGACGAACTCTCCAAGCTTTACGGCGTTGAATTAACTTCGATGGAAGACTTTGCAAACGAGTTTGTTGAGAGTCTAAAAGTCGATAAATGCAATTAATCCTTTCCAACCACGAAAGCGACTATTTCTAAAAAAGAGCTTACATCACGTCCAAGAAGGCGCATTCTTAGCAATAAATTAGGTGACTCAAAACAAAAAAAGAAAGAGAGAAATTGACTATTTTATTTTCCAAACTTGAACTCGCACGTAGTTCCAGTAGATGTCGTTTGCGCCTCGATACAATGTTATGGAGTTTGCTGTGGAATTACTCCACGCCAAGCCTGCCTCACCTTCAACACTCGTTTTTACTATGTAGATGTCATAGCCGCCCGCCCCAAAAGAGTTAGTGAAGCCTGCTATCACAAACGAGCCGTCAGCTGCCTGAACCATTGAGTAAGGTGTCTCTAGTCCCATTCCACCGTATGTTTTGGTGTATTGGACGTTTCCGTATGAGTCTGTCTTTATCATCCAAAAGTCTCTGTTGCCTGCTCCATACGAGGTTGTAGCTGCCGTCATTGCATATCCACCATCTGAAGATTGGACTAGCCCTGAATATGCGAAGAGGTTGTCATCACCTGTTCCACCGTAGGTTTTGTTCCAAACCATGTCGCCGGTGCTGTTTAGCTTAACCAACCATACATCGTGTAGACCACTCCCAAAAGAATTCGTCAAGCCCGCCAACGCATATCCGCCATCAGTTGTAGCTACTAGCGAACGGCAAATATCTGTAGCATTTCCACCGAAAGATTTGAACCATATAACATTTCCCTGAGTGTCAGTCTTTGTTATCCCGAAATCATGTTCTCCCGCACCGTAAAATCCTGCACTACTGAAAACATAGCCATCGCTAGTTTGAAGTACATTAAAGCCCATGCCATATCCATCTACCGTTACATAGGGTTTGTTCCATTGAAGATTGCCCAATGCATCAGTTTTAACGAGAAAGACATCTACTGATCCTGTACCGTTAACGAAGAATGTGCTTGAATTTGTGCCGACTGCAATGTACCCACCGTCTTTTGTTTGCGTCACGCCATACGAATACTCATCCTGCTTTGTTCCGAATGTTTTGTTCCATTGCATGTTTCCCGAAGCATCTGTCTTTAGTAGCATTATATCAAAACCACCGTTTCCGTAAGAATTGGTGGGTCCACAGGTTAAGTATCCACCGTCAGAGGTCTGTATAATGTAGTTAACATAATCGGTTCCAGGACCGCCATAGGTCTTGTTCCACTGTAGATTGCCGTTTGCATCTAGTTTAAGCAACATTATGTCCCAGCCTCCGGCTCCAAAAGATGTTGTCTCTGCTGCAACAATGTATCCGCCGTCAGTGGTTTTGGCGATTGCAAAAGCCTCATCGTCCTTTGTTCCACCAATGGTTATGTTCCAACCTGGTATGTAACCTGTTAGGCCGTAGTATTTTTGATGTGCTTGTCCGTCAAGACTTATCTTTCCAGTTATCTGGACTATTGTGTCAACGCTGTTTAGGTTGTGGTTAACCATTATGGATTGTCCTGCTTTGGACGTTATGTCTATCCAACCGCTATCATAGTCTGGTGTAGAGAGTCCTACGGGTCCTTGTAGTCCTTGTGGACCCTGGGCTCCAGTAGCCCCTGTTGCTCCAGCTGCTCCCGTCGCTCCAATTGCTCCTGTCGCCCCAGAAGGTCCTCTTGCACCTGCAGCCCCTGCGGCTCCAGCTGCTCCCGTCTCACCGCTATCGCCTTTGGGTCCTTGAGCACCTGTGTCGCCCCGTAATTCTTGTTTTCCTACTGTGAGTTGAGTTGATGTGATTCCATACGATAGAAGACTAGCAAACAAAATTGCTGCTATTAGTCCAACTGCAAATATTGTTTTTGTCAATCCTTTTTTATTCATTTTTTTCACCAATTTTTCCTTGCCATGATTCTTAGGATGCAAAAAATACCTAGGTATTTTTACTATTGAAAAAACCTTTATTTACACCCCAAAAGCTCATTTACTGAAAAAAACGGCTTGATCTAAATAATTGTTATAAAATTAACCACTTAAATCAAAATAAAGCAATATAAAAGCCCAAAATGACTGAATAAAGATTAATTGCAATTGTTTATTTTTTGTTTTTTGCAACCTTAAGATCAATCTGCCTCTTTACCGGTTCCTTTTCGTAGCAAATCCGGAGCTTCATAATATTACCACCCCTTCCTCGTTCACCAGGGAAGAAACGCATTTCAACTAAGCCTCTATATTGCAACTCCCCGATTGCTTTTCCCAATCGACCTTTTCTTCCATAAACAGCTGAAACCGGGACTCTGGTGCGCTTAATTGCATTCATCAAGGTTCTCCATCCCGACTTCTCGAGAGGCAATCTCAACCGCATATAGTCTTCAACAAAAGAACCAACCAAAAAATCAAAAACTTTGCTAGAATGTTCACCTTTAAACTCAAATTCCACGACTAAATCTTGTGAAGGCACAAATTGCTTTTCTGCAGAAACAACTTGAAGCAATTTTTCACTTTGATTCTCCTTTGATTGAAATGCAGGGTTTATCTTTATATTGACTGGCTTGAATTTGTGCACTTTAATATTCTTCGTTTTATCTTCATAGAAAAGCTCCGGAGAAAAGATGTAATTGCCTTCTTTAGCTGCTTGAAGTGTAAATTTGATAGTAACGTTTTGAAAAGGTTCAATGGATTGTTTTTTGAGGTCTAAAGAACCTTTTGTTAGAACATACCCAGCTTGCAGATTACAAAAGTTGAAGTTGGGAGGAATAACATTTTCGATTCTTACAAGGAACCCATTAATTCTGGAAACGTTGACAAAATCAAGTCTAAAATCAATTTCTTCCCCCATTACGTTATCTTTTTTAACAATTAAGGCTGTTTCAACTCTAAAATCTCTGAATTGGCTATCAATTTTCTTTGTAAGCATCAAGGCTTTTGCCATTTGAGCATCAGCAAAATCTGAGAGCCCTTGATTATTCAATGTTCGAGCGTAATCCATCCTCATTGTTGCTTCAAAGGGTTTTGCAAAAAGCGTGCCTTTCAAAAGATCAAGACTCAAGTCAAAAAGCCCGTTACTTTTTACCCAATCCTTCTTTGCAGCAAAAAACAATGCCTCAGCTTTAACCATAGCAGCATAACCAAGTTTACTACCTGCCTTAGACTCATCTGGGAACAACTGCTTAATCTTAGCGTAACACCTATCAGCGTTTTCTATATCGCCAATTTTTGAATACAACGCCAAAAGATTCGCCCAACTCTGGCTTTGAGAATAGTGAGAATCCGTTTTCTCGGCATATTTGACCGCTAACAAGTTCTGGGAAATCGCAGATTTTAATTGCCTTAATATATCAAGAGCTATGGCCGAATAGAGCGCAGCCCAAGAAGCTCTATTGTTGTAAGATATCTGCTCCCCAATCTTAAACGACTTATCGAAGCATGCAAAAGCTTCTTGAAACAATCGGTAATTAAAAAATATTTGACCAGCATAGAAGTAAGCGTCGACTTGTCCTCGCAAATCTCCAATTTCTTCATTCAAAGCAACAGCACGCTTTGCAGTAGCAACGGCTTTTTCAGGGTAGCCTTCAGTTTGGTATAAACTAGCACTTTCGTTTAGCCCTTGGGCCAGATCTGCCAAGGAATTTGCTTCTTCGAATTCAATTATGGCTTTTTCCAAGCACACCAATGCTTCTTTGGTGTTTCCAAAAGAACCCATAGCTGCCCCTTTGTTTAGAAGAACCCGCGCATATTCCAAGCTATTTGCGCCCTTGAGGTTTTCCGCCTCTTTTGATAATTCTAATGAAAGATCAAAATTGCCAAGAAAACGAGCGGACACCATCGCTTTTCTAATGGCACGCAACTTAACAATTTCAGTATTTGTAATATTCATAAGCTGTTGAAACTTATTCAGCGCTTCACTAAACTCACCTGTTGCAAAAAAAGCATCGCCAAGCCCTTCGATAGCAGAAATACGATCATTACAGTATTCTTCTTTCTCCCCAGCAATATCTAGAACATGTAAGAAGTATTTCTTCGCCTCCAAATTGCTAAACTTTGCTAAGGCTTCCTTACCCGCCATTAACGAATAGACCAATGTTTTAGGCGAGTTCCCAGCTTTTTCAAAGTGATAAGCTAAGTCGCTGACTACACTTTTCTTGTCTATCCTGCTTAGAGTTTCTAATCTCTCCGCAATCATCAGGTGGTAACCCGTCTTCAAAGGCAGGGGCAATTCATCATAGATTATCTCCCGAGACTTCGCATGATCAAACGAATAAGAATTATCTTCAAATTTTATCAGGGAAGTTGTTTTAGCGATGGAATTCAATTTTTCTAATATCTGAATTTGCTCTTGACTCAAAACTGAGGCAATCAACCTGTAATCAAACTTCTCTCCAAGAACAGAAGCAACGTCAAGGATTTTTCTTTGCTTAAGTTTTAAACCACTAACTCTTTGCAGAATTAAGTCTTTGACTTTTGAAGGAATTCTTAATCTATCGGTGGAAGGATGCCATTCACCATTTTCTTGAATAAGACAGCCTTCACTCATCAGTGTTCGCAAGGACTCAACAACAAAAAGAGCATTTCCATGACTCTCAGTTGACAAATTTTCCAAAAAAGAAGGTTGAATTTGACCACCCAACATACTGGATGCCAACAATCCAACCTCATATGCATTAAGGCTGGGCAGCTTAATTTCCCGATATAAATCCTCCCTTCCCATCGCTCGAAGTGTTTCAACAATCGATGATGGTTGCCCTTCTAAATCAAAGCTTAAACCTTCACTTCTAAATGTAGCTAGAACAAGAATCCTTTCAGAATTGACAAACCTGGAAATGTAATGAAGCAAAGCCAGCGAAGCAGAATCAGCCCAGTGAATATCTTCAAGTACTAAAATAACTGGCTTTTTTGTCGACAAACTTTGTAATTCTTTTGTGACCGATGAAAAGGTGAAGTCCATCCAAACTTGCGGTGACCTCTGCTCTCCTCCAAATCCGCTACCTTGAAAAGGTATTAAACCATCGGGTTGGCCAAAAATCGTAGGCATGACAGAAATTAGTCCTTCCATGCTCGAAAAAACTGCACTAAACGCCTCGATAAAAGGAAAATAGGGAACACCTGCATTGCTCAAACACCAACCATACAAAATGTTGATTTCTTTCTTGCGAGCTATCTCGACAAACTCATTAACCAGTCTGGTCTTTCCACTTCCAGCTTCGCCAGAAATAAAGATTGTCTTTCCATTAGCATTCAGAACAGCCTCTAAGTTCTTGCATAAAGCGCTTAATTCATTGCTTCTTCCAACTAACACGGGATTAGACAGACTCAAGCGCTTCACCAAATATAATGTATTATATGATCACTTGATTTTTATTTAACAATTTTCTATTTGCATGTTACTGTTCTTTAAAACTGGACCGGACTTAAGAGAAGAAGAAGATTGAAAAAATTGCACTTCTTCTTCTAACAGTTAACTGGTTGTTTTCTTGATTGTGGAACCATAACAATGCAGTGCCAGTCCCCGTTCTTCTATTAAACTTCAACAAGGTTTTAAGAAATGTGGATTAAATTTTAGTCTTTCTATAGATTATTAAGGCCTGTCAAAGCGATTTATTTAGTGTGCTCTGTGATTGGTGTTCTTCGTTTTTCGTTCGAGAAGCGTTTTTTGCCCACGGTTTTTCTTTCTCTCGGCCATCTTCTTTATTTTTTCTAAGGCATCTCTTGGCGTGGTTTCTTCCAAGTATCCTTGGCTGATTGCAAGGTTTATCAGTCGTTGAGTTGCCTGATTTCGTACCAAAGTGGTCGTGTAACCATCTGGAGAACCGATTCCTCCAACTGAGATGTCGGCGCTATAGTTGGAGAAATCTATACATGCTAAACATGTGGGTCGAATTATTGGGCCAAGATCTTCTAGGTCAATGTGGTGGACTTTTCCATCCTTTAGTCTTACGATAAAATCTTCTTTGAGGTTTATTTTTTCGATCTGGTCGAAGTCAGTGCCTAGCTTTTTTGTAAGAAACTTGACTCCATCGTTATTCATTAGAAAGTTTTCGAAACAGAACAAACCTATCGTGAAATTTACTATGTGACTGGGAATAATGTGAAGCAGTTGCATTTTCCTAATAGTTGTTATCTGGCAGGGTGTACCTACGACTGCAAGCTTGGTATAATCTAGCAGGTTGGGTTTTTTGAGAGCGTGAAAACCAGAGGTGTATGTGGTAAAGTCCTCTATATCCATAATGCTTTGCGATTGAGCTAGACTTGAACCGGCACACTTGAGGAGGTCTTTGAAATCGGTGGCGATTGTAGGCTCATTGTTCCAAAGACTTTCCTTTTTGGAGAGTACAGCTCCATCGATTCTTTGCGTATCTAACATGAACTCGAGTAATCCGGTTACTAATCCGCCGTCGCAGCAGACATCTGTGATTTCTTTGTTTGTGGAACGGAGACTTCTTAGTGCTACGTAGGACCCTATTGGCTCTTCATACTGATATTTCGTTTTTAGAGCTTTCTCCAGATCGGGGGTTCTGGGGCAGATAAGGTAGCATATTCCGTCTTCAAGACAGTTCTTCTCATCGCAATAAACTGGCATACCCTTTTCGATAGATAAAACATTGAGTTTATTGGCGGTGCAAAAACTGACGCAGCCATAGCATGCCGCGCAAATTCCTGGCTCTATGATTTCTTTGTTGAGAGTATGAAAGGATAGTCGCTCGAGCATTCAGCACCTATCTCCGTGGTAGTTGACAGAATCTTGGAAGTATGTGCTTAAAAAAGCGGAATGTTTTTTCAATTTCTCTTTCTCCTACACGAAGCCCAACATTATTACTGTTCTTAACTTGGTTTAAGACTTTCTATCTATTTTTCTATTAGGTTAAGTATTTTGAGCGTGCCCTTTTCTATTTAGACTTAATGCCGGTTGCTCAGTTGCTTTACAAACGTAAGTTAATTAAATCATACTAAAGATTCATACTTGAAACAAGATCTTTGGTTAATATTTTTGATAAGTCAAACAAATTGTATTTGTGTTGTACACATATACGATGATAGTTCTGGATTCTGAATGTTTATATTGAAATCTTGTAAAATTTAGATATGCATCAGCGATGTCGCCAGAAATCAGATCAGGTGTTTAGCAAACTGCTGATTGTGGATATTCTAAAGAAGTTGCTGAAATAATTTGGCAATGGTATCATCTGGCTATCAGTTAACTGGTGAATCCAATAGTAAATTAGCTTTAGTTGAAAGAAGAAGACAGCGCTGTGTGCCAGGGTTAATGTCTTCTTCTACCCAGCCAAATTTTCTAAGCCTATTGGAAAGAAGAAGGACCTATGTTTCCGTGGGAATTCACCCGTTCTTCTTCTACCCAAAATTAATTAAAAGATCCTTTCTCCGGTACCTCGGTTAACTGCTGCACAAAATGGAACTTGCCCATCTAGCGGATTATAATTATCTCCAAGATATCGCAAAGCCTCTGAAGGCCATTCTTCAACGTTCTCCCCAT
This sequence comes from Candidatus Bathyarchaeota archaeon, assembly GCA_003151735.1. GTDB lineage: Archaea > Thermoproteota > Bathyarchaeia > Bathyarchaeales > Bathycorpusculaceae > Bathycorpusculum. Next base: position 133,975 of record PLYI01000026.1, on the reverse strand, counting down.
CCTTGGACAAATTAGGCAGAATGGAAGGCTGCTCCTTGAGAAAACGAATAGCGTCTTTCAAAATATTTGTGTCTTCAGCTTCTTGATCATAATCAAAGACTTCAGATTTTCCTGTCTCAGCTACGTGTCCATCTCTTATTCTTGCAGCACAAACCAAGGCTTCACCCAAAAACCACTCAATGGACCAGCAACCCAAACGAAATAACAAACACCGAAAACCCCAACCATGCACAAAACAGCGGTTTGTGTTTCTTAGAAAAACCAAACCCCCCAGCACAACCAAGAGCAGACGAGAAGGCACCATCCGAACCTAACGATCGCCACTTTAATGGAAACAACCAAAATCATCTTCCCTGGAAAGATAAGGGAAGCCAAAAAAGCTCAGATCCTTCCGGGAGCTGTCTCGACAGAGTCGACACCGAATATCTTTCGCTAAAAACCAAGGAACTCACCAGGTTACCCCAGACTATGACGTGGAGTCGTGTGTTGTCTGCGGCATAAAGCAGCGGCCAGACTGGCTAGTCACGATGTTTGATGATTCATGGGGATTCCTATGCGGACCTTGCGGCTATAAACTCTCGCAAAAACTCAACAATTAAACCAATAGGTTGAACAACAGTTGCAAATTGGTTTGTTGTTCCCTAGATGCTAAAATAGTGTTAGTGGTTGTTGAAAGAATCCTTATATGCCATCCGCTGGAGTAGGCGTGCATGGCAGAACCAAAAAATGGTCGACCAATTTTCTTCCCCAAAAACTTAGTTATATTCGGCAACCTCGCCCTTTTCGTGTGGATTATTCTTGACACAGTCGCTTTTCTACTATTTGACATAACGGTTGGCATTGTGTTTCTTTTGGTGACGCTGATCTTAATTTATGGTTTACTGAACATTCTCGGTTGCCTGAGGCCATGCTACAATTGCATAAAATGCACTCACGGCATGGGACGCTTGGCCGCATTATACTTTGGCAGACGCATCTTCAAAGACTACAAATACAACTACAAACTACCCACAGCAATATTCTTCAGTCTCTATGTCGGGGCGTTTCCAGCAGCATTCGCACTCTACTCAGCAATCACAGATTTCACAATCATCAAAGCAGCGGTTTTCGTGGCACTTTTAGCGTTTACAATCTATAGCGGCTTAACATGGCGAACCAAAAAACGGTCGAACCCATAAAGTAAAATTTACACTGCAGCAGCAAATCCAAAAAAGAGAAAGCCTTCAACCAGTGTACATTAATAGTGGATTGATTTCGCATAAGCAGTTGAGGCATTAGCAATGGAACATCATGACCGTGTCAAGTTCTTAATGTCCGAAGAAAGAAAGCAATGGCATAATCCAAAAACCATTCTAAACGAGGCAGGGGTAACGAAAGGAATGACCATAGCAGACTTGGGTTCGGGACCTGGCTTTTTCACTATACCAATGGCTCAGATGACAGGAGAAAAAGGCCTCGTATATGCCGTTGATAGCAACCAGCCAATGCTAAATGGCTTAAAAGAAAACATTGCCAAGTCAAAAGTGAATCCAAATATCATAAAAATAGTAAATAGCGATGTGTGCCATACTGGAATTCCCAAAGAATCCGTCGACTTTATCCTATTCGCCAACGTTCTGCATGAGGTAAAGGATAGGAAAGCGTTCTTCCAAGAAGTTAGACGTATATCTAAACCAACAGCCTACATTGTCGATGTAGACTGGAAGAAGATCCAAACAGAACATGGACCGCCATTTGAAGAACGACTCTCGGAAGATGAAGCCAATCGGGTTCTTGCACAGAACGGTTTCTCTGTCATTAAACAAATTGACGTAGGACCATATCATTATGAGTTAATTTGTAAGCCAACAGTTGACCGTCAAGAGTCTCAGCCTAAAGCGTGAAAGCAACCCTAATCTAACCGGTATTGGGGATCGGTAAAACAACAACACGCCAAAATTCCAGTTTATTGTTGTTCTTTTGTTAGTGCAGGCGTTATGCTGGAAGAAGAAAAAATTGTGTTGCTTGGAAAAAACTGATTTTTTTTTCTTCTACATTGAAAGAAGGAGGACAAGCTTTCTTGTAAGAATTTAGCCGGAAGCTGAGCTGGAGTGCTTAGCGAAGAAGTATAGCTAAAAATTCCTCTTTGGATAATCCTGTGTCTTTGATTATTTTATTGAGCAGTCCTATTCCTATTGCTCCTCCCGGATGCACCGGAACGACAGTTAATCTGCCTGACTTTTTAGTCCCTCAACCTCTAAACATGCCTCAATGGCTTCCTTGATTCTTTTCATAACTTCATCAAGGGTTTTAGCTTGAGTGTGACATCCCGGTAACTCTGGAACTGAAGCGACGTAGTATCCATCTTCATCTTTTTCAACAACAACACCGAATTTCATGAACCCACCAGACATACGTCAATGGTAAACTATTACTAAAGCCTCATCGCTCAAAATCAAACCCTCGAACCCCAACTTAGGAGACTACATGGCTACGGTAGAACATCATTCATTAAAGACAGAAAAACACTTAACGCCTTAGTTCGCAGAAGCCAAATCAACAATGTGGCACAAAGGAACGATTGGATTGGCAAAATACACGTTTTGATGATTCGCGGAGTTTACTTTGCGGACATGCGTCAAAAGATTGTGTTGAAAGAAGAAGAAAGTTGAAAAATTTTCCCTTTTTCTTCTTCTTTCAGTTAATCGGCTGTTTCTTGTAGAGGGCTATTTTGATTTGGACTTAATGGCTTTTAATCTCTAGGTGGTTTGTTAGGTTATGATAGAGATAAAGCAAGCGCCCGATGGCAATTTTGTGGTTAAATCGTCGGTTTCTGATTTCTGCGCTTGCATGGGTTACTGTGAAATTAAAATAAAACATTATTTGAAGGGAATTAAGCCGCCTGAAACTCAAATTACAATCGATGGCGTCAAATCACATGAGAAAGAAGAGGTTTACGAAAAAGAACACTTCACCTTTGAGCCCGTTACACCCGAGGCGCTTGGGGATTTGACTAAAGATATAGAGTTTGCCCGTGAAGGCTTGTTTACGAGGTTTTTGAGGGAGCTGTGGTTTGAGGATGAGAGGGTTTCGTTTTTACTCTATGGTCGAGCTGATAAGGTTATGCGAAGCAACGGTACGCTTATCGTTGAAGACTCCAAGTTTCCAGCCACCAAACACAAATACCAAAACAAGTTTGAGCCGTTTGATAACCAGAAACTCCAAACGCTGTTGTATTTGAATTCGAGTTTTAGTGAGACCAGCTCTTTAGAGGAAGATGAGTGTTTTGAGGTTTGCTGTGAGAAGAAGGCGTGGATAATTAACATAAAAGACAAGGTGACTTTGGAGAGCATCAAGATTTTTCAAGGCTACCAGACAAGAGAAGCAGAAGACTTCCTCAACGAAAAGATCCATAGATTTGCTTTGTTGGCTTTGGGGAAAGCTGAGCCCGAACACCATAATAATTCAAAGAAATGTCGCAGCTGCAGATTTGAAGAATGCGAAGACTACCTGTAAAACTAAAATTTTAGTCCACCCTTTAGTCATTGGTGGCGTCCTAACAGTAAATTCAGAGAAAAGGATACATCAACTATTTATTATGATTAGTTTTTGGTGGCGCTTCATTTGAAATGGGTAAAAATGTCTCAATTCTTTTGTTGGGACTTTGATTTTTCTTTTGGACCTCTTTTAGTCTATATTTGGAGTCTGTTTTGTGTGTTAAGCTATTTGCTTTGGATTTTTTCGTTGTCATTTCTTTTCTACCTCTAAAAATTTTTTGATTCGAAGAATTTGATTTCTTATCGGGCATGGAAACATTGTTTCCATTAATCCCTCATATGAGGCGGTAGTGTATAAGCAGTTTTCGGTTTCGCATATTTCGCAAGGAGGAGGGGATTAAAATTTAAACCAACACCAAAGTTTCTCTGCGAATTTATTTTTTGCTCTTTTTAACGTTATTTACTTAAGAAAACAAGTCCTTATCGTAAAATTTCATTCACAAATGATTTGCCTAGATTTTTTTCCAATAATTCGCAATTCAGCAAAATGTTGGCACAGGCTGTAGTCACAACACTTTATGTTTCACAAAAACAATAATTGTATAATTTGAGGTATTTTAAAAATGAACATTGAATCAGACCCTAAAATTGTCGCTTCGAACGTTTACAAAGTAATAAATGAGAATGAAAAAATGCGTGTTGTTAGAGTAACCTTCAAAGTCGGCGAAACAGCAAAAATGCACCATCACCCCCCACACATGATTTACGTAATGAAAGGAGGAAAACTCTCCTTAACTTCTGGAGGAAAGACGCAGGCAATAGATTTGAAAGAAGGTTCAGCCATTTTTATGGAAGCACAAGACCATGAAGCTACAAACATTGGCGATTCAGTGGTTGATATGCTTGTTGTAGAATTAAAGTAAAGCGAGCTTTCCACCGCTTCTCACCGTGTAGTTAATTTGATATTTATGAGGGGGTAACTTTTCTCTTGTTTTTTACCCCTCGTATCAGTAGCTATATCCAACCTACCGGTACCAACAGATAAACTATCTGTTTTTTCTGGTTACGATCTGTAACCGTTAAGGTTGGCAAGGAGGAGGGATTAAATTTTAATCCAAACCAACAAACTCGCTTCTCTAGTTGTAAAGTTTTATCCGAATTTCCCTAGCACTTGCCTTCCGAAGTCGGTTATTTCGACGCCGTTGAAATCGTAGGGACCATGTCTTTTTGAGGCGTCAGGTATGTCGATGAGCTTGGATTTTGACAGGTGCCGCACTGCGTCGTTTAGGGCTTCAGGCATCAAACCTGTTTTTTTGTGTAAGACGTCCACCGTCACCACGAGACCTTTCTCAAATTGGGAAAGGGCTACAAGAACTCTTTTGGCTGACGGGTCAATCATGTCGAAATCGTCTTGTTCAAAATCTTCAACCATTCAAAAACACCACTCGTAACTAGGACAGTCTAACATAAAAACCATTTGAAAAAGCCCAATGGAAAATAGCCGACAAAAAATGAAAACACACACAAGACTAAAAATTAATTAAAAAAAAATTAATGACTAGGGTACTCAACGGGAAGTTGAGGTTCAGATAAGGTTGACTTATTTGCTCAATCCAAGTTGTTGCATGAAGCCCACAACATCGTAGAATAATCGTTCTTCCACGATTTCGCCATTCTTCCAAGTTGCGACAGTACAGAACTCAAGCTTAGCCGTTTTGCCTGTTGGGGGAACAATTTTGCCGTCGGCACCTTTCATTGGTCCCTTCATAGTTACTGTCCAATCAGCAACGGTGCATGTATGGTTTCCTTGACCAAATATAATTTTATACGGATTGTTGACAAGTTTGTTATCGAAGGTTTTAAAGAATTCAACAGCTTCAACATCGTGATTGTGTCGTCCTACTGTAGGAATCGGTTGAGCGGGCCAATACACCTTAACGTCTTCTCTGTGACGATTCTTAAAAGTCTCCCAAAGTGGACTGTTAGGTCCAGCGTTCCAAGCATCATCAAGAGTCTTCATTAATTCAAGATTTTCTTTAACACTCAAAAATTTCACCTATTCTCTATAATCCTGACCAAGCATAATAAGCTTGTTTTTGGACTAAAATTAAAAAAAGGCTTGAGTGGCTGAGTAGAATTAAATTTATTCCATAACTACCCAACTTCAATGAATTTCAATAGAGCTTTTCCAGTAGACTTATAACAAGATTTAAAGAATCAATAATTAATGAGATACAGAAACTGCGGACACCTTATCTGGATTGAGAATGCAGATGCCTACATAAACTGTTTATAAACACAAACAATCTAATCATAGCATGTACTGCCCTTGCAGGAAACCTGAACCAACATAATTTTGTTTTCAATCGTTCATTTTTTTTGTGCATTAAAATTTAATTAAAAAAAAATGACGACTGGCCTTAATGGGATTTTACTTTTTCAGTTCCGTCACTATGAGGTGCATCGTTGTATTTCCAATGTTCTTCATTTCATGCTCTTGTGCGTCGAAGAAATTTACCGAACCAGTTTTAAACTCCATTTCTTGAGTCTTACCTCCAGAAGTAAACGCCGCCTTGCCGCCCTTCACAACATAAATCACATGGTCGGGATGAGAATGCATCTTTGCAACGTCACCAGGCTTAGACACCACCTCCAGAACCCGCACTTTATTATTCTCGTTGAGAACCTTGGAAACATTAGCTGCTACCACCACAGGATCCATTTCTTTCTTCATAAAACCATACACCTCCTCAAGCTGTAAGTCTGCGAAAGAATTGACTCCCAATTCATATAAGACATTGTGACTGACGCCTCACTATAACAAGAAGAAACGAAGGACCTCTTACAGCGATGAAAGGGACGAACTAAATTTAATTGAATTAAAATTTAATCCAACCATTTTTTGTATTTGTGTTGTACTCATCTACTGGTTGGAGTATCTGTTCATAATGTTTATTATCAACTTAATGAAGTAAATTTTATATGTCGCAACGGCAGAATGACAAAAAACAGCGTAAACCTTCAGAACGCTCTTTTAAGAAGGGTCTTGCCAATTCTGGGTACTCCGAAGCGGTAGCTGATAAGATCTGGAAATGCTACAATCTGCAAGAACAAAAGAGTAGCAAACTTTAGAAGTAATTGCTTAATCTAATGAAATGTACGTCTTAACGTTAATACGTACATTATTTTCCTATTGAGCGGAGCGTAATCTATTTGCTTAGACTTTAGATTGACGACTGAAAAAGCCTTAGCTGAGAAGCGGAAAAGTGTGCGTGCATTAAAATTTAATCCAACAACTTGTCGCTTTTTAACGATCGTTTTTCGAATTTGGCATCAATTTGGGAAGGAATTGAGTGCAAAATGGAAAAATCAATTAATATTATCTAAAACATGGACAAGTTTGAAAACTCTAACCATAGAGGAGGATCAATAAATGAAACAAATACAATCGCACGTATTGGACTTAACTGAAATAGATGGAAATGGAGAATTACTTTGCCCTGAATGTGGAAATAAAATATCTCCCGATGACTGTGCCGGAGAAGGATATTCCATTTTGGATATAAAGGTCGAAAAACAAAGTCTGGATGAAGTGATAATTAAATGCAACAAGTGTGCAACTGCAATTCATTTAACAGGTTTTTCTTTGCTGCAAAAACTTTCGGGAACAGAAATAGAAAAACTCGAAAGTGAAAAAGAAGAAAATGATCTTTGCTATTTTATTCACGTGTAATTTCCTTCTGTAGAACAACGCAGTTGAAAAATTTTGTTTTGTTGTTCTTTCAACTGTAGCTGCCATAAGAAAAAGAAGAAGGTTGCTGCAGTGGCACTTCTTCGACCAGTCAACTAATACTAGTTCAATCGATAGAACAAGAACACGGCTTTTTCAAAAAATTTGATTGTTTTTGTTCTTCTATTGAAAAAGATAGGTTTCTTGTTAGAAGAAAAAAGAATTATAATTCTGTTGGGAGCAATTTTTTTTCTTTCTCTGACCTTAAGCTTCAAGAAGCCGAAAAGTTGAAATTACCTTTAACGACTCCTGTTATTAGGTGAATTTTTTGACAGCTAAACAGAAAGGAACAAAGGATGATCCTTGGATCCTCAAAACTCCACCAGGAACTTCTGAATATAAAGCATACAAAGATGAAAAAGCAGATCCGCCAGCAATAGTTGTTTGGGTGGGTAAAACGGAGCTTAAGTATCAACTTCGTGCCTTGGATGATTTGCATAAGATGCTAAAGGCAAAAGGGGAATGGATGCCGCTGGGTAGCGCTGACGAGCAGAAACCCGCTGAAGAGGGAACTGTTGAAGCTTGGGGGAGGTCACCAAAAAACCCAGGGGGCGGATGGTATGGACTCAAGAAAGGTTTGCGAGGGAGATTTGCAAACTATATACCGCCTATAATGGAGGCTTTGGAACTAGCTGAGGTTGAACATAACTCAAAAAACAACCGAATGCGGGCACTATAACCCTTCTTCCCGAATTCCATTTTTCTTCTTATAGGAGTTAATTATTTCCAAGTTTGCGGTGCAGACGGTTCATCACCAAAAACTTGTTTCAATTAACCTTGGTCTGTTTAGGCCATTTGAGTTCATTCGAGCTAACTTTTGGAACCATATATGGGCAGTTATTTAGAATAAGTTAGGCTTTTTATAGATCCCATAGATGCAGAATCAATAGCCTTTTTGGGACAACTCTATCAAACCTTGATCCAGATGTCCCACTTGACCTTTATCTCTAAAATTAAGCCAACCAGCCAAATTAAGTGCATCCTCAGCTGAAATCTTAGCTTCTTTGAATTTTGGTTGTCGGATTTTGTCAAAAGCCCAAACTTAAAACTGAACAGACCCCTACTCTACTTGGAAGACGTTTCTGCATTTTGAACATCTGACGGTTTGCTTCCCAGTTCCTTTGGAATACACCAAAAGATAACCGCAAGAAGGACACTTGATTGTTTGTATCTTATTATCCAATGGTTCCGTTCTCGCAGCTGGTTCTGTTCTAGGCTCTGGTTCAGTCCTGGCGGCCGGCTCCGATCTAGGAGCTGGTTCGGTTCGGGGTTCTGGTTCTGATCTTGGCGCGGGTTCTGTTCTAGCATCGGGCTCCCATTTACTTCCTTGTACGTTTATCAACTAACTCCATCCCGCTAGTAACTCCAAAACATCTGCGCTTTTATGTTTACCTAGTCGCAGATGCAGTTAAGTTACCCGATTTAGTCACAGAAGCCTTTTTGAGTATTTTTCTAATTTCTGGGTCTTTGGCGCTTTTTTTCCCAGTTCGGTAAGTTCACTTTCGGTAAGGTTTAGTGGTCGCGCAATAAGTTTTCCTGTGTTATCTCAATATCCGAATCTGAGTTTAATTTTGTTTAGGACGAAAATCTATCAGGTTTTTTATTGTCTCCAACATAATTAATAATTGAGGATGTTAGCTTGGCTAAATACGCCATTCTAAATAAAATTAAAGAAATAGAAAAAAGATAGACCAAATAGAGGCGCACTTGAATAACATCGACCATAAAATAGACAAAAAGTCATCATGACCTACCATATATCACTGGTGCATGTTAACGGTGAAGATCCAGCTGACATAGCTTGGGGAATAAAAGAGACCCTGAGAAACCCCGAAAAAGCCAGAAACTGGGGTGAGAATGGACGCAAAAGAGTAATAGAATACTTAACCTGGTGCAAAGTTGCTGACGAGACACTAAAAATCTACGAATCGTTGCTCTAGTAGACTAATAAGAATGTTTTACCTTAGGAATATAATAGTCCACAAAGGAGCATTAGTATGCCTGAAACAATCGGTTCGCTTTTTAGACGAATTGTTAAAGACTTGAAGACACAAAACGACAATCCAAATAGCTGCCTGAATAATCCAAAAAGTGACATCTACAATCCAAATTACGACATCAACAATTCATGCAGCTGGATTAACAATCAAAATAGCCAAATCAACGACGCATCAAATAACCAACATAACAAGGAACTACGAAGGAATGCTTTGAGAGAACTCATTAAGATGTATCTGTCAGATTGTCTGTCTGCAGAAAAAGCAGAGGCGTTTGTTACAGAGTATATCCCATGACGTCAGTGGGCCTTTTAAACAGAATAAGGTATTTTGATGAGCAGTCCTGAAAACCGATTAATACGCCTGCTGAAAAGCGACTCTTATCTCACGCCATTTTCTGATAAGATTCGACACCGATTGGAAAATATCGAAGAAACAGAACATCGCCTTACACGGGGTAAAAAGAGCCTAGCAGAGTTTGCCTGCGGCCACGAATACTTCGGTCTACATTTTCAAAGAGGAGAATGGGTATTTCGGGAATGGGCTCCAAACGCAACAGAGATCTACCTGATAGGCGACATGAGTAAATGGCAAGAGAGCAAAGAATTTGAGCTGAAAAGGCTCGACGACTATGGTGTCTGGGAAATTCACTTGTCCGTCAACAAACTGAAACATGGCGATCTGTATCGACTCCGTATTCATTGGGCCGAAGGCGAAGGCGATCGTATCCCGGCATACGCTCGACGGGTCGTGCAAGATCCAAAAACATTAATTTTCAACGCCCAAGTATGGTCACCTACACAGCCATATTGTTGGAAAGAACCCAATTTCAAACGACCTAAAGAGCCCCCTATTATTTATGAAGCACATATCGGTATGGCACAGGAAGAAGAAAAAATCGGGTCCTTCCGAGAATTCACTCTCAAAGTGCTTCCGCGAATTGTCAACGCGGGCTACAATACGTTACAGTTGATGGCCATTCAAGAACATCCATACTATGGTTCATTTGGATATCAAGTATCAAGCTTTTTCGCCTCTTCATCACGGTACGGAACACCGAGGACTTGAAACTCCTAATTGACACTGCTCACGCCCAAGGGCTAACCGTTTTCATGGATCTGATCCATTCCCACTCCGTGTCCAACGAGGTGGAGGGATTGAGCCGCTTCGACGGGACACTATTTCAGTATTTTCATGAAGGCCCACGGGGAAAACACAAGGCATGGGATTCACGCGTCTTTGATTACAGCAAACCTCAGGTTTTGCATTTTTTGCTTTCAAATTGCCGATATTGGCTAGACGAATTCCTCTTTGACGGCTTTCGATTCGACGGCGTCACCAGCATGATTTACCTAGAGCACGGTCTTAAGAGAGTATTCACTTCCTACAACGGTTACTACGATGACAGTGTGGATGAAGATGCCCTTACCTATCTTGCTCTAGCTAATCGAATGATTCATGATATCCAACCCGACGCCATTACCATAGCGGAAGATGTCAGCGGCATGCCGGGCTTGGCTGTTCCCCAATTAGAGGGCGGTTTCGGTTTTGACTATCGCTTTGCAATGGGAGTGCCTGATTACTGGATCCGCCTGATAAAAGATTACAAAGATGAAGACTGGCCCATCGGGCATCTTTGGTTCGAACTTACCAACCGCAGAACAGATGAGAAAACCATTAGTTACGCCGAATCTCACGACCAGGCATTAGTGGGAGACCAAACACTTATTTTCCGACTAATCGGCGAAGACATGTACCATCACATGGGGATCGATGATGACACCGCTAAGGTCGCCCGGGGAATAGCATTGCATAAGATGATTCGCCTGATAACACTGAGTACGGCAAGCAACGGTTATCTAGATTTCATGGGCAACGAATTCGGCCACCCAGATTGGATAGATTTCCCTCGCGAAGGAAACAACTGGTCATTCAAACATGCAAATCGACAATGGCATCTCGCAGACGACACCCACCTAAAACATCATTTACTGGCCCTTTTCGACCAAGACATGATTGCACTGGCCAAGACACACCACTTACTTGAAACACCTGTCCTTCAACTTCTGCATGAGGATTCCACACAAAAGATAATTATATTCAAGAGGGCTGATTTGATTTTTGCCTTCAATTTTAATCCCCATCAATCTTTTACGGATTATCGATTTGAAGCTCCTCCTGGAAAATACCGGATGATACTAGACAGTGATGCACAAAAGTACGGAGGACACTGGCGCTTGGACTCCCAGCAGGCTCACTTCACTATCGTAGACAACACTGAAGGAAAAAGTCAAAATATGCTCAGCGTCTATCTGCCATCTCGCTCCGCTTATGTCCTCTGCCAGACAGAAGACCTACAACCATGAACGTTCCGCAAACAAAAAAATAGATTGCTGTGGTTTACTTGGGTAATTTACAATCCAAATTTATATCCCAGCTCAGAAAAAGATTCTGCCTAAATTAACCGAAGAAAATGATCCTTGCTATAATATTCAATTGTAATTTCCTTCTATAGAATAACAACAGTTGAAAAATTTTGTTTGTGTTGTTCTTTAGACTGTAACCCATTTTAAAGAGAAGAAGTGCCAATTTTTCAATCTTCTTTTACTAGTTAAACCTGTAAGATGGTTTGCTTTTGTGCTTGAAAATTTTGATTAGTTTCTCTGTCTGAAGCATGACAGAAGCAGAAAAAGGACTATATGCGGGTGAAATCTCCACTAAGAAGTGGGTTCAACTCCCATCCCCAGCTCCAATTGCTTTAACTAGAAATTGCAGAAATCTTCTTATCATACGCAGTTGTTATACTATTTCGGTAATACCTATGGGTATGGAAGAAACAGTATGCGCCAAGGTTCCCGCTGGACTCAAAAAAAAGTTATCCAGCCTAGGCGTGAACGTAAGCGAGGTAATACGTGAATCCTTACAGTCAGAAGTAGACCGACTGGAAAAAGAAAAGCTAAGCAAACTTGCCAAAGAGGTATCCGCCATACTCAAAAAAATCCCGCCTGAAGAGTTCGCCCAATCCGTTCGTGCTTCAAGGGACAGCAGATGACAGAGCAGCGGTTATTGTTTGATGCTAACGCCATATACAGGCTTATCAGGGAATGCCCTGAAAAAGCCATGGACAAGCTGATGGAAGGGACAACGATTAGTTTAGCGTATTATGAGCTTGGCAATGCTTTGTGGAGAGAGGCTCATTTGCTTAAGAGGATAAGTATTGAGGAAGCCGAGAAATCGTTGAGCCTAATGTATGCGATGCTTGTGCGTATGCAGGTAGTTGAGGTCTATTGCGAACAAGGAAGCGAAATACTGCAAACAGCTCATAAGTGCAATCTAACGTTTTATGACTCCGCATATCTTGTAGAGGCAAAGAAAACCAGTAAAATCCTAGTAACAGATGACAACAAACTTGCTAAAGCTGCAGAACCCTTGGGCGTAGAAACTCTATCAAGCAATACATTGATCGCTAGCCAAGAACACAAAGGGTAGCCTGCAGAGCTGCTCTATTTGCGTTCAACTCCCATCCCCAGCTCTTTAGCCAAATTCTGAGTTTTCGTGTATACCCCGGGATAATTTAGCAAGTTGACGGTTCATTCTTCGATGAGCCGATCGAGAAGGGGCCTAATTTTATCGTGGACGCGACGACCTTCCGGGTTTCTGAAACGTCCTCAAAAATCAGAGTTTTCCAAGAATTGTTCTATTGCAGAACAATATACACAAGTTTCTGTTTTATTACAGAACAAGTCCACCAGTAAAGGCGCTAGCTCACAACTCAATAAATAGGGATTTCTCTATCAAATCCAGTATGTTGCTTGTGAAAAAGATTTCAGTTGAAAGTCAAAGAGGGCAACCTCTTAACTTATTTATTTTTAAATATCAGTTGGCCGTTTTTTTCATCCACGATAATCGTTGTGTCTTTGTTGACTTTTTCAGATAGCAGCATCTTTGAAAGTTCATTCAAGATTTCTTTTTGGATGACACGTTTTATTGGTCTTGCCCCGAATTGTGGGTCAAATCCAACTTTGGCGATGTAGTCTATGGCTTTTTTGGTTGCTGAGAGTTTTATGTTGTTTTTTTCCAGCATTTGTTCAACTTTTTGCAGTTGCAGCTCCACTATTTTCCGAATTTCCTCTTGGGTGAGGGGTTGGAACATTATTATTTCATCTATGCGGTTGAGGAATTCTGGTTTGATGCTTTTCTTGAGTAACTCAAAGACTTGCTCTTTGGTTTGATTTAGGATGTGCTCGCGGTTTTCAGAAGTAATTTTCGCTAAGTTTTCTTGAATAAGGTGAGAGCCTATGTTGGAAGTCATTATTATGATGGTGTTTTTGAAATCGACTGTTCGACCTTTATTATCAGTCAATCGACCATCATCAAGGACCTGCAGTAAAATATTGAAAACATCCGGATGCGCCTTCTCGATTTCATCAAGCAAAACAACAGAGTAAGGCTTTCTTCGCACTGCTTCAGTTAACTGTCCGCTTTCTTCATAGCCAACATAACCCGGCGGAGCACCCACAAGCCTGGAAACAGTATGTCGCTCCTGATACTCCGACATATCAATCCGAACCATATTGTTCTCGTTGTTGAAGAGAAACTCTGCTAAGGCCTTGACTAATTCAGTTTTTCCAACCCCAGTTGTACCCAAGAAAATAAAAGACCCAATTGGGCGCTTAGGATCTTGCAGGCCAGCACGACTCCGCCGCAACGCATCAGAAACTGCTTGGATTGCTTCATCTTGCCCAACAACTCTCATGTGAAGCTCAGTTTCTATGTTTAACAATTTTTGCTTCTCAGTCTGCAACATGCGATTAACAGGAATTCCAGTCCAGCTAGAAACAACTTCAGCAATCTCTTCCGCACCTACCTCTTCATTTACCAGCGCTGAATCCTTCTGCAACTCTGTTAATTTCTTCTTCAAAGCCTCAATTGCTTTAGTTGCATCGGGAATTTTGCCATATCGAATCGCTGCAATCTTTCCAAGATCGCCCTGACGGTTAGCATTTTCCTCTTCAAACCTTAACTGTTCAATCTCATTTTTCTTAGCTTGAATCTGATCAACAATTTCTTTCTCAGCATGCCACTTAGCCCTTAAACTATTGCGTTGCTCAATCAAATTTGCGATTTCCAGATTTAGCGACTTGAGCTTAACTTCGTTCTTTTCTTGTTTAATGGCTTCACGTTCAATCTCTAACTGCCGAATCTTCCGATCAACATCCTCAAGTTCCTGAGGCTCAGAATTGATTTCAAGCTCCAACTTAGAAGCCGCTTCATCAATCAAATCAATTGCCTTATCGGGCAGAAAACGCTCAGTAATATACCGTTGAGATAACTCAGCAGCTGCAATTATTGCATCATCTCTAATTCGAACATGATGATACACTTCGTAACGCTCTTTTAGGCCTCTAAGGATAGAGATAGTATCCAAAACATTAGGCTCATTAACCATGACAGGCTGAAAACGTCTCTCTAAAGCCTTGTCTTTCTCAAAATACTTCTGATATTCCTTCAAAGTAGTAGCGCCAATAGCACGCAACTCGCCTCGCGCCAATGCAGGCTTAAGAATATTGGCCGCATCCATGGCGCCCTCGCCGCCGCCTGCCCCAACAAGCGTATGAATCTCATCGATGAAAAGCAAGATATTACCCTCTGCTCCCACGACTTCCTTAATTACACTCTTAAGACGCTCCTCAAACTCTCCCTTGTACTTGGCACCTGCAATCAAGGCACCTATATCAAGAGAAAAAACCTGCTTTGACTTTAAATTCTCAGGCACATCACCGTTAATTATACGCTGCGCAAGACCCTCAACGATAGCTGTTTTACCTACACCCGGCTCGCCGATCAAGATAGGATTGTTCTTTGTCCGTCTAGATAGAATCTGAAGAACCCGCCGAATTTCACTGTCGCGGCCAATAACTGGATCTAATTTTCCAGCCTGAGCCATACTGTTTAGGTTGATGGCGTACTTGTTGAGGGCATTGTAGGTTTCTTCTGCAGTCGGCGATTTAACAGAGGATCCCTTACGCAACTGGCTAATTGCGGATTTGAGGTCTTTTTCATTAACACCACTGCTTTTGAGCAAACGCGAAGCGGAACCATCCAACGACAATATAGCCAACAACAACTGCTCTATAGAAACAAACTCATCCTTGGCAGCAGTAGCCAACTCTTGAGCCTTATGAAGTGCCTTATTAGAATTTGAGGAAAGATACTGTTCTCCCCCGGTAACCTTAGGTAAAGAATCAATTTCCTTATCAAGCAAACCAGAGAAAGCATCAGAATTGACACCAAGTTTTCTAAGCAAGAAAGGAACCACATTCTCATCAACTAGCAAGATCCCCTTCAGCAAATGAAGCGGCTCAACAGCCTGATTGCGATTTGCAGAAGCAATTTCTACAGCCTTCTGAATAGCTTCCTGCGATTTAACCGTAAAATTATCCAAACTCATATGCTACCAACCAAAATTATCGGTAAGTCGACTAACTTCGACAAAAAACTGAACATCTTTCTCCGAATTAAAGCTTTAGGCAAAAACCACAAAAAAAATAGATACTAAAATACCTTCCATTATCAGTTGAAAATTCTTCCTGACTGCTTTTCTTTTAACTGCAAAGCTGATAATAGCTCGCTTCTTCATTGGTTAACTGAGCACTCGCATTAGGAAATTAGCCAAGTTGAAAGAAGAAAAAAACAATTCCCGTAGGAAACAGTGTTCTTCTTCTCTTAAAAAAAAATACATATGAGTGCAAGCCATTGTCTTCTTATTTTTCAGTTTAATCTCAGGTGATCCTATTTTGTAGCTTTTTCTTTTTTTAGAAGCCTCAACATTTCATCAACATTTACGATTCTTATTCCTCTGTATGTGGACAGAGAAAGCATGTGTTTATCACCTGATACAATGTAGTCAGCTTTGCCGTCAAAGGCTGTTCTTACCACCATATCATCATCTGAGTCTTCTCTTACAACTTTGAATTGTGATTTAATTTTGGTTATCTTTGCAACTTTGTCTATGATTCTTAAGAAAGCAATGACGTCATCTTCGCTGGCGTATTTCCTTATTCGGTGGTCCTTGGAAATTAGGCTAAACTCTTGGAGGATGCTCTTTGAAGTTACAAGTTGAAGGTGCCCTTTGATCGCTTGTTGGAAGAGCTCTTTTGGTTTTCCGTTCGTTATTAGGGCTGAGATTAGAACGTTTGTGTCAAAAACTACACGCATTTATCAAACTTCACAAGAAGTCTTCTTCGCTCTGTAATCATGGATTACTTCATTAATCTCTTCATTGGACAATTCGCCTTCTTTCTCAATTTTCTTGTTAATGCGTTCGTAAATTTCTTCCAATTCTTTGGTTACGTCGGGGACTTCAAGTTTTTTCATTATTACTGCGTCTTGGTAACCGTAGATGACCAGTTTGGTTTTTGGTCCTATGCCTAATTTCTTCCGTATTTTTAGCGGGATTACGACTTGTCCTTTTTCGCTGACAACGGTTACGTCTGTTTTTTCGTTCTGTGCCATAGATAAACACACATCATGATCTTACTTTCCTACCTAAAAAGCTATTCATAAAAGGTAAATTAATAATGGCTTTGCCTGAAAGAAGAAATACACTTTTCCGTAGCAATAGCCGTTTTTCTTCTTCTAATTAACAAAAAGCTGTTTGCTGCGCTTGTTAATCAATATTATTCATTATTGGGTAATCATTCCAAAAATTTTCTTACGTATCGTTAAATAACAAGAATTAACAGTTAGTTTATGGGGATTTTTTTGAAACTTTTGCCACTAACTAAACTAGGCGCTCGAGAAGGACCTCTGGGCACCGTTAATTTTGGAGTCTTTTTACCATGGATATCAAACGCTGAGGGCAACAAGCTTTTCGTTAAAATTATTCACGAGAAGGATCAGTTTCTTCAGAATATCCAACCTCTCAAACTTGAATTGGAACACTCAATAGATCCAGATTATGGCGATTATTGGTCAACGAGTCTGGATATACGTTCAATTGCTAAGCCGACACCAGATTCAGCTTGGGGAACCAATGGACGATATGTGTACCGATATTGTTTAGAGAACCCAAACCTAACCGAAAGCCAATACCCCAACAAACTGCTGGATTGGATTATCGACCCCTGCGCCAGTGAATTCGGTATAGGCAAACTCTCAGCTATAACCTTAGGTTACAAACCCTACCAATGGAGCCCAAGCGAAGCCACCTGGAAAACGCCCGATTTAGAAGACCTAATAATTTATGAGTTAATGATTAACGAATTTGGCGGAAGCATCGACCAAACCATAGACAGACTTGATTACTTAGCAGACTTGGGGATAAACTGCATAGAGTTAATGCCCCTATCCAACGTTGCAGCAACAATAGATTGGGGTTACCTACCCATCGGATACTTTGGTGTCGACGAACGTTTCGGAAACAGAAAAGATATGCAAAAACTCATTGATACAGCGCACCAACATGGAATAGCAGTCATCGTTGACTCAGTATATGCCCACACAGCCGCCGACTTTGCCTACTTCTATATTTACAATGCTCTACAGTATCAAGACAACCCCTTCATGAAAGGCACCGATGAATACGGAAAAACTCCCAATTACGACAAACCATTCACACAAGATTTCTTCTACACAGTCAACTACCAATGGCTCAAACAATTCCATATAGATGGATTCCGCTACGATAATGTACCGAATTTTTGGGACGGCCCCACCGGCAAGAAATACGCGGCACTTGCGTACGAAACGTATCAACTAATAAAATCAAAGAAAGATGACCCAGATTGGCAACGATTCTACAATAACGGAAAAATCAACCTTATACAATGTGCCGAACAACTAAACGATCCAAAAGGAATTCTAACAGAGAGCTACTCAAACGCGACCTGGCAAGACAAAACCCTTAACGCTGGCGAAAAAATCGCCAAAGGAAACATGGACGAACTTACAAATTTGGGCTTCATGTTTTGCCTAGACCAATTTCCAAGGGTACAAACCACCAACGGAGACACTATGCAAAAGACTGCGCTTCAATACTTTGAGAATCATGACCACTCACGATTCGTCTGCAATTTCAGCAACGTAGAGGGAGATCCGCTAATTTGGCAGGGAAACAGAAGCTTATTCTATAAACTGCAACCATACCTGATCGGAATGCTCACGGCTAAAGGGATTCCGCTGTTTTGGCAAGGCCAAGAATTCGCAGAAAACTATTACCTGCCAAATCCCTCAGACGCCGCATCAATGGGGCGTGTGCTACTGTTCCGACCAGTACGCTGGGACTACTTCTACGATCAGATTGGCAAATCAACAGTCGGCCTCGTCAGAAACCTCATTAAAATCCGCAGAAAGAACCCACAAATAAGACAAGGAGAAGGCTATTTCTATAACGACCAAGCCAACCTACAAAAAAAAGGAATCATTATTTTCCACCGTGTCGATGGCCAAAACTTTAGCCTGATAGCATTAAACTTTAGCGACCAAGAACAAAACGTGCCCTTCACCTTCAATTTTGCAGGCAACTACATCGATGAACTCCCTGGATACCAAGACATAGGCAACATAACCCAAAGCGAAACACGAATAATCAACGTTCATAGCAACTATGGACGCATCCTCACCATCAAACAATCATAAACACGAGGCCAAGGATAAACTAATAGAAAAAAGTTAGCAGCCAGTTTTCTACTGTTCATTAATTATAACTTTTTAACCGCATAGAAAACAGGGTTAAACCTGTATCCATGTCTATTGCGTTCCTTTAATCTTCTCATTCTCGGGCAGAGAAAGGCGTGAATAAAAAAAGAAAATTGGAAAATGTTCATTTCTTCTTCAACCAGTTAGTTATTTACGGCTGCCAATTAATCGATAGCAAAACAAGCTTTTCCGTCACTTTAGCCGTTGCATTCTTCTTCTCTATTAAATCATCCAGTATTGTATTTCATCTCCAAGTGATTTTGTGGAAGAAAACCGAAAAATAAGTAAGTCAAGAAAAACAGGATGAAGGAAAGTCTTTCATTCAATTCACCATTAAAACATGTAGTTGCTATTAATCGCGAAGAAGTAAATGCCAATGATAAGCATCGATACCGTGATACCAAATAATATCAGTCCAACAACAGTGTTTTTAGCGTAGATTTTTGATAAAACCCAGTACATGGAAAAAAGCGGAATAGCATATCGAA
The DNA here is from genome assembly GCA_003151735.1 of Candidatus Bathyarchaeota archaeon. Lineage (GTDB taxonomy): Archaea > Thermoproteota > Bathyarchaeia > Bathyarchaeales > Bathycorpusculaceae > Bathycorpusculum. The sequence continues at coordinate 114,525 of PLYI01000026.1, read as the reverse complement.
GTGTGCTGAAAAGTGTTACATTAGTGAAGATTGTTGCATAGAGTAAACTCGCATAGAAAACCCAGTAACCTAAAGTTTTCGTTTCAACTGTGAATACAGATTTTATCCTTATAATGAAATACGCAACTGGGATTAGCATTATTACTAGTCCTGTTATATAGAAAGTCTCTACAGGTGCAGTTAATACTGGACTGACATAGTAATTTGAGAATTGGTTGATTAATGGTGGATAAATTCCCCAGTTCGAATCGTGGGCAATAACCTGTACTGGGAATAAACCCGTTATGAAGTATCCTACAACATTCCACAGAAGATACGGTAATGCGACAATTATCGATGTTATAGCTAGTTTGAGTGCTTGCATTTTGTTGTGTTGTTTCAGTTGTTGCAGAGCTAGGATTATGAATGGTATGAATATTAGAAATCCGACACTTCTCGTGAGTGATGCAAGAAAACCTAGCAACATTGCAACTGGAAGTTTGTTTTGTTCCATAAAATAGAATGCACCTAAACTTAATGCCATGAATAGTGCTTCTGAGAAAACTCCTGAGTAGAAAATCCCACCCACAAAGAAAGGAACAAAGGATGATCCTTGGATCCTCAAAACTCCACCAGGAACTTCTGAATATAAAGCATACAAAGATGAAAAAGCAGATCCGCCAGCAATAGTTGTTTGGGTGGGTAAAACGGAGCTTAAGTATCAACTTCGTGCCTTGGATGATTTGCATAAGATGCTAAAGGCAAAAGGGGAATGGATGCCGCTGGGTAGCGCTGACGAGCAGAAACCCGCTGAAGAGGGAACTGTTGAAGCTTGGGGGAGGTCACCAAAAAACCCAGGGGGCGGATGGTATGGACTCAAGAAAGGTTTGCGAGGGAGATTTGCAAACTATATACCGCCTATAATGGAGGCTTTGGAACTAGCTGAGGTTGAACATAACTCAAAAAACAACCGAATGCGGGCACTATAACCCTTCTTCACGATTCCATTTTTCTTCTTTTCAAAAAATCCTCTCACCTGTGCCCGGTTAATTGCTGCGAAAAAAAGAATCAATCTATCCTTTGGAATGTAGTTGTCTCTGATATATCGCAATGCCTCTGAAGGCCATTCGACAACGTTTTCTGCATCCTTTGACAGAGTTGGAAGTAGTTTTGGGTGCTCTTCAGGGATTCCTCGGACAAGGATTGCGTAATAATCGTGTTTTCCCCTTGAAAAGAGGCTCCCATCTGAATCAACGATCGTCCAGTTTTACATTTAGATCATCAGTGAATTTGTAATCGGTCCTTTTATTTCTAGTTAGATAGAAATCAACCGAATTAACAAAATCTGGATCGAACACCAGCAGCAAATCAGGCTTAAATGGCCTTATTTTCAGTAATGCAGGCAGCTACATCGTTTGTGGTAGTGTGACATTACACACACTAGTTTAAGATTGAGTTAAGAGCAGTGTAAGTATGCCTCGATCTTGTTCGGGGTCTAAGAAGAATAGGATGAAAATAATCATGATGCCCAGTCTATACCTACTTAAGAAACATAGTGGACGATCAGAATACTCAAGGAAAACGGAAGTTCAAGTAGTAGTGGTAGATCTGGACAAATCAAAACAGTACCCTCTAAACTTTGTCTGCATTCTTCCTCAAGCAACAGCGTCGTTGGGAAAGCCATCACATATTTTCGGCAAGGTTTTTGGTGAAAGCAGCTTGGAAGTTGCCAATAAACTCTTGCATAGAGCTTTGAAAAAAGAAAAAGATGAAGACATTAGAAACGAGCTCACTAAACGGTTGAGGGCACTTAAAACCTACTCTGACAGCCAAATTAAGATGCTAACTAAAAAATTCTAACTATTCTAACGGAAATAAAAATCGGAAAAAAATAAGCCTCTGTGAAATTCGTTTTTTCTTCTTCTAAATTTTTGATATATTGCCAATCTTGAAACATGCCTTTTATGCCTTACAGACAACCTTTTGTTTAAGGAGAAAGAAGACCTTCTCAGACAGGGCAAGGGGAACATTCCCCTTCTCAACCTGTCCACTTGTTAGCGTTTAATGGTTATTGATAAAAATTCTGCGGATTGTCCTTTATTTTCGACATGGAGTTTATTTATTTAAAATTATAAAAAAACTTTTTCTAATGAGGAAACCGCCTTTATAGATGAATCAATACAGGGACCCCTAAGGTTTTTTAAAAAAGAGATTTTATTCCTTTTCTACGGTGAATAAATAACCAAGAAATTTCTAATCTCTTCCACTGAAAACCGGCTCTTAAGAAAATTTCCAATTTCATGAAGGTTATAGCTGCCCCCTATTTTCAATTGATAACTACCTATTTTATCTGGTTCAAGAATAACAAAACTTGGACAAACAAGTTGGTTAGCGCCTAATTCGCTTAGTAGAGTTATTGCCTCTTTGCGGTTCATTTGTTTCCACCTTCAATCCACATTGAAGGTACAAGGCTTATAACATTTTCTTTACAGATTTCGGGCAAGTTGTTTAGCTCAAACTTTCTATAGGGATGATTAGTTATGAGTTATTGCGGCAAACCGAATGTGAACAGAATGAAATTACATGTTGAATAATCTTAGATCTATATTTTCAAGTTTTCCGTTTGCTTGCTTCATCAGGTTTAGGAAGGGAACCAATCCATTCAGCCGTTCCTTAAACATCTTGGCAAAACCTACATCCTCACTTAACAGCAGCTACGAATACTGAGACAGCGCATTGTCGTCGATTTCTTCCGTCAGTTTTGGTAGCTTAAAGTCGTATTTTTCAATTATTCTCGGTCCAACATCAAACGTTGGATCAGAAAGCAGCGATTCGAACTCCTGCCTCTTTTCCCTCATTTGGGCGCAAATGTCTCTTCTTATGTCCGAAATCATTGCTTTAACTTTTTGGTTAACCTCAGGAATCCCTTGTTTGATTTCTTGGCTGACTTTGTCTTGGACTTCTTTTCCGCCCATTGCTTCTGCCATTCCTGAAGCCATCGCGCTTGTTGCATCTACCATTAAATTTGTAAGTGCTAATAGCAGAACTATTGGAATCTAACAAGGTTTATATGAACCCCTACCTTATGTTCTAGTGGAAGCTTGAGAAAATAATAATTCGTGCTAAATTTGGAATTGAAGAAATGAAAATATTAGATGAGCCTTCAGTCGTTGCATGGTTGAACGAATTTGCTAAAGCAAGCACTAAAAAACAGTATGAAAGCAGAATAGTACGCTTTTTACAATCAACACATACAACCACTCAAGATTTGAAGGATATGGATGTTAAGCAAATAAAACAATTGTTTTTGAATTATCAGCGTGAACAGGTAGAAAAAGGTTGTAAAAACAACGGAATCTTAAGCATTATTACGGCAATTCGGAGCTACTTGATAAGCATCGACAAAACAGTCGATTTTAGAAAAGGTCAACTAGTGAACTTGGAATCCGATACAAATTCACATATTTTTAGTAATGGAGACATCAAGCTTTTGTTTGATGTTGGAGACACTTTTGAGAAAGCGCTTTTAGCAACGGCTGTTAGTGAAGGCTGGGAAATTAGCGCCTTTTTAGAGGAACAGGACCGAAAAGTCGTTGAAAATCGTTTAGCTCATGCTATCCAAAACGGTGACAAGTTCATTTTCTTCAATAACACACGTCAAAAGACAGGGAAAGCAAGGTTTTGCGTTTTGAATCCTTTAGCAATTGAATGGTTAACAAAATACTTACAGGTACGCAAAGACAGTGACGAAAGGCTTTTCCCTATTACTGCTGATGGAGTACAAAAAATGCTTTATCGTTTAGCTGAGCAGGCAGGGCTTAAAACGACTGGAAATTTACGCTTTCACAACATCCGAAAATGGCTGATGTCTCGGCTTTCACGGTGCAGTTTTAACCAATTCCAAATAAAGTATTTAATGGGTAAAAGCATCGGTCTTTCGGACTCAACTTATTTGCAAACTTTACAATCCGAAATTGAAGAAAAATACCCCATCGTGTACAACGACTACCTCAATATTTCAGCCGTTATCGGTGTAACTGCAGCAAACAAACAGTTGGAAGAGTTAAAAATTAAAATTGATACCAATAATAGAATTGTTGAGGCTTTAGTCAAGGATCTAACAAACAAAGATAAGGAGTTTCGAGCTTTAAGACAAGAATTCATAGGTTTTAAAGGGTCTGTTGGCCCATTGATTGAACTTGCTGAAAAACAAGTGAATGTTTACATCCGCGCACGGGATCTGCATGCTGAAACGGCGCCTAAATTGGAAGCAAAAGGATCACCACTTGCAAAACAATCACGAGAAAGTGAAGCATGGCTAAGAACTGAAGCCGATAAACTCGAAAAACAACTCCAAATAGTACGGGAAAAACTGAAAGAGCAAAAATAGGCTTAACCCTTCACTATTGAAGGAACAGCAACCGCCTGCTTATTTTTACCATTAAAATCATGCTCAAGACGACGTAGTCGATCATACTCATATTTAGAGAGAATAACCATATTGAAGTATTCCGCTTCCGTCTCTAAACGTTGCAACTCAGAATTATAAGCCCATTTATTGAAATCCCGTCTGATTTTTTTCTCAAACTCTAACCATTCTATGAAAGACTCGATAGTATCATATTCTCTTAGATGCTCAAATTCTACAGACAAGTCCAATGAGTCAGAGGGATCACGTTCTAAAATCTGTCTAACAGCACTTCGAATAGTGGCAGGTGGAAACTTAGCAACTGTTCTGTCCCACGTACCCAACTTACTAAGATGCACCCACACATTTTGATATTTAAGATCTATTTTCTCATTTGAAACGCTCAGGGGTGCATATTTGCCAAGTTTCAAAGGATTATACGATACTCCTACGCTTACAACAGGCAAAATTATCTGTTGAACTTTGTGTGCCATAATTGGGTCGTTGAACATTAAGGCAAATTCCACTGTAGAGTTATCAGTTGAATCATAAGTGTCTTGAATAATTTCCGCTAACTTATCCAGACAACGCCGGGCCTTCTTACGATTATCAAACATTCTTTTTCTTTGGCGGTCAGTTTTTGAGTGTTCAGACATCAAGACTCAAGCCGTTACTGTTTTTGGTAACGCAGAATAAGATAACGCAAGCACTAATTAAACTTTTACAAGGCAAGCGCACAGACTGCACCACAAAAACTCGTCCATAGATTATTCGAGAGCAACAAAAAAACAGCCAACCCAAAACATGAATAAACACCATAGAAACAACCGCTTAACAGAGTCAAGCGGGAGCCTCTTTAAAAATGCGTCTAAAACGACTAAATGGGGAAAATCACCAAATAATTAAAACCAAAGTGTACAGAGCCACAAGGCTCAGAAGATACAAGATATGAATAAGTTTAGTCTATACAATTCAAATGAAGAGGAACCAACTGTTCCCCTAAAAAGAGTCCGCCAAACATGCGGTTTAGTAACCCTCATGACCGAACAGGAGTTTAGACGATTCCTGGGGGTTTTGGAAAACGATTTTGCAGACGCAAAAATTATTTACCACACTGTTAGCTCAGGGCGACTATGGATCATGAAGGGCGACCCAAAAGAAAACACCGATGCGCAAAGGTGAAAACCATGACTGAAAAGTCAAAAACTGAGTTTCGCGTTAACAGCCCCAGTTCAGTGCCTTCATGCGCAGATCCTAACCACCTGTTTTCGCCAAAGGAGCCAAACAACTGTAAAACATGCTGGCGATTCGGCGATTTTTCCTGCTGGGACTACCTACAAATTATTCTTGAATTAACGCCGGATGACTTCCAAAGAGCAATAAATAAGGCGCGCCAACCATGATCGAGACAGAACAAATACAACAAGCCATAACTAACAGCACCGCCACACCAACACCAAACCAACAGCAAGACATCTTAATGCAAAGACTCAGACAAGCCGACTTAAACACCAAACGTTTTCTCAAGGTTGCAGAGAACAAAGCTGCTTTCGAGAAGGAATGGCAAAACAACCTTTACGGACCCGATGATTTAGCCAGCTATCCACGCTGGGGAATATGCAGCGGAGAATCCCTTGTACTCATAGACACCGACGCAGAAGAAATGTATCGAGGAATCAGCAAGGCACTCCCAGCAACCTTCGAAGTCACCTCGCCACGCCGCGGTTTACCCCACCGCTACTACATCGTTTCTGAAGAGCAAGTTCCAAACAAAACACTCCATATCCCGGGAGTTTACGACGAGAAAAACAGACTAAAAGCAATGGGTGAAATCAGAGCCTACAACCAATACTTAGTCGCGCCAGGCACTATTATATCCTACAAAGACCGCGAAACAAACGAACAGAAAACAGGCATGTATACGGTAAGCAACAATCTACCCCTTGCAAAAATCGAATACGCATCCTTCATGAATGCAGTTAAACCCTTCATAGAAGAAGACAACGGCAATAACAGCCAAAAAATCACAGCCGAACAAATGCTCAAGGGAGTCTCTGAAGGTGAACGCCACAATAAAGCACTACGATACGCAGACCATTTACTCGGCAAAGGCACCGGGTTAGACGTTACAAACCATGAACTCCACCGATTTAACGAAAAATGTCAACCGTCAATGTCAGAAGCAGACCTCCAACACATCCTCGAAGAAGCAGTAAACTACATAGCAAAACAAAAAAACGTTTCCTCTGAAACCGTAATCAAAGGCTGGGATGAACATATATTTAGCAACAAACCAAGCCTTTCAGAGCAACTACAGCAAATAGAAGCCGAAACCAACCAGGTTAAATATCACAAAGAAATGACAGTGGACTCTTGTAACATAGCCCCTGAAAACCTTGACGCTCTAAAACAATTAGCTACAGACCCCAAAAACATAGAGACATTCTTAGCAGACATCAACAAAACCGTCAAAAACGACAACCACGTAATTTTAGCAGTTTTCTTTTCTGGGCTAAGCACATACATCGAAGCGTTAAACCTCGCTTTAAAAGCTGAAAGCGGCGCTGGCAAAACCTATGGAGCAAAGTCAACAACAGATTATTTTCCAAAAGAAGACGTCATATTAATTGGAAGTCAATCTCCAAAAGTAATCAGCCACGAGCACGGCCAATTAATGACGGGAAACGACGAGTTATTAGACTTAGAAGACGCCCCAATCAGACCAAAAAAAGGCGATTTTACACCTGAAGAATTTGAAGACGAAATAAAACTATACAAAATAAATAAGACCGCATGGGATGACAAAGTCAAAAACAGCTATCACCTCGTAAAACTAAACGGTAAAATCTTAGTTTTCCTTGACAAAGTCAGTTTTGAAACCTTTGACATGTTCAAAACAACCCTAAGCCATGATGCCCCCAGAATACCTCACCGCTACGTTGACGACAAAGGACAAAATCACACAACAATGTTAGAAGGACACCCTACAGCAATATTCCTTTCAGTTGATAGCTCCTACATCGAGGAATTTGCGACAAGAACCTTCACCGCTACACCAACCAGCGACAAACCAAAAATCAAAGCGGCAAAACAAGTAATTAACAAAAAACGTAGTTTCCCCTGGGACTTCAACGACTCCAGCATTAAGGACCTAATCAAAGCATTAATCATGAATATACGAGACTTAGTGAATAACCAAAAACTCAAAATAGTTAATCCATTCCCAAACCTTGAAGAATTATTCGACAGCAACGTAACCCGAGACATGAGAGACTTCGACCACTTCACACAACTACTGCAGGCATGTACTCTGTTTAAGCTCTATCAACGTCCCATAATAACGATAGAAAACCAACGTTACATCGTAACATCTTTGGCCGATGTGAAAGAAGCTAAACAACTATTCGATTTAATTGAGCAGACAACCAAAACAGGCACAGACAAAAAAATACTTGATTTCTACCATAACTATGTAGAAAACCAAAATGTAGGCGCAAGACTTGAAGCATTCATAGAAGCATACAATAAAGGCGAAGAAAGAACCAACAATCCCATAAGCGACAATACTGTGCGAGCTTGGTTAAACCGCCTTAACCGTTTAGGTTGGGTACAAATCAAGAAAGGCGAAGATGTAACAGATAAACGGAAAGCTACCTATTACCCGTTAAAATTTAGTGAAAGTCGTTTAATTTCAGAAACAGAAATAGATTTAAAGCTGAAACTCGAAAAAGACTTTGATTCGTGGTTAGAAACAATTACTTTGAAAGGAGTAACCACTATAGAATTTTTTACAATTGGAGAATCTACTGTAAATAAACCCCTTAATGAAATCAAGAAATTTATTGTCGGTGAAACGCTACCCGTGGAAGTAATTGTTTCTAAGCCTGAACAAGAGCCAAAAAACGAGAATAAGCTTGAAACTAATACCAAACACATAATTAAACCAGATTCACTAAATAAAGTGTTATCCACGGAACAAAGCAAAACTTCTAGCCGTGTTTGTGGCGACTGTGGACGCTTCCATACCGTCGGCTGTCAACATCCTATGCTTGCTATGGGAGGCGACCCCGAATTAATGAAGGCTGATAGCGCCTGGGCATGTGACTGCAAAGGCTTCATAGTTAAGCAACCTGAGATGCATGAGTTCCCAGAAGAGGCGCCAATAATGGAAGCTTAAGTTTTGTTGTTGCAATTAGAAGATCTGCAGAGCAGAGCAGGAAGCTTTGGAGGCTAATTATACTTCTTGGCAGAGGGGTACAAAGGCCAAGCATGCTATACTTCCTGCTCACTGCGAATAACAATGTCATTTTTGCCATAATACATTTGTCCCTTACAGTTACGGGTTCATAGAAAAGTGAACAAATCCTTACACCTGCAGAAAACCGACAAAACCCGACACCTACAACGAAACGCTAAAAAACGCTAAGTTTTTGAATGCTACAGAATGCAACACTTTCAGGTAAACAGTAATTAGATGCTACAAAACGTGCAATTATCCAGTTTTAGAAAGTTTACTAAACATCACTTTTTCACCACATTTTCCTACACTTTCAGAGAAAAACTGACAAAAACTTACACTGTGGGTTTGTGTGGTTTGTTGTTTGCTCTATTTGTTGCAGAATAAGCCGAATTGATTGTCTCAAAGATATGTTAAAAACTGCGAGAATTTACGAGTTTAGGGACATTTCAGGGGCATTGAGGTTTCAAAAATGCAACAGAATGCAACACTTGGAGAGTTAGAAATTGACTGAAGCAAACAAGCCCCGGATAATTTCAAGAACAGAATACACGGTTCCAACAGAAAAAAAATCTGCGAGCTTTAGGGTGCAACGTCGGCGTCAAAGATTGATTGCGTTGTGGAATACGGCTAAGCGGTTTAGTGTAGGTGCAGCCGCTGAGAGTTTGCAGGTTAGCCGCTGGACCGTTGAACGAGACTTGGCTTTTCTACGCGAATATGACTTGTTAACGCCGAGAAGAAACAGTATAGTGCCTTACATAGTTGTTGAGTCGGGGGCCGAGTTTATGCAGCGATTCAACGCGGCGCATCAAGGTAACAAATGAGGGAAAGTTAGAGTACAAACGAGGGGAGAGAGAATCTATGCATAGAATCTTAGGTATCAACCATGACACCACAAACAACAAAATATCGAAACCCCATCAATCAATCCGTCAAAAAACATTTAGCCCAATTTGGCGAATATAGATTAAACTGTATAGATAGTAGCGGCCACCCGATTAGAGCAAGAACTAATACTGTGAAAGGTGTGCTTGCGATTATAGATGATTGGCGAAGCCTTGGCTGCAAGAAAATTGAGGTTTGGGAACCCGAGAGATACGGCGTCGCGTCGTTCTGGGATGTCCAAGAGACTAAAACAGTTTCTTAACTGCCAACTTTACTTTGTATACTACACTTTACTTTGTAAAGTGTTTTTGACTCTATCTTTTAACACCGAAAAGTCTTAGAGGACTTTTTCTGCTTCATCGAAAAACTTTGAGAGCTACAAAAAAGAGTTATCATCAAACTGTTTCAACGCCTCAATTAGAACGGTATTTCTTGATTGTTCGGAACTCAAGGAACTGGAGCAAAGCAGAACTCAAAGTAATCTACAAAGCAGTAAAAGCAATTTTAGAGCGGTACGCTGTAGACCCCAACAGTCAGCCGGACATGCTTGATTGGCAAGTGGAATTCCAGCTTTTCCCCGACTACAGTTATTCAATCGGCGCTTTTATCACACATTTAGAAGATGAAAAAAAGATTCCCGACCCAGAATACTCTGAATCAATCGTTTCCGACGCCGAGGAAGAATTGGAATTTAAAGCTGCAGTGCTTGGAAAATACGTTCTTGACTCAAAAACTTACTATTGGCTCAAGACCTGCGAACGTACCTATAAAAAACACCTCAACGGCTGGCCGCTAAGTCTCAGTTAAAAACCAAATTTTCTGAGAGCTATGAGGCAGACCTTACTTCTTGATTTTTCACATTCAAGCAACCATGCCACAATTGAAGCCTCAACGATCCAGTATAATTCAAGCGGCAAACCAAGAACAAAGCAAGGACGCGCACCCACCTATCTAACAGGTCCAGAACTCAAAGAGGCAATGCAATACTATTTTTCAAACGATCAAGACGAGAAACAGCTTCTTCTTCAACGTTTTGGCAAACGAAAAATACGGCACGCAAGGGCAATCTGTAAATTAGATGTTGGGAAGCAGGGAAAAATAGGACACCACTTTTGCAGTTTCCACGGCGCTAAATACCTCGTTTATAACTATTTGGGACCAAAGGACGGTGTTAGAATCAGATGTTTTGCAGCCGGCGGTTGCTCATTCAACACGCACCATGACGGCTATCTTTACGCCGGCACAGAAAAACAGTTTGATGAATCCGCTGAAATGTAAAGATATATCTTTTTTAGAGCTATCCCGCTTAACGAATAGTAACCAAAGTAATTAGATGAAACTACCATGAGCACACATGAAAAATGCCCCGAATGCGAAAAACAAAAAGAAGCATTAATAACTGAACTTTTCCCCGACAAACTCGCCAACGAAAACCAAGAGTGGACTCTGCCACAGCTTCAACAATTCAAAAAATCTATTGCAAGCCGCAAACAAAGCCAAGAATCCCTCGCGAACTCGACAGCTGGATTAACTTCTCAAAACAAATTAACCATCGGAAATTCTTTACTGGGACGTAAGATGGGAGATACAGGCGAACCAAACAAATTTAATCCAAGCGCACCAATCGGAAATCAATTATTTGGTTTGAGTTCCGCTGAGGTTTTGGCAAAACAGATAAAAGAGCGAAGTCTAAACCCTTGATTTCTTTTCTTAAGTTTAATTGAGGTGAAAAAACATGTCAGAAAAACAAAATATTGAGTACCCAACCATAAAGCAAGGAATTGGATACAGTTCTAGCCCAGACTACACATTAACATTCAAGAACACGGAATCTTTAGAGCAATGGATTAAACAAGTAAAAGCTATACCTTTCGCCGACAAACATTTTCTAGTTGAAAGTCATATTTGCCTTTGCCAAGTTGAGCAGCCAGTCGCAGAAAAGCTCAAAGAAGCACCTCGCGTATCTGCATCAGTTGGAAAATCACAATCTTTCACTGTGGATGCTTCAGGCAGAATAACAAGGCCCTACTAAACATCAACAAGTTTTTTTCTTTAACTTTTTTTATTTTCAAATGTAACTTTTTACTTAACGTTAAATTGAAAAGTGTGGATGCCGCCGAAACCGAGAGGTGAAGAGAGGGTAATTGTCGGAAAAGAAACAGCGGCAATCCACAAACTATTAGGTTTTTTGAAGTCACCAAAAACACCAAAGTTATTGGTGAAGTTGGATGGCAGTTTTTAAAAAAGAAGCGCCGTTTTATGATAAGCTCTCAGGCTCTAGAGTGCAATGTGGAATTTGCCCTCGTTCCTGCGTTTTAAATTTAAATCAACGTGGTTACTGTGGCTTGTACATTAACGATCACGAAAAACTATTCATCGAACAATACGGCGCTGTGCTAGCCCTTTTTCCGACTTGTTATGGAAACTATTTTTTTCACCTAGGCACCACCCTCTTAACTGTGCAATTACCCGGATGCAACTCTCGCTGTCTACATTGCTGGTACGCCAAAAACTACAGTGGAAAAAGACTACGTAACGTCAAACCCTACCATAAAAATAGACCTTTCCTAACAGGAGCTCCTGCACAAAACAGTGAAAACGCACCTTTTGACATAACGGCACCGTCTACATATCGACGGGTTTCTCCAAGCCAAACCGTCGATATCATGGTTAACTCTGGATGCCGCGGCCTTCATTTTGCTGTTTTAGAATGCGCAATTAATCTATCTTGGGTATCTGAAACTGCGGAGCTCTGCCATAACGTCGGAGGCGTTAACATGCTTTCAACAAATGGTTTGCTTTCCCGTGCCACGATTGACACACTTTCCAGAAACATTGACGCGGTAAGACTGAGCTTTAAAACGCATGGAGACCCAGAATTTTATCGAGCCAACGCAAAGATTGATAGCAAATACGTTTTTGAGAACGCGAAGGCATGGAAGGAAAACGGCGTTTTTCTGCAGGTAATAAACAGTTTTGAGGTAGGCGCACCCTTAGAAACTTTTCGCGGTTGGTGTCGGTGGGTTGTTGAAAACTTAGGTCCGGACACGCCGACAGGTGTTAACCCTCTGCAGCCAATCATTTATCCGGATGCTGAAACCTATTTTTCTTGTATGGAGCAAATAGCCCAGGAAGAGGGTTTAAGATTCTTCATTTTGCAAAGGATAATGACACACGGGGATAGTTCTGTTTGGTTGTGTCCAGACTGCAAGAACCCAATCCAGACTGAAACTTACTATATTGTAAATGCAGAGGTTTTGGGTGCTGTTATCTTTGGAACCTTTGACGGTTTCTTACCTATTCCGATGCAGGAGGTTGAGTTAAATGTTGATTCACAGGGAAAATGCCTAAGTTGTGGCTGCCAAACCCCAATTAAACCCTAAAAAAGAAAAAGAAAAGAAAGAAGGTTTAAGGGTCTCTCTATTTGCTTGCTAACTTTTCAAGTGCAGGGTAAAGATTAAATATTTCTTTCCAGTCTGGGCCTTGTCGTCCTTCAAAATCAGCTTCTAATTTTTCAATGAGGTCGCTAACTATCATATCTGTCTCTAACTCCCATGTGTGGTTGAAATGGGCTACCATCCGATAGTAATCAACGATGTTTACGGGTAGGTTGATGGTTACTTTTTCGAAGATAAGGCCTGTTTTTTCGTCTTTAAATTGTCCGGGGGCTAATTCAATTTCAGTTTGGGTTTTTTGTTTCAACATTTCTTTCTCACTCTCTTTCAATCAAGGTTAACGTTTGCTATGTAACGATATTATATTGAACCGTTTATAAGACTTGTGGTGTAGTTGTATGAGTATGTATTCAGGATTAACAAGGGTTATAAGGCAATGACTACAGAATCAAAAGCTATGCCAAAAATCAGGCGAACGGTAACCATCTCAAAAGACGTTTACGATTGGATCCAAGAACAAATAAAAGAGCGTAAATTTAAGGACGTAAGTCATGCTATAGACTATTCACTTTATCATCTTAAACAAGAGTTGGAAAAACAGAAAACTTAGTGTATTAATCGTTCCTTTTTAAGTTCTTTGAATATCAAGGACATATGGTTTGTCTATGTGTTCTATTCTCTGAATCTCCGCATGGATTTTACAGGTTGAGCCGTCGGTGCTGCATAAAGCTCTAAGAGAAGACCGCTTAAGACAACGGCACCCAGAAAAAGCCGAGAAATTCGAGCAATTCATCTTGAAACTATAACTTAAATACAACATGGAAACAAAGAGAATGAGGTGAAAAAACACATGAAAAAACAGCTCTTACTCATAACAATAGTTTTAATTGCCATAATCGCAGCCGCTTCCGCAACGGGAGCTTACTATCTAACCCTCCAAAAAAATGAGACCCCAACAATTACACCAACTCCCGCTCCAACATCAACGCTGAATCCAACATCTATACCAACACCAACGTCAACTGCTACAGCAACCGCGGCACCGACAACAAGACCCACAAACTCGCCTCAACCTACAACAAACCCAACAGCAACCAACCCACCTACAACAACAGCAACTCCAACCCCAACTCCTACAGCCGCACCAACTCCAACACTCACGCCTTCTCCAACTCCAACTCCTTCTCCTTCTCCAACGCCAACGTCTTCTCCTTCTCCAACGCCAACGTCTTCTCCTTCTCCAACGCCAAGACCAACTTCATCTCCAACCCCAACCCCGACAGCTTCCCCAACTCCATCTCCAACACCTACCGCTTCACCGTCACCAACTCCTACCGCTTCACCATCCCCAACACCAATCCCCACACCATCAGTTGGATATGCACGATCAAACCCAGCACCAACAGCAACGCCATTAACAATCCAATATAGTTGGCTAAGCGGAACATACAACGCCAGAGTAACACTTTTAGAAACCATCAGAGGCACAGAAGCCTGGACACGCATACATGCAGCGAACATGTTCAACTCCGCACCAACCACAGGCAACGAATACATCCTTGTCAAAATCCGTTTCGAATATCTCTCAGGACCAACAGCAGACACCAAATACGATGTCTCTCCAGTATTCTTTGACGCTATATCAGAGAATGGAGTGACATACACTTACACTTCTACAGTTCCACCAACACCCGACCTGAGAAGTTCGCTATATCCAGGCGCATCAAATGACGGCTGGGCAGCTTACCAAGTTGCCATAACCGATACACATCCACTATTAGCATTTGCAAGAAATTATGACGGCACAGGCGGAATCTGGTTCAAACTATACTAAACAAAAATCTTTCTTTTTTTTCTTATATCTTTTTCAGAGCTATTTTAACGAGATTCCCTATACACCAACCGAGAGTTTCCAACAGTTTATCGAGCGGTTTCTCGAAGCTCACGGGGTAGAACTTTAAAAAAGGGAAGATTGAAATGAAGGCTTAAGGCTTAGCGTTCTACAGTTATGAGCAACGTGCCTGTGATATGATCCCGAATTAATTCGGCTACCATCTCATCGGGGGTTATTCCGATTTCTTTAGCTCTTTGTTTTAGGTCTCGGAGTTTTCTATCGCTTAAACTAACTGTTAATGTTTTCATGGTTCTAACATTCACCTCCTTAGAAGATTAAGCGCAACGATTTGTCTATGCGTTCTATTCTCTGGATTTCAGTGTAAACTTTGCATTGTTTGCCGTCTGTACTGCATAGGGCCTTAACGCCTGACCGGGAGAGACAACGCTCCCAGAACTTACAAGTCAAAAACCTTGTCTCCTGGGAACATTGCAGCGGAAACAGCTTTCGCCATGATTTTCTTGAATTGTTTTTTGACGGCTGCCTTTGATGTGCAGTCGGCAAAGTCCTCAAGAGTTATGGATAGTGGCTTTTCGCTGTAGGTTTTCTGTTTAACTTCCCATTCCTTAAAGTTATTTGAGACGCCGATTGTGAGGACCGCGTAGAGGTTGAAGACGTCGATTTGGGTTTTGAGCCAGCCTTCAAGGTTTAGGATGTTGTTGATTTGTTCTTTTGTGTATTTTGTCATTAAGCTTTCACCTCCATAAAACTCTTCAATTCGGCGCGTAACTGTGCAGCTTCCGCTTCAAGCTCTAATGATTCTTTCTTTGCTTGCTCGGGTGACTTCTCTATTTTCTTTTGGGGTTCGTTGCTTGTGAACTCCGCTGCGATTACGGTGTGGCCTTCTACGTCGCGGTAAGTGAAGTGTGCCGTCATTGGTACTGTGGCGGTTTTGTTGCTGTATTGTAAGTTTAATTCTTTAGCGACGGTTTTGGCTCGTTCACCATAAAGCTCCATTGAAACCTTCATGATTAAGCCCTCCATGTGAGATGTTCAAACTCTGGGAATAGATCTCTTGCTTCAGATTCACTGATTTTGTCGCCGTAATCTCGAACTTTTTGATCTGAATCTGAACGTTGACCAACGTAGCAAGCCCAATCACCTATCGCGCCTTCTACAGCGACATAATGGTTATAGAGATGGGTTTTTGAGATGATTAATTTTTCTCTTTCTTGATTTGTTGCCATATCAATTACCATCCCTGATCTGCACGGTTCTCGCGTATTGATGGGGGACACTTAGTTCCATCGCACCAGCGCCACTCCATATGAAAATAACAGTAAACCATGCCGTCTTTATCGATGCAGTTGATGTTAGCGCAGAGTTTGAATAACTCAATTTTTTGTTCTTGTGAAATTGTTTCCATTTTAATCCGATCTCAATAACTACTGTAGCAATGCTATCTTATAAGGTTGTTGCTACAATAGCAATATGTTAATAGTAATAGTAATATAGCCGTACTGCAATAGTAAAAGCATGCGAAAAAGACTATTAACAGACAAAGAACGCGAAATAATCAACAATTACCTAGAAACAGGCACCAAACTAAACAACTTCAGCGTCCTTATTCACCGCTGCAAAAACATGCAACCCTTACAAGACGACTTCAAATTAATCGATGCCTTCCTAACAAAAGCAGGAACCGCGAAATAGAAGGGTGATGGCGCGTCGTTTACAGACGGCGGGCCATGATTAAGGGTTGTTCACATTTTACTGGAGAAAGGTCTTTTGTGAGTGACTCTTAACCGTTTCTTATTCAACCGAGTAAGCATAAAAGCTTTGAGTTAGTCTCGGTAAAACTATTAAGTTAGCCCAACAAATAACAAGCCTAGATGAGTGGGCAACAGTGAACTTAAATTTCAATACTCAAAGTATTGACACTTGTAAATGCACCCATCATAGTACTCATAAGCAGAACGCTCGTGTTAGCCATGGCGTTTAAGATTTTAGTTTCTCGATCCGACTTGTTTGGCAGAGGGCCACCTTCAATTTTTGTGGTTTGATTTTCCTGGCTGAGTTTTTTTCTTGCCATAAAACTACCATTGTATTGATGAATAGTTTAGATTACTAATAACCTTGTTACCAACTAAAATCAAATGAGCGTCAGGAACATTAATAACCCGATCTATCGTTTATCTATAATGGAGTTTTTTAGTTGTCAAGTCCTATAGATGTAGTTCTGTGTTTTCATAATGCATTCCGCCGAGATATTACGGAGATCGATTCTTCAGTCTTAGACATTGCACGTAGCGGCGGAAATCTTACGCCTGTTTTGGATAGACTACATTCCATGGATGAAATCCTGGATTATCATGCAAGGGGCGAAGAAGCAGCTGTCTTTCCAGCGGTCGACAACGTGGCACCACTCGTAGCTAGGGCGTACTTGATGGATCATGGCGAACTCGACAAAATGGTCGAGTCACTGGAAGCAATGAAGCTACAAAAATAACCTGACCCACTAATTGCATCCAGAGCTACGGCGGTTCTAAATTCGCACCTGCGGATTCATTTAGACAAAGAAGACGCCCACCTCTACCCGATTCTAAGAGAGAAAACAACGGTAAGCCAACAAGTTGCGATCGGTGGAATCATGTCGAGTAAGATTCCGTCTGATCGGTTCCCCGCGGCGATTGCGTTGATGTTTCCCTTGCTTGACCTTAACGACCGAGTAACAGTTACGAGAGGCTGGATGATGTTTATGCCTCCGCAGGTGTTTGCAAGCATCAAGCCGCTCATAAAAAGCGCTGTTGCGGAAGGGTGGGATATGATTGCGCAGCGAACCCCAGAACTAAACGACAAACAAAGTTGATCGCATATTCAAGAAAAAACAGATGATTTGCGCCACGAATACTTGAATATCATAAACCATTTGAACAATCGCTACCAATAACATAATTGGTTACTCGCTAAACAGGTAACTTTTTCATGGTTTAGCTAGTTCATTAGACTTGCTTTTTCAAATAAGTGTAAGACCAATTTTATTGTTGAAGTGCGCATTTACTTTGAATTGTTGGCTTCTTCAGCATCTTTTGAGTAAACGATGTTTAGAACAATTGAGCCGTTTAATTTTGCTTTCATCATTCCAACTTCAACTGTTAGGTCATCAAAACTTAATTTCATATCTGATTCTTTGCCAGCGAGTTTATCCATAACTGACAAAACAAGACTCGCCATTGTTTCAGTAGTTTTTTCTATACTGTGACTAGCTTTTTCCACCAAATTAGAAGTTTTTTCCATAAAAATTCCTACAATAATTTGTGGTTTTTCAAACATATAAACTTTAAAATGTTCTCGTTGCCGATCAAAAGTATTAGCTGAAAATCTTTCAGGGCTAAAATCATTATTTATTAATCAAAATTTCTTTTTAGGTGATTTAGTAGAACGCTTACGCTATGTAACGATAACGTGGGAAAAAACCTAAAAAGCAATCAATAGCTAATTAGATTGTTTTTGTAATTAAACAATAAATACTTTTATGAGCGTGCAATCTATGCGCCCTTAGTTCGTTTGGATTAGCTAATTTTTCCGTGCACATTGGGCATTTAAGTGTCATTTCCATAATCATCTTTAAAAAAAGAATGTTCCTCTGAATATAGAGGTATGTGACTACAACCTGTACCAACAAAGCGCATGTAGGGCAAAAAAGCGAATTAGGGTTTATGGATTGTGCGTGAACCTTTTTCTTTGTACTCAGAAATTACTAGATCTTTGCCGGATAGAAATGCTTTCCATGCGTACGGTTACCGTTAGTTTTCATTGTTAGGCTGAAAGTACTTGTTTGTTTTTTTCAACAGAAACAAAAGACGGTTGAACAAGACCTAAAGTTAGCATTTCGGAAAAGGAACCAAATTTATTTTTCTCTTTCCACCTCCCAAAGAACTAACACGTTAAAATGAACCTTCCTTCTTTGACAACAAATATCGAAGCAGCTCAAGCACAGAATCTGCAAGGGGTGTACAATATAATCAAGTTATCTTAGTGCTTCATCTATCTTTGAGTCACGCCTCGTTCGTGTAACTTCCTTGAAAAGCTCCAAGCACTCTTTTTTGGTAGGTGCCTCAACGCAGATGCTTCCATAAGCCCCTATATCAATTCGATATTTTCTTAGCTCAACATCATCGTCTTGACCCATAAAACCCAACCCTTTCTCATTAGCCGTTTTCAAATTAATTGATTGCAACGATGCATGTGTCTTATAAGTTTAATTCACATGTACCGATACGTCCAAAACTATATAGCGCCAAAACGATTGGCTTAAAACTCGGCTAAAAAGAGTGCTGCGGGAGCGATTTCTCCGCCCGAACTTCAACCCCGCTCCTCTGCTTATTGCCTACAAAAAGGGTTGGGAACCTGAATAGAATTGGATGATTATGATGGGGAGCAATAGTACCCAAGCCAAAATACCAGCATATCAAATGTTGTTTCAGCTTGTAACAACTTAATTTTATAAACTGAAACATTGAACGATAATTAAGGTTAAAAAAATGGAACAAACACAAGCATACAAACTGGATTTGACTAAAATAGACGGAGACGGAGATTTTTCATGTCCAAGATGCGGAAGTATTATTTCACCAAACGAAACTGCAGAAAATACTTACTGCATTCTGGATGCAAAAGTCAATAATCACGGTTTGGAAGAACTGNNGAGTCATATTCACTTGACTGGATTTTCTCTGTTGGACGAATTGGTTATTGAGTGATTACATCAATTAATTTGGTTATTGAAAATTCAGAAATATTGTTTATGCTATCGTGATATAGCATATTTGTGGTTGTATTGGTGAGACAACAATCATTAATATTGTTAAATGCTAAATAAGCAAGTGCTTGTGTGCTTGCATGATTAGCTGTAATAACTGCGGAACAAAAACCGCTGAAGGGCATGGAGAAGAATTTTACACTAAAATAGGTCGAGAAGGTCTTGCTGCTCGAGAAAGAAACAAGAAGTTAGGCAGCAACGGGACAAAGCGTAACTTAAGATAACGCAAATGAAGAATACATTCAAGTTAGAGTCTATCAGTTTTGATAAACTAACATCTCAATTTCTTTTTGAACATTAAATCAGTTAGCTTTATTCTATTTATACGGATAATGAATAATTGGAAGTAGCATATCATTCACTTTAATGTTATTTATGATCAATCGCTCTTCTGGCACGTCTCTTTAACACTTATTTCGCAATTTTCAATCGTGATTTCGTTTACCTTGCCAAATAAACTGATGTGACCAACAGTCTTTTTTTCCATCTTCCAGTTCTTCTCCAACTCTTCTTTGTC
The DNA here is from genome assembly GCA_003151735.1 of Candidatus Bathyarchaeota archaeon. GTDB lineage: Archaea > Thermoproteota > Bathyarchaeia > Bathyarchaeales > Bathycorpusculaceae > Bathycorpusculum. Next base: position 94,448 of record PLYI01000026.1, on the reverse strand, counting down.
ATTTGTTAGAGAACGCATTTTTGGTTTTCTATCGTAAGAATTGTTAAAAAGTGACCTTTACAATGGGCTAAAGGCTTAGAGGATAAAGCCTTTCTGCATTGACCGGTGAATGTGGAATTATTGCAACTTAATGCAACTGAGGCATCTTACGTTTTGCAGGTAACCAAAGTTGGAATGATAACTTTTAACTCCACAAGATATTGCCTAAGCAGGCTTTGACCTTTTTGCGTAATTCGGTATTGCTTGTGGGCTTTTCCCAAGGAGAAGCCCCATTTTGAAGCTATGAGTCCACGTTTCTCCAAACGTCTAAGCTCAAGGTATAGGGTTGAAGGGCCTAATAGTATGCCAAACTTTTTTTGCACAGCCTTCAAGATTGCGTAGCCATGTAGTCCGCTGTTGGATGTTTCGTTTATGAGGTCGAGCAAGATGCTTTGAAGAAGGGGTCCGTGAAAGATTTTTCTGTTCAAAGTTTTTCAGCTCCGTTTAGAATTTTCAAAATTAAAAATGACTAATGTATTAAGAGGGAAGATTGAAGATATAAAATCATGTTGTAGTCTCGCCACTACAACAAGCAACCAACCGAACCAGACCCAAAAGTGATTGCAGATATATCGAAGCCAAAGAGTGAAAAAACAGCAAAACCTAAACGAAGCTGCTGCTAACCCCAGCAGTCAGTAACCACAAACATGCAACATCCATGGAAGCCCTAAAATTATGAATCTAAGAATAGTTTAATTAAAAGACTCAAAAAAGACAAGCTCAATGTGTAGCCAATGCAAGTAGAAAATTTTGAGGGATTGCGAGTTGCTTCAAACTAGGATTTCTTATTTGAATCAATGAGCTCTTTAACTGCGTTTGAAGCGTTAGTCTTGAGGATTTCGCCGTGGCCAGGCAGCATTACATCGAAATCTAAAGTTGCAAGTTTGGCGATAGATTGCTGCTCTTTTTCCTCATCCCAAACATACTGTTTAGGTCCAGCTACAACTTTGTCTCCGTCCAACCGCAATGTATCACCAGCAAAAAGTACCTTTCTTTGCGGGTCATAGAGGAATATGCTTCCAGGCGTATGCCCAGCTGCATCAATAACAGTTAAGCTGCCTATTCTGTCGGCGTCCTTAAGCGTTATGTCGACGTTGACAGGCGCCACTTTTATGAAGGATGAGGCTGCACGCGCGAGAATATTTTTGGGTTTTGGGTACGGTTTGTCTCCTGAAACAAAGTCTTTATCCCATGCACCTACTGCGATTTTGGCGTTTACCAAATCCTTTAAGTCTTTAACACTGCCTGCGTGGTCTATGTGGTAGTGTGTCAAGATAATAGTTGAGACTTCGCTGGGTTGGTGACCGATTTTTTGGATATATGCCACTATTTTCTTGGCGTTACCAGGCATTCCAGTATCAACCACTACTAGGTCTTTTTCGTTGATTACGAGGTAAACGTTGCTGTGTGCCAGGTTGCTGCTGGCTTCGTCAACTCTGTGGATACCTTCAATTATCTCCATCAAAACCACTCAACTTTATGCCAAAATAGGTTAGATTTGAGTGGTATAAAAAGAATTAGAAAAATATGCGTCTTATAGGCTAAGATAAATGGAAGTTCAGCATTAAAGTTCAGCGATGAATATTGGTACCGCCTAACTCAAAGTTCGCGACGTTACGGAAAAAAGCGCCGCAAATAATCGCTGCCACAATAATCATCGTTATCGCCTTTTACATCCTTTTTGAGGTTTCCGAAGATATCCTCATTGAAGGCGGAACAGGCGGACCCCTGATTAACGCAATAGTTTCTCTTTTGCGTAATGTAAAAGGCACCGTTTCCAATTGGGGATACCCAGGAATTTTCGGTTTGATGGTTCTTGAATCCAGCTCTCTGCCTGTTCCCAGCGAAGTTATCCTTCCATTTTCCGGTTACCTTGTCTCAATAGGTCAACTAAACTTTTGGGTAACCGTATTAGTCTCAACAGTTGCCGCAATTGCAGGTTCACTTGTCGATTATTTTATAGGTTTGAAGGGTATCGAAACTCTTACCAAGCACCGGGTTTTAGGAAAAGTGTTTTTTTCTGCAGATCAACTGACGTTTGCGGGCAAATGGTTCAACAAATACGGTTCCCTCACGATTTTTCTTTCACGTCTCATTCCTGGAATAAGAACATTAATTTCCTTTCCTGCAGGCGCTGCAAAGATGCCCCTGGCAAAATTTTTGGTTTTCACCACGGCTGGTTGTATCTTGTGGAACAGCATTTTAATCTACGTTGGCTATTACTTGGGAATTAACTGGACAGAAGTCGCAGGAATCTCACACTACATACTCATCGCTGTGGTTGTTTCATTGGCAGTGTTTATTGCGGTTTATTTGATGGTGCGGAGAAGAAAAGAAAGGCGCATATAAATAGAAATTAGACTATCAATTTGATTTTGGGCTTAACTTCTCCTTCAATGCCAAGTGCCTTTAACTCTATTACTTGCCCCATACAATCCACATTTGATGCTTCATTCAGCACCTTGTAATCGACTTTTGACAGGAACGCTGCGTCGATTGAAACTGGCGAGTTAGAGGCGAAAACCCCAACATCTCCAAGGATGATTTTGCCTGGGTTGGGCAAACAATCGCAGTATTGAGTTATGTCTTTAGCAAAACTCACGTAGGATACCTTGCTTGGCTTGAACGTGGAGAGTACGCCGAAGGCGGCTGAAGCAAGTGCCCTGCAGAGGTTCTCTTTATGGGTGTAGCTTATGGCTTCCATAGGGCAACCCTCAATGCATACTGGGCAACGCATGCACAAAGGTGAGGTATTTCGGGCTTTTCCCTCGATGATATCTGGCAGATGCTGTGGGCAAGCTTCTTTACATTTGCCGCATCCCTGACATTTTGATGTATCGATTTCTAAGCCAACGCTTCTGTGCTGCCTAATCTTTCCGTCACGTGGTGTGCACCCCATGCCCAAATTCTTTATGGCTCCGCCGAACCCGCTGAGTTCATGCCCCTTGCAATGGGAGACAACAATCATTGCGTCAGCCTCGGCGATGGCGCCTGAAACTTCGATTTCTTTTAGGATACCCTTGGTTTTTACAAGTCTGAAGTTTTCGCTTTTTAGTCCGTCTGCCACGATGAACGGCGCCATGTTAAATCCATTCATCAACGCGGTGTTCATGTGGTCGTAGGCGTTGCTTCGTTGCGCGTGGTAAGCCGTGTTGGAGTCTGTTAGGAAGGGTTTGCCGCCAACCTCTTTGACTCTGCGGATTATATCGTGGACGAAGCATGGCTGCACATAGTTGGGGTTGCCTAATTCGCCAACGTGCAACTTTACAGCTACAAGGTCACCTTTTTGTATGCAATCGAAGGTTCCTGCCTCATCATAGAGGCGATTTGTCTCCTCTAACAGGTTGCTGCTGGTATCCCATGGAACTAAATGAACCGTTACACACACTTCTCCATCAAATGGATATTAGTAGATACCATTTGAAATATTAAAACAATTATTTTCTTAAAGTGAACCTGTAATTTTTAAAAGCAGCGAAAAACCATTAAATACAGAGAAATGTCACCTTTGTTTTTTGGTTGTAGTAATCATGGGAAAGCTTGAATGTAAAGAGATAACGAAGGTTTACCAAGACCATAGAAAAGCACTGGACAATATCAGTTTTTCAGTGGAGACTAACGGTATTTTTGGGTTAATCGGCAGGAACGGCGCGGGAAAAACCACTCTTATTCGGGTTCTCGCAACTGAGCTTGAACCGAGCTCTGGAACCGCAAGCATAAACGGCAATGACATACTCAAAGATACTGACAAGTTAAGGGAAAAAATCGCGATTGTACCGCAGGAAGCCCGAGCTATAAGGTGGATGACGCCAAAACAAACAGTAATGTCGTATCTTCTTTGGCGCGGCTACCCATATAAACAAGCAAACGAGCTTGCCTTTGAATCGCTTAAAAAACTCAAGATAGAGCAATACGCAGACACATTAAACAGCCGCTTGTCGGGAGGCACAAAAAGAAAAGTCCTTATCGCCACCGTAACTGCGTCAGAAGCTGACATTATTTTTTTGGATGAACCTACAACTGGTTTAGACCCGATTTCAAGAAGGGAACTGTGGGATATTCTAAGAGACCTTGGAAAAACCCGATTTATCTTTCTTACCACTCATTACCTTGACGAAGCAGAGCAACTTGCAGACCAAATAGGAATCCTAAAAAATGGAAAACTCGTTTCAATCGGCACCCTATCAGAGCTCCGAGGAGGCTCAAGGTACCAATACAGCATTAAACTGCCGCCAAACACGCAGGTTCCACCGCTCAAAGACAGCGAAGTAACCGCAAGCAAAAGCGGATACATCCAGATAATGACTGATGAAGCGGAAGCTTTCCGTTTGGCAAGGTTGTTTTCTGAGCAGGGCGATAAATTCTCTATTACTCCAGTGACTTTGGATGACATTTTCTTTAGCATTGTTGGGCAAAAAGTGGGGGATGAAGCTGAAGCGTAGCAAACTAAGCCAAATCCTCGCAGGAGTACTCGTCAACGCCATTTACGAAATGAAAAATTACCCCGTTGTCTTGATAAGTACTGTAATTTCACCGCTTTCACTGCTGCTTGTCGTCACCTTTGTCAACCGAGCCCTTTTCGGAACCGCCATCGAAGGCGGGTTAATCATGGTTTTCTTCTCAAGCGGTATTGCCCTTCAATCTGACCTTGCCCACCTAAAGAACGACTTTAAACTGCAGGACATGGTTGTGAGTTCGCCAACTACTGCGCGAATGTACATGGGCGGCATGGCTCTTGCCGAAATTGTTTACTCGCTTCCTGCTTTAGTAATTCTTATTGCGCTTGCCGGAATCTATCTGCATCCGTCTCTCATACAAATTGCGATCTTATCCATTGTTTTATTGTTAATGTTCGCAGTTTCAGTTGCTATAGGATTTATGCTTTCAACTTTTTCGAGCGATGTTGTTCAGAGCTACGCTTTCTCAAGGCTGCTCTCACTGCTATTTGCTACTTTGCCTCCAGTTTATTACCCTATAACCTACGTGCCTTCACCTTTCAATTATCTGGCTTATCTTTCGCCCACTACATATGCGGCGGAAATAATGCATTCAGCAACCGGCTATCTTAATATCTCGACTAACATGATAATCCTTGATTGGGTCGTCCTGCTGGGAGTATGCACAGTCATTTTGGTAATAGCGGTGAAAAAGACTCGGTGGAGAGACGTTTAAGCTAGTATTTTTTGCCTACACTAAGTTTCTTCTGAATCACGCCTACATCGGCATCGTTATCAGCCAAAATGTTAATCCACAGTTCAAACTCGGCTTTCGAAATTTGCTTTTGGATTACGCCCTGTTGATCTCCTGAAAAAAACCTTGAAGGCTCAGACGAAAACAACTTGACGTAGAAAATTCTGTCAGCAATAACTATTTTCGAAGAACAGCCAACCTGTTCTCCCATAGCGTAATCGATTTCATAGCCCATTTAGCGTGAGACCTTCTATGAATGCGTTAGTTAATGTTTACATAATTTGCTTAAAAAGCAACCTTTTAATAGTAAGTTTAAACTATAATTGTATGGATAATGGGTTGGATTAAAATTGCCAAGAAAAACGAGTTTAGAAGGATTAGATAAGACAATCACAGATTTTCTTGCCTCACAAAAAATAGGTACACAGAGCACATATAAGTGTCTTTTTAGGCAAATTTTACAGTTCACTGGGATGACGGGACAACAGATTTTAGAAAGCAAGAAAGCAGATAAAACCTTTGAATGGGAACGGAAAATAATTGAACTTAAGTCTTGGATGAAAGCTAAAGATTTTGGTGATAGTTCGGTAAAAACTGCTATTAATACACTAAGAAGTTTCTTTGATTTTTATCGTACCCCATTAGTTTTCAACCAAAATGAAAGTCGCAAGATTAATGGAAAGTCGCAGCGTGTAACAAAGGACTATATGCTAACCAACGATGACATAAGCAAATTGGTTTTTGTTGGCGACCTCAGAGAAAAATATATTGTGTTGCTAGGTAAAAGTTTTGGTTTAAGAGCTGGTGACTTTGTTTCTTTAAATTATGGTACTTTTAGAAGCATCAACTTAGATGATGAAACACCAATATTTATTGGTGATTTTCAAACCCAAAAAGAAGGTGTAACTGCTTATCCGTTTATTGACAGTGATGCTTTNNATGAAAGAATAATTACAGTTAGTGAGGATGAGTTATCTTCAATAATTCAAAGTTTAGCAGTTAAAGCAAACATCAACTTAGGTGGAAAACATTTACGTTTTCACTGTTTTAGAAAGTGGTTGATAGATCGCTTAAGTTCAATGATGAGTGAAAGCAAGTGGAAGCAGATTGTTGGCAAAGCAATTAGTGAAGGTGCTTATGTTAGCAATTTTGAATTGAAAGAATCTTATTCAAAAGCTATGAAACTGACTACCGTATTACTTAATGGAAACGGTAAAGTTTCTAAAAAGGTTGAGGAAATGGAAGATGAATTTCAATTAACCAAAAGCCAACTTGCAGAGGTTATAGCTAGACAACAAAAGGATAATGAGAAACTTGTTGAAGTTATTGCTAAACAACAGAGTGATAAAGAGAAGCTGGAGCAACAAATCAAGGGTATGTACGAGTTTGTTCACAAGAACCTTGACCCATTGCTTGATGTTATTGATGAACTATCAAAGATGCCTGAAGGCTTAGAATTGTTAAAAAAACTGCAGACCAGAAAACTAGAAGCAATTGAGAAAGAATAACATCATTTTCAAGGTATATCACCCGAACACTTAACTATTAATTAGATTTTTGAAGCTTCTGATATACTCACCTTGAATAAATAGTTTTTAAATAAAAATCTTTCCCAAGCGAAGGATAAGTCTTTTGTCTAAGTATGATACTATAAACTTTGCGGGGAATAGGTATTACTAACAACCGAAAGATCGTTGTCTTAGGATTCAGCGGTATTCAAACTGTTGAACTGGACTCTGGTCAATTTTTTTTTGCAGATAAAAATTTCTCAGGTCATTTGGCGGATTTTGATATAATTATTTACTCGGTAGGTGTATTCAAGTATGAATTTGAGCAGGGCAGTTTCTGCCAGCCTGTTCTTAAAGCCGTACCTTCAAATGCAATACGTAGGGAAAATGAAATTGGTTTGGCTCTTGAAAGAGGCAAAATAGTCTGTATTGTTGGTCCTCACGCTAAGGATTATGTAGTTTCAGGAATTTTAAAGCTATACAACATTCCCTATGGTACAATCCAAGAAAGAGAGGTTTTTCGGAACCTTCAGGTCAAGAGATCTGAGTTTAAACCTTTCATAGATGATGTTGGGGCTACTGAGATTGGGTTTGACCCATCATCTATAGATAATGTGATATGCTTAGCTCGTGAAGCTGTTGCAGGCTTCTCAAAGAAAGTTGAGCATGGACTGCTTTTTTTTCTCCCATGTATTTGGGGAGCATACGATGTTCGCTACTTGATTGATCACTTTGATAAACTTGCCAAAGGATTGGTTGCATACTCGGCCAAGTTAACGGCAGAACCTCCGATCTATGTTGAACAATTCAAGTTTGTCAAAGAGAAGGGTGCTAAAGAGGAAATAGAAAAGATCGAAAGAGATCAAATCGAACCCTTGCGGAGAAACCTATCTTTCTATCAAAAGATGAAGTCTATTCTGTGGCTTGGAGATAGGTCTCTCGAAAATGCTACTGATGAGTTTTTGAAAAATATGGGCTTTGAAACCAAAATTGAGGGCATTTCTGAAGAAGACCTTTGGATTATGCAGAATTCTGAGAAGTTAATGATTGTTGAGATAAAAGGGTTGAATAATAATCTGACCAGGCAGGATGTATCTAAATTGGAAGATCATCGAGAAGCGAGAGAGGCTTCGACCTTAACAGGGCTTCTAATCGCAAACACTTTTATGACAGCAGATTCCCTCGAAAAAAAAGATCAGCCCTTTCCACCTAACATTATTGAAACAGCAGTTCATTATAACTTGCTAATAACTAGAACTATCGACTTATGCAGGATATTTGACTTTTTTGGAAACCAATCTGCAAAAAACCTGGCTGAAATTATTATAGGTAAAAAAGGCTGGCTCACGTTTCAAAAAGGTGCGATATGCATAATTTCTTGACAAGCCAAAATTTTTTTGATTCAACAATTCGTGGGTGATAGCGCGCGATTGATTCTGTTAATTCAACTGTTATTCCTCAAAAGCATTTTCCTTGAACTTCAATGTCTTACAGTTCTCTATCAATATCCTAACCGTCTTTTCAGGTATACCCTCAAGAGTATTAGCAGTTATCTCCAATGAGATTTTGACATCCGACGATGGAAGCGCGCGCTTCTCCTTTTGTTTTAGTGGCTTAATCCTGATGCCATATTTTTGTTAGATTTCGCAGGATTCTTTGTAAAATTTATTAATACCTTACTAGGGACAGCACCAATAACTAGTAAGCCAAGTGACTATTAGAAAAATATTTTGCCATGTTAAAATAACCTATTTTAACCTATAGTTAAAAAAGGATCTATTTTTCTGGATTGATAGAAAATATAGAATTAAAGTCATAAAAATTTCAAAATATGACAAGAATTCGAGCTCTTAATTGCCTTAGAATCTATGAGATTATGGGGATTTTTATTTAATTAGGTATGGGCACCTCAACACCACCGAGAAAGCACAACAGAGTAGTAAGTAAATAAAAAGCATGTTCGAACAACTAAAATACCATAAATGTTGCTCCAGATGGAAAGCCTATTTGGTCCACCTTTAGCCAATTTAACAATATTATTATATGGATTATAATGGGAACTTGGTTATCTAATCCATCTTCTTTGCAACTTTGTTCTTGATGTAATGCCAAGCTGTCTCTTCTTTCTCGAGGTCTAAAGCGTCCTTCACTTCGTGTACAGCATTAATTGTTCGACCAAATTTGTCTGCAATGTGACCTGCTTTTGTACTTCTGAACAAATGCATCCACACGTTAGGGTCAAGCTGCTTAACAATTGATAAAAGCGTTGAACCATCAGCATGTCTCTTATTAAAAAAATAATAATTTCCGAAAACCATTTTGTTTTTAGGGAACAAGTATTTCGAACCGGGATGGTTGCGTATAATCCAGTTGCGATACTCAAGAATTATTTGTGCAGCTTGAGAATCAAGTTCTATGCTTTTCTTTGAGGAGGGTGTTTTAATACAAATTCCATCACTTGTCTTTTGCCACTCCCGCCAACCTTTCTCTATGTCTGCGATTGTTTTATTCTGATACTCGTGATAGGTTAGCTCACCTTTGTTTACCAATTTAAGTAAATGATCTCTATACTGTTGCTGTCCCTTCTTTCTTTTTTTGCTTAAAGTAAATTTTAATTCTAATTCCTGTCTTTCAGGTATTTCTTTTACTTCTGAAACTTTTAGGGATGCAATTTCACTTCGCCTGTTGCCATTTTTATCAGCTATTGCGACTATGGCTTTTGCGCGTAATCTGAAGTAAGTATTGTTAGCAAAAATTTTGCCTGTCATTTCATACATATTTTGGATTTCTTCTTCGGCAATACCTTCTTCTTCCTTCTGTTTTCTTATTTCAGTAGCTTCTTCGTTTAATACCCATTTTTTATGTCCCTTGAAAGATTTGGCTACACATACATTTGTCATTGTTTTCTCATTCCATTTGATTAGGCTGCACCATTGAGCCAAAATGGTTCTTATACAAGGTGTAAGCCCGATGTCTCTAATTAACAATAGCTCCAAATTATGCCTTGATTGACCTTTAAGGCAAAATAAAATTACTATTTGTTAAAATGACTGAATTTTAACGTTTTAATCTTGGTTATGGGTGATTATCAGAAAGAGACTATTTATTATCATACAAAATTTTAAATGTGGCGTTCTTAGCTTCTTCAACAAGTAGTTTCATGTCCACCTTTGAATTTTTGGGGTAATCATTCCGAAGCCCGATAAGTGTACTTGTGAAATCTTGAAGAAATTCCAAAGTATCAAAGTGGTTCAACTTGTAAATATTGGATGCCAACAACAATTTGTAAGGGTCCAACTCTATTTCATTATCAAAGCCTGTGCCAAAAATCCTATTTACAAAATCCATTTTTGTAATTCCCTCTTTCACCTCAGTCCTGTATTTTGGTACTACACGATAAAATTTGCTTCGCCTATCTTTTGGGTTTTCAAAATGTTCAATTTTCCCATCTTTTTCTATACCTTTCAGGTAATCCGCTAAGGTTGGGTCGGAAACTTGCATTTTTTCTTTGATTTGTTTGTAGGTTAGTTCTTCATTTAGCAGCAATTCTAAGAGCTTGTTGATGTTTTTATTATAAGCATCTTTTGCCTTCCAGTTACCCCTATTTTTGTTCGTCAAGATGACTTCAGCCTCAATTATATTTAGTTACTTAACTTAACCTTAGCGAAGTGAATTTATAAGTGTTTCTCTATTCAAATAATGGTGATTTGAAAATATGTTAAAGAAAAATCGTTTTGAGACTGAAAAAAAATGGTTAGCAAGCCCACACGAAACCAAACAAGCAAATTCAAAGGAGGGACACAACTTCAATGACTGAACACCAGTTAACAGAAAAATACCGCCCCAAGACATTTGACCAAATCCTTGGAAACCGAGACATAATTGACCACCTTCAAAATCTTACAAGAAGAGGAAAAGGTGCGGTTCCAAACCTTCTATTGACGGGACCTGTAGGATGTGGAAAAACAACAACCGCACAATGTTTTATTAAAGGACGAGAGCTGTGGAAACAGCAAAATTCGGAAAACTTTCCTTATGATTTTGGCACCTTTGAGGAATACAATGCTTCAGATTATCGTGGAATCGACTTTATCCGCGAAAAAATTAAACCGATCACAAAATTAAAGAAAGAAACCATTGTCTATCTCAACGAAGCAGACAGGCTAACACCTGAAGCACAAGATGTAATGAAGAGCATACTCGAATTCAAAGGTAACGCCGTCTTTATTTTAGATGGTAATGATGAAACCCGTTTTACTGACGCCGTTAAGTCAAGGTGCGTACATTTCCGCTTCAAACCTCTTTTAGTGCCGGAAGTTTACAATCAACTGCTTTATATTATCAAAACTGAAGGCATACAAGTAAACACACAGATAGAAAAAGTCGCCAAAGAACTTGCAATTCAATCAAATGGTTACATGCGCACAGCCATAAACAGTTTGGAGCCATATATCCGTGGTTAAGGCATTCATCCTACCGCATCAGAATATTGTTTTCCTAGGAAACAAAAAATATGTTAAGTCAGAACAGGATATCAAGTCAGAACAATATGTCAAGTCGCTTTTTGAAGAAAGCTGTTATAAAAATTACACTGACGCATTCTTCCAACTTCTTCATATCGACGAAGATGAGGTCTGGCAAGGAGCTACTGTAAACCGAATCAAAACAAAATCACTCATTATTTTAGGCACAACAGGTGTTGGCAAAACAACTTTAGCAGAAAACATCATGAATGCAATTCAAAAGGATTATGGGCATCGAGGCGTCTGCAGCGTCTACACCAATGATGTCAGCCTAGGCGAATTAATGGAATACGGATTGAAAACATTCAACTTCTTTGGAGACCTTTTGCAGGTGGGTCTACCAAAAGTTTACGTTTTAGTCTTTGACGATGCAACAGCAGTCGAAGTTGCACCAGAAGAAATCAGGAAATTTTTTAGCATACGTCACGAAATACAAAAGTACAGTGGTATCACGGAAGGAATAGTTTACAGCATATTTCTTACCCATGATTGGTATAGCTTAAACAAATTATTTCGCAGATACGGCGTAGCTGCTGCAATACTAAGCGTTCCCCCACTTGACAAATGCAGTCGCTCCCAAATTGAAGGACTGATCGGAAAAGAAGCAGTAGCATTACTTGACAAGGTTTCCTTTAAAGCCATGGACTACGATGCCTACAAGGGCTATGGCTTCGTTAAGCTTCCGCTACCTCCAGATGGCAAAAGCAATGCTGTTGGCTACATCCACTTTGAAAATACCCACGCTGAATACTTCCAAATAAAATATGGCGAAAATCAAACCGCAAAAGGCAATTCAGTTGAAAGAGTTTTACACATACCCGAGACCAAAAAGGAAGACATCAAGAAAGACTTAGAGAGTGCAGAGAGAGCGAAAGCTAAAAATCGTGAACGCCAGCAACGTTTTCGACAGAAAAAGATGCAAGTGCCAAAAATATAACGTTACAGGAAAAGCTAAATTGAACCTTTATCTGTGGTTATTTCGGCAAATTAAAGTGGATTCTTATTTCTTTAAGTAACGTTATAGAACATAGCGCATAATTAAGAACCAATGGCTAAAAGCACCAATATTTATTCAAAACTACCAATTTCATTGCCTAAACTGATTAATAGGTTTGTTTTGAGCTTAATTAGTTAAAATAGGTATTATTCAGTCGTATTTATCCAAAGGATTTATAACTTCTTTTAGTACTTAATTATAATGGAGGACAAAATTTGCCAATAATACGTAAAATCCTTCCAATCGGTGGAAGCCAAGCCATAACCTTACCACGCTCATGGCTTGATTGTATTGAACGGGAAACTGGAAAGCGACCGACAGAAGTGACAATTGAAGTCAATGGCATCTTGAAAGTTTCGCCTGTAATTGAAAAAAGGGCTTAGATTAAACCCTGATAGTTTTTTAAATAAGAAATAGGAAGGAATGAAATTGAATGCACAAATAAAAGTTGTATCGGAGAGTAGGCAGGTAGTACAAGAAACCCTTGACATCTTAAAAACAGTTTTTCCATTGCATGTTGAGAGCAAAATTATGGAAAATGACCGCGACTTGGGCTACCATTGCATGATTACAGTAAACCCAGCACAAACATTTGAGGCGAAAAAACAATAATGCCCCAAATATTAGACAATGATGGAGTGAAAGGTTTACCTTGGAAAGAAGGAATTATCGGCAGAACCGAAGATTTTATGGAAGAAAGATTCAAATTTCATCCAATGTGGGCAAAAGCGTTAGGAACAATATTGACAACAGCATCACTTGGAAATGTAGACAGATATACTTTCAATGACCAGTTTGGTGCTTGCTATGCTAACCCATTCTTTATCTACATTGGACGATCAGGGCTTGCAATCAAAACTCCACCAATAAAAATGATAAAAAGGATACTTTACGACTACAACAAACCAGTGCTTTGCCCAACGAGCTTTAATCCTGATTCATTTGCAGAATGGGTCGAAGGAACCGACGGAGTAACTGTTGGGAAAAAGAAAAGAAAAGTTGTACCTCCGCATCCGATCAACGTCTGCATAGCAGATGAAGCAAGCCGAATACTAGGCGAGATAAAAGCGCATAGTTACCAAGAAAACCTGCCTACATATTTGAGCAAGTTGTGGGACGGAGAAATCGAAGGAAAGTACACGCGGGGATACCAATCAGAAGGAAACTTGAATGTTTTCTTTTCGATGTTAGCTGCTACAAGCAAGGATTTCTATCGACTATTAGACAGAGCATTTTTCATTCAAGGACTTGGAAACAGAATACTATGGGTTGTTGAAGACAGATTTACACCACCACATTTAGATTCTGAGACATTCTTTTTTGGAAGCAGTCGGGATAAAGGATTTGATGAACTTGCAGGATTTGTAGTTGAAAGGCTTAGAAGGGTAGACAAATGCATCAGTGTAATGATGCATCCTAAAGGCGGAAAAGTTTGGTGTGATTACACAAATGACTACTTTAACAAAATATCCAAAATGACAGATGATAGCGAAGCCGAATATTGTTCAAAAGTACCTCTAAATATTTTGAAGCTTTCAATCAATTACGCTGCAAGCCGATTAAACACAGATGCAATGGGCATGATTTGGATAGGCGAAGTAGACATAAAAATGGCTATTCATGACACAACCGAATATTTCAAAATGTGGAAAATTGCGATGCAACAATGGTCCGATTATCAAGGTGGGGACAAGAATGAAGTTCGTTTAAAAACAGTAAGATATGACACAATGCTGTTTGTAAGATACGCTATTGACAACAAAGGAACCATTTGCGCAAGTGAAGTACAAGCAAGAGGCACTTACCCTGACAGATGCAAAATTGGTGAAGTATTAAGCGCCGCTGAAACTGTAGGCTACCTTGAAAGACAAAACAACCCTTGCAGACAAGACAACCTAACCGATACTGAGTTTGCACATTATAAAAAAATATGCAAGGGCAATGTTCCAGTTGTTTGGCGAGTCACTCAATTAGGTGAGGAGAAATGCAAGGTTTAAGGTATAAGGTATCAGGTATCAGTGTCTATGCTGTAGCTTATACCTTGTTTGTAAGTACAAGAAAAAAAGTAACAAATCTTATACCTTATACCCTCATACCTTACACCTCTAAAACATTTGAACCATTTGCATCGTTTACTGTTTTGGAGGCTTCTTAATGCCCAAAGATGTGGATGTAACCTATTTTGATGAAAATGGTCATCCGTCAGTGTTAAAACAATATTACTTTAAAAATGAAGAAGACAAAGCAGGCTGGTATTATTTTTCAAACGAAGCTTTTCTTGGGAAAGGCGCGCTAAAAAAAGAATTGCACATCAAAAACTCGCAACTTGAAAAAATCATCTCCGATGAAAATGTGCGAAGAGAAGTTGTTGAAAATCAGTACAGAAGCTTTGTTGTGTACAATTTGGAAGATGCAAAAGAAAGCATTAGCAAAAGCTTGTTTTAGCAATTTTTGTTTTCACTAAGAGTTAGAGTTTTTATACATCCTTACTATATACTGTCATTAAAGTGAATAGATGTACATAAAACAAGCCATTATCGAATCAAATGAACTAAAATTGAGTTTGAATGACCCTATAGTTGCAGAAACACAATGTTTTGAAATGCTTAAAAAATTCAAAGAATCCACAAAAACGGATAAACGAAAAATTAAATTAGCTTTGCTAAAGGCTATGAAAAAATCACAAGCATTAAACCAAACTTTTATAGCTTCACATTACCGACAAACACTGGGCAGAATGGAGCAATGAAGCAGGCTAAACTATTTGGTGGAATTGAGTTAGAGCCTAAAGTGCTTACTACGCTCGAATTAGAGAAAGCAAAGTTATTAGCTTCACAGATAAGTGACCAAATCAAACCATTATGCATTAGAATTGAATTTGTTGGTTCAATACGAAGACAAAAAACTGTTGTGGGTGACATTGACTTTGTTGTTATCTCAACTGATTCTAATTGGACAAAAATTGCTTCATGCTTTAAGAAACCAAACATCATTTGTGCTGGAAATCAGCTGATAAAGGTAAACTGTCCTATTGGGAGCGAGCTATTTCAAGCCGATTTTTACCGTGCTTACGACAATAACTTTGGCATTCAACAGCTTATTCGTACAGGAAGTGCTGAACATAACACTTGGCTGGCAAGTCTTGCTTTGTCGAAGGGGATGCGCCTTAAGTACAGTGAAGGGTTGATAAAAGAAGAACAAGTCGTTGCTGGTAAAACAGAAGAAAGCATCTTTACCGCTTTATGCTTACCGTGTCCAAAACCTGAGGAACGAGAAGTAGTAAACGGAAAACCTGTTTGGTTAACTGACCAGAAGTAGGAAGTAACATAATGTCCATGAAAATTAAAATCGCAGATTTAACGCCAAACATTGGCAATTTTATTCTTGTAGCTAAAGTTGTAGAGAAGTCAAAAGAAGCTGCATGGGGTGCAAAGGAATACGCTTCTGCAATAATCGAAGATGAAACTGGCAGAATTACATTAAATCTTCATGAAAACCAAGTTGACCAAGTAGAAGTTGGACAAAATGTCAGAATTTCTGGGGCTTTTACTGAAATAAATGGGAAATTTTTAGAAATTAGCTCTTGGAAAAAAATAGAGTTGGTAAAAGACTACTAACCACTCAATCGCAATATTTTTTCAACCAAGCCACACGCTTGTTAATCCTAAAGCTCCTGCAATTGTAATAACTACATAAACTCCAAGAGACCATTGTACAGTACCCACTGCTTCGTCTGTAGCTGCACTAGCAATATCGCTGGCAGCACTTGTGTCACCATTAATCATGCGTATTGATCCGTTCAGTAGAGCTACATAGGTTCCAATCGAACCTAAGGCTAATATTAACGCTACAATAGCCTCTAATTCTTTACTTAATCCCATAAAAACGGTTATATGCAAATCTAGCTCTTAAATATAGCCCTATATCAAAAAAGGCTACAATAAACAGAGTTTATTAAAATAGAACACATAAATTTCACTTCTTTGGCTGAAGGTACACTCGATAAAGTAAAATCTTAATTCAACCTCTTAGCGGTATCCGAGATATCTAACCCAATCCTCTCTATTTCTAATTTAAGAATATCGTAGAGGTCTGAATTTTCTGTATAGTCAGGATGATAAGGACCTAAAGTTGTTCTTTCACCTCTAGCAATTGCCCAAGCACGTCTCTTATCCACCATAACATTAGCCCCTTTTCTGACATGTTTTAAAATACCAATTGTTTTTCCACCATTTGATTGAACTGCAGAAAAGCAAGGTATGTCGGTTGGTCCATCACCGACATATATCATATTTGAAAAAGCGATTCTTCTATCGTTACGTCGAATAACGTCATTGACTCTATAAGGATTGCGACGAAGCTCGAGACCGCTAATTCCTTTATTTATTGCGTACAAAAACTTGGTTTTTTCAGTAAATGTTACGATACTTTTTGGAATTATTTGTCCATTTCTTTCAACGAAAGTACATCCGAAAACATCTTTAATTGATTTTGATATT
The DNA here is from genome assembly GCA_003151735.1 of Candidatus Bathyarchaeota archaeon. Classification (GTDB taxonomy): domain Archaea; phylum Thermoproteota; class Bathyarchaeia; order Bathyarchaeales; family Bathycorpusculaceae; genus Bathycorpusculum. The sequence goes on along the minus strand of PLYI01000026.1, from coordinate 77,692 downwards.
TGAGTACTTCTAATTATTTCTTCAAAACCACCTGAGATAACATAGAATTCAATCCGTACGAATGCCTCTTTGAATTCCTTTCTTGAATTAACAAATTTTTCTAGCCTTGGAATTAGGTCTATAACACCAGGAAAAAGTTGAACTTTTAATCCTAGCTTTCTCAAATCTTCATTAAGGATTTTTAGTTTTTTCTGCTTGAGTAATGCCAAGATACGGTCAATATATGCAAGCGGTGGGTCCCATCCTTTCTTGACGAGTTTTGCAACTTCTTCGTTCCAGAAAGAATCAATCATTTTTTCATCCATTTCAAGAATATCTCGTAAGAACAGATTTGTAGTATCATCTCCTAAAGTGTCATCAAAATCACAAATCACCGCTATAGTATTTGAAATAGGCATTTAGCGCTCACTGTTGTTATTCTTTAAATTTAAGTGTCTAATAATTATTTCTAATTTCTTAATTTTTAAGATACCCTTCTTATTTCACTTTTTCCCTGCCTCAAGTTATAAAAATCTTTGGAAGGTCTCGTCCTTCGCACATTTCATCAGCGATATCTGGATAGTCCCTTTGACTCGATCAATAACTTGAGATGGAAGGATAAGGATTAGATTGTACATCTTTCCATAGTACTTTCTAAAAGCTCTTAGCTTCGCAACAAATTGTTTTTCATCTGGACTAATTTCCGTTGGATTTGAAAAGACAATCTTAGGGGTGATAATAGGCAAAATGATCGAGCCTTTTGTTTCCTCATGCAATTGTTCTCAGTGTCAAGAGGCAAAAAGAGTTATCGCTAATTTTGGAAAAACAAAGTTAAGTAATCAACAAAACAGGAAAATTTTGAAGAGTCCCAAGAAAAGAAAATAAAAAGAGAAGAAAGAGAAGCAAAAGAAAGGCTAAGGTCTAGCGCGCTAACGTTAGGCTTAATGAATCCCATAAAAAAGAAGATCAAGAATCTTCAGCTCTTTCTTTTTATGAAAATCCATTTACTCAAATTCTAAATACTAATTGCGTCAATTCGTACATGAGAAAAAATGATTTCAAAAAACCAACTAGTCACAATTACTGAGTCATCAATACTAAAATTAATTCATGCTTTCCAACAAAACTCCTGGTTATTCTACACCGAAAGCGACCTTCATTGCTATCTCTACAATCAAATTTTCAACAATCTTCCCCTTGAGCAGTGGGGCTGCGAAACCTCTAGTGGACCGAAGAGTTGTCTAATCCACAAAGAATATCCAACTAAAGAACGTTATAGCCGAAAACTACTTCAAGAAGGATTAAAGAAAGGCTCACGTGGCCATTTTGACTTAACAATCTGGAACCCTGAAATAACAAAGCAACGCTTTTTTCGAGCAGCTAACCAGAATTTTGAAAAAGAACAGCAGACTTTCATTGTTTTAGAGTTAGATTTTAAAGAAAACAATGCTAATATTGATGCTGCGTTCCACCATTTTCAATGGGACTTGATGAAACTAAAAAGCCCAAAGAATGAGGTAGAAAATGGATACCTTCTAGTCTTTTCTAGAAACTGGATTAACAAGAAAGACTTTTTGATCAGAGCCCTACAGTGCACTTCGAAGGAAGAAAAAGTAGTAGCTATATACATTGACAACTCCAAAGAAAACAACTTAGTAGCGTTATCAAAAAAGACGATTCGGCAGTTCAAACAAAGCGGCTGGAATCAATAAAGAATAATTACTTTTAGGGCTTCTATCCGACATTTCCTTTTTGCATTCAGGTATTATCTATGCTATACTAGCCGAGATAGTTTTGGGTTGAAATTCTCCTGGGCTCAAAATGCATAACCAATCATGAATTCGTTGTCTATATTCTACGGCAATTTTGGTCGCAATTTTTAAAGCTTTGGTATCGTTACTATCGTGAGGGCTTAAGAGCTTTAACATTCCGCTACACACTCGCATAATGGCTTTTTGATCTCTTATATTCACTTCGCCTCCTTCAGCACTAAGGGAAATTCGTTTAGAAGGGTGATGGCCGAAGTTTTCTTTCCGAAGTTCATGCATGACTTCACAGAAATAATCTGTAATAAGACCATAGCCGTTGCAAAGATGAAGCTCGCTCTGCTTAATTTTAGGCATTTCCCAACCTGGAATCATCCCGTGAATTCTATCGACAAAAGCAGAATCGTTCATGCAGTCTGGCATAACAGTGGAAAAATCTTCGGCAGGAAGGCTTTCACTAATTTCAATGTTTCCTTGAAACATCAAGCTGCAATTACTGCGTGAGCGTTTTAGTAAGCCTCTTTCGAATTCCCCGCTCTCCATGTAGTCTTTGAACTTACCCATAACCTCATCCGGGTTCTTGAAATCAATTCTGCTAACTTCATCGAAGACAACCAGATCTCGAACACCTATGTCGCCTAAGCTTTTGAATGTGCCATGATAGAAAAGTACAGCAGGGCTAACTTGACCACCACTATATAGCCTAACGTACCAGCTAATGTTCTTATACAAAAAGCTCTTTCCGGTTGCCCTAGGGCCGAGTTCCATCATATTTATGTTGTTTTCGACAAGTGGAATTAGTCGACTGATATATAGTAGCTTAGTACGTTCAGTGTATGCAACTGGATTCATTCCAAGAGTTTGCATTAGGACATCTATCCATTCAACAAGGGTAAATTCCTCGCGTCGCAACTTGTACTCTTCCATATTTATTTTGCCATATTGTAGAGGAGAGAACTCGGTTATCATAATAGGAGTTTGTTGCGATTCGTCCTCAAGCAAATTCTTCTGATAAACGAGTTTTGCGGTTCCCCACATGCCCGATGCAAGTAAATCCATATTTTCTGTTAAAACATTGGGCATCACCATAGCATCTCGTATTCCTAAGCTAGGTATCTCTACTTTAGTTGACGCGTCTTTTGCATCTACCCGAACTTTGAATTCATCGAAAAGTGTGTATTCGTTCTTGGTCGTGATATCGTACAAAACCCTATCTTTATCCTTGGGTTCTGGGTAATATTGTCTGACAAAGTTGGCGAGGGTACTTGAAGTACAGCTATCCTCATTTTCACCGACCAATTCTTTCACTGCATATTCAGAGATGAACTTTGGAAGTCGGTCAAGTTGTTGGCACCTAGAAAGACGTTTGTTTACAACTTCTTTTGCAAATACTCGTTTGAGCTTATCACCTAATTGTTCCGGCATTAAACATTCCTTCAAGTTTTTGTTTCTGACTGCTTAAAATCCTTAATTAATTTACCAATGCCCCCTCTGTTAGAATCCTCTTCAACAGTATTCTTGCCTTTCAGTCTATTGAAACCATCTAAAGTTCGTTGATCTACTTCTTTTCCTAGAATTTCAAGGGGGTGTTCTTTCGCATATTTGAAAGTAATCTCAGGATGTCCGTTGTTTGCACCGAAGTCCAGCCCGTTATGAAGTTGTTCCAGAAAGCCTCTGATTAAGCCGCGATTTAGGTAGCAGATAAACTCGAGCAATTCAGGCTCTATTGGAAAGGTTGCATATGGTGCTCCGTTGATTCTAAAACACTTAAAATATTCTTCAGCTAATGAAATAGCTGAATTTCCTTTTGTATCTAATACCATTACGTCAATTCTGTGAACAGCATCAAGAGGAGCTAGGCCAGTCATATCTTGAGCGGCTGGGACCCTTAAGCTCATCTCTGAATTGGGGTGAAGAGTTACAAAAATGGTGGCTGATCCCGAGGATGTCCTTATAAAACTCTTCATTTCAAGTGCGAACTTGTTCATTGTTGACTTTGATGTCCCCATTATTAAATCCTCAAATTGATCAAGGAAGATGTAATGTTTTTGATATCCATATGCTTTAAGCAAACGAGAACAGGATTCATAAAGCGCAAGTATATCTACGGTTTTGCCCTTTATGGACTCTAAGAAATTGGGTGGAAAAGTGAGATAGTCTTGAGTTAGGAGCCCAATTCCCGGTGTGCTAATTTTTAAGCTTGCCGAAATCCAGTTCGAAAAGTTTTTTCCCACTTTTTCGGAGTCCCTCGTATGGGTATAAAGACTCAAAGGTAGTTTTTCGGGAATGGTTGGATTAGCGCGAAAAAGGCTTTCAACAGAGTCAGAGGTAAGAAGGATATCATTTTTAGCCTGGGCAAAAGCAATGAAAGCTAACTTGAACGCTTCCCAGAGGTAGCCGCAAAGGTGCCACTGCTCAAGTACCTTCTTAACAGCGTCTTTAGGTTTTTCTTTTTCACAACACCTAACATAAGCGCATGTAGAGGCCGGTGAATTCATTAGTCGTCGCATGTGATTGATCATTAGGGCAGATTTTCCGATTCCTCTGTCAAATTGGATGCCTGCGAGATAGACGACATTTATCCCTTGCTGGGTTTTTTTCCTCAAATTCTCAATTTCTTTTCTAAATATGTCTTCATTAAATATCTCTCCGTTCAATCTAATGTCGTCGCTTAAAGGGTCAATTACTGGAGTTTCTGGGAAAGGGTTTTCTTTCAGATAATATTTCAAAAAGTTGTTGTCCACAGTTTTAGCGCCTCACAATTTTAAGGTAAACAACGTATCTGCCCCATTCGTTTTTAGGGGGTAGACTTTTCAGCATGCTCGCAGAATCTTTCTGGTATTGCAATACGCCTTCTGACCAAATTACTTGAAGGATTTTATCACTATCCACCATTTTCATGACCTCGGAGTCAAATTGGTCATCTCGAAGTTTGAGGGTTGCACAAACTTGTTCCCTGACTGCTGAATAGAAAATTGGAGACCCAGGAACGCCATCTACCAGACTCAAATATGTGTCCCAGAGCGCTTCTCTGAAATGGATTCTGTCAATTTCAAATGGAACTGCAAAGAGCCATTTATCTCCGTTTCGAACTCTCACTATAAAAGAAGCGGGTTCCATAGTCACAAGGCTGCAAGATAGATAGATGTGTTGGCTCCTTTCAGAACCCATACCTTTAACGTACCAATTTAGAAGCCCTAACCTATTCCCTATGTCTCGTATTGTGCCAAAATACATTTGACTAATTGAAAACCCATATTTCATTGATTCGGCTTCAAACTCATGTTTGCTATCTGATGGTAAAATAGCCTCGGCACCATTGAGATGTTGTAATGCTAATATGATAGTGGTAAGATGAGGATACACTTCAGAGAATGCTTCAGCAAAAGTTCTTTTTCGAGAGTGGTCGTCTGAGTCTAAATACTTTATGCCCTTTTCAGTCAGCCTAAATCTCAGTCCAACTTTGTCAACAAATCCCAAATCACGGGAAAGTCGTATACAATATTTTAAAAGGTAATTCGCTTTTGCTATATCTTTACGGTTAGGATTTCCACGTCCAACGGCAAGGTCTTTTTCGATTTCAAAGGCGATTTTTCTCTCTCCTAACGCGAAAATGAGCTCCTTTCGATCCAGTCTATTTTTCACCCCTTTTAGGAAGACTTCTAAATATTCTAAGCGTCGAACAATCGGTACGGCCTTCAGATAGATTATCTTATTTGCAGTCATCTTTCCATCTTCTACATAAAAAGCGATACTCTTCTAAGACTTTGGGTGCCCATTGTCGTCCTGCTTGCCTTTGGGATAATTCTAGCATCTTTTCGAGAATGTCTTCAAAGGCAGCAATCAATGACTCGCCAACGCAATTGGCTATAACGTACTCGGGAGGTGGAGAATCTGGATCTACAATTCTTATTCCATAAGCCAAACCATAACGCCAAGCACTAAGCGCAACTGGAACTGTTGAAAGGAAGAAACCTCGAAACGAGAGACTTTGTTCGGGTTCGATAGCATCGACGTAGTCCATAATTTTCGCGTTAAATGTATAAAGGTATTCTTTGGCTGCTTCGCGAGTGTTTTTGCATTCAACTACAAATATTTCTCCTCCTAGTTTGAAAGATGAGTCGAATTGATGGGCATTACCTGATAGTGTTGGAAGGTTTAGCGTAGTCCTAGGTGGGTCTGTATCGAAACCAGAGTTTCTGGCAAAATGATATATTTGCTCTGATGTCTCATCTTCAAACTTATGCCCTTCGACGATTCTATTGCCACCTTTTTCCTTGGTCTTAGAGACGCAAAGGTCATAGAGTCTACAAAGGAGCAGACTAACGGGAGTTTCAGCCATTCAAGGGACCAGCGTAGATTATTCAGTAGATATAAGGGTTGAACGGATAAGCTTTTTTACTAGAAGGATTCAATTAGCCTTCTGTCTGTGAAAGAAGGTTTTATTGTGGCAGAAAAGGCTTTTGAGTCCTTCGTTAAGGGAAAACTTCCTCGAGAAGATGACAAACGACTTTTCGGGGAACTATTAAGAGTCTATCACCAAGATGGCAAAGAAGCACTCGCCAAATATCTCAAAGATTTGATTTCGAAGTCGGAGGAATAAATATGCCCTACAAAATAAAAAGTGTTTTTGTTCAAGGTATACGAGGGTTTAACAAACAAGAAGAATTGCCGTTTGGTGACGGGGTTACTCTTCTATATGGCGAAAACGGAACAGGAAAAAGTAGCTTGCTCCAATCAATAGAATGGGCGATTACCGGAAGCGTACCTTCCATGAAAGGAGGCGATTTTGCTCGCGAGGATGCCATTGTAAACCTTTTTACCAAATCTAAAAAGGCCACAGTTGGGCTCAGTCTATCAAATAACGGCGTTTCACTTGTGCTTTGTAGAACTAGAAAAATGAGCACAAGAACAGCTTCAGGTAAGCAACCGCTTGAAGTTAAACTCGGTACTAAGACTTTTAATGATGAAGATGCTGAAATTGAACTTAAAAATGTGCTAGGGATTGATTTAGAGGACTTTTCACGTAGCAAATTCTTGCACCAAGAAACTATTCGAGAGATCCTAAATGCTAAACCTGAGGAACGTAGTCAGGCAATAGATAAGCTTATAGGAACTTTTGAGATCCGTGAATTTTCTAAAACTATTGATATTGATAAACGAATAAAAACATCTGTAACGGCTATTCAGGACACTATTGAATCTCTAAAAAGAGACAAAATACAGTTTTTGATAAACCTGAAAAGAAGTCTTGAGCAAACAAAGGAAGCTCTTCTGAAAAAAGGCTATTCAGTGCAAGATCTATCTGTCCCGTCGGTGATAGAAAAAATACAGCAATCTAAAAATGATGTTGAATCTCTCTATGAAAAGTACGGCGCCAAGAACGATGAAATAGGTAAAGTAGAGGCAACGATTCCTTCTTTTATTGAAGCCCAAAGACTGTTGATTAGCCGGCTAAATAGTCTGGACAGGGTCAGGTTAGAAGCCATAAATAAAATCAATCTCCAAAAAACATCAATTAATGCAAAAGCAACACGCTATGAAGAATTTTACAACCAACTTAAAGAGATGAAAGATCTAAACGCTGAAACCCTTAAAGCGGAATTAAAACAAATAGATGAAGAAATTATTACTATAAATGGCTCTGTAAAGGACGTTAGGCAAAAGCTCGTTTCGCTTCCCCATAAACGGAGCCTCTACGACACGAACAAAGCAAAAGTTACAGCCGAAAGAAGTAAGCTTGACGGTATCACCGTTAACTATGGCACCGTAGACGAAATCAAGCAAAAAATTGAAAAATCTCGTCAAGAACTTGCTTCATTCCAAGATGACTTGGATAAATTGTCAAATCAGCAGGGGCTTTTAACAATGGCAATTGAAAGCCTTGAAGGTATCAAAAACCAAGAGTGCCCTGTTTGTTCCCAAAGCATCAATAACGAAGAATTGACCAAAACGCTCAAGCTAAAAGTTAGCGAAGAAATAGTTGAATCAATTAAGAAATTAAAAGAATCCCAGAAGACTACCAAAATTAATGAACGCGTTTTGGGAGAGAAATTTGAGGAGAGCAATTCGCTTTCTGGGATGATAAGTGATCTAGAAAGAACACTTGATTCATCAGCGCAACAGCTTCGCCTCATTGTTCCAGATTTTGAAACGGTCAATTTAGATGAAACCATAAAAAACTGGGAAAAAGAGATACAGGAATTTTCTGGAAAAGAATCAGATCTTATCAGTAAAAAAAGCAGAATTAATGATGTTCTGAGTCATCTTACGAAACTAGTTAGTGACACCAAAATACTTCAATCCGACCTTCAGAAAGCAACCCTAACGACGCAAGAAGGGCCTGATCTATTAACGAGTGTTGAAGAACTGAATAGAAGTCTTGATGAAAAAATCGCTGGTTATAGTGACTCTTCAGAAGTTGACAGACTCAGAAAGACTCTTTCTGATCTTGCTGATGTTCTGACCTATTTAGGAGAAGATTCACAAGTAACTGCCGCAGAGAAAGAACTCCCCATGGTTGAGAAACAGATGCAAGGTCTAGAGGCAAGGGCCAAGCAGCTTGAAGGTTTATCTAACTCTCTTCAGTCAATAAAACAAATAACTATTCAATACGAAAAGGAAGCAGCAATAACTCAACTCAAGCGCCTCGAAGATGACATTAACAACTACTATTCACAAATTCAAGGGCATCCCTACTTCAAACGAATAAAAATTGATATTGAAAAAGAAGACCCACTTATCTTCTCAATAAGAGCAGCTGGTGCCCTAGAAGATACCTACATTCCGACACGTTTTAGCACCGCTCAGCTCAATTCAGTAGCACTATCAATTTTCATGTCATACAACAATGAGCAAACAGGCAATCTACCTATGATGATTTTAGATGATCCAACACAGAACATGGATCTGACACATAAAGAAAACTTCGCTAAGCTCATTGCCACCCTCTCATCGCAAAATCAAATAATTATAGCCACTGAAGATAATGACACCCGAAGACTTTTGGAAAAACAATGTCCTGGCATTAAAACCTACGAATTTAGCGATTGGACTAAGGAAGGGACTACAATTAAACCACCCTCATAGAAACTAAAAAATCCATGAACACAAAAAGTCGTCGATAATAAATGTTCTAAAACCGTTCTATTTCTATTAATATCCATGTTCTATTTTTGCAGGAATAAACACTACTAAAATCATTGCTAATATCAGAATCGACATAGAAAGGATTAATCCTAAAATGGGACCAACAAACTGACCAATTTCTATCTCCAAAACGGAATTCAACATCACCGATATTCTGAATGCCTGAAATAGAAGAAATGATAATGAAGCTATGACAACTATTGAAGCAATTGTCAGCTTCTTTGACTGATTCATTTTACCCCAATCAAAACAGAACGGTAGCGATTGGTTAAAATCTTGTTGACACGAATAAATAAAAAAAGAAAGATGGTTATTCCTTTTCTTTCGTACTTTGACCTTGCTTTTCACTTGGCCCGACTTGATTGGTTTTTTCTGCCAACTTTTTCTTTCGCTTTTCATTGTACCGGTCTAACAATTTCTTAAATTTTTCCGGATTTTTTGCCCGCCATAGATAAGCCCTTACAACCCGCTCGCTTAATCCCATCTTTTCAGAAATCTCTTTGACGCTTGAGCCCTTATGGGCCAAGTTGTTGACCTCGGCAATTTTTCCTTTCTTAGCTGTTTTAGGTTTTTCGGTTTTTTGACTTGTTTGTATTTGTTTTTTTGGGTTTTGCATATTTTTCATCCTTGAAAAAGTATGGCTAAATGTGGGGTTTAAGTAAACCTACTACTCGATAGTGTCCCTGCAAGCAGTACCTTATTTTTTTAGAAATTATAAAAAAACTAGTTCGTAGCTAGCGAGGCGAACAAAATTTTATTACTCAAATGCAAATGTGCGCGCGTGTGCGTGCGCGTGCAAAACGTGTGTAGAGGTATAGGTAGGTAGTGGTAGGTGATGGAGTAGGAGTTGAGTGATTAGTTGAGTTTGAGTGATGATGTGACAGAGTGATGTAACAGTGATGTGTAGCGAGTATGTTGGTTGGTTGGTTGGTTGGATTAAATTTTAATCCCCAAACCGAATCATTGACCACAAAAGTTTAAGCTATCTTTGGTTGATGTATTTTGCAGTGATTTAATGGTTGACCTGCAAGAGTTCGCAATTGACCTAAGAAACTACTTTAAATGTTGCCCAATTTGTTTTGCATCAGCTAAAGGAACATTAAAAGTTCACTTAACCTTAGGCGAAAGAGACACCCTTACATGCAGTATTTGTGAAGCTAAATGGCATATCTACATCGTGCCTTTCGCTGGCTTCCAATGGGCAGAACTTGATTCAACAGCAAAAAATGGAAGAGGACAAGAGCTGTTTAACAGACGCTTGGATAAAAAAGAAATTCTCTCGATAACTCAAAATGCAAGTCGTGACCAAAACAATCAAACAGTTCCAACTAAGGAAATCATTAAAGAGAAAGAGGTAATAACAAGAGTTCGTTGCCCTTATTGTCACGGCGCTTACAATGAAATTTTAGATAAATGTCCACATTGCGGAGCAAAAGCTTAGAGGATTATGACTGCAAAATGCCAAATTTTGCCTCAGTTCTGTGTAGAATTGAAGAGTGTTAACTAATTACTTTTACTCAACTCTCTCCATTGCTGTGAAAGGTCGTTTCAACACTTGTCTCTTAAACCATTATAGCTCATTTGTCGGTTATGGTAGATTTGTCCAGACCTTGTGACGCTTGCGGACAAATGATTGGTGGTGGCGTCAAATACTGCCCAAAATGCAAGATTTACTTCTGTGATTTATGTCAGTATGAGTTAATGCGAAGCGGTAGAAAGATGCCTTTGGAATGCCCTATGTGTAGTAGAGAACTTGTAATTCCCTAAATTGTGAAAAGAACTCATGCGGTAATTAAGCTTTTAAACTTAGATAAAGAATAACAATCACGTACTCTCAATAGGAGAAAGAAAGCGATGAATAAAGAGTATATTGCAATATCCAGCCTAATTGTTATCATTGTACTTATTGGTTCAGTTTGGGCTATTACTAGTTTGTCAAACGCAAAAACTTGGACAAAGTTGTATTCTTGGAATACAATGATTAACAACGTCTATGTTGACACCAACTGCAATTTCACAAGTAATCAATTCAAAATTACAGGAGAACAATGGCGTATCAGTTGGACTACTGGTGGGGAGATGCCAGTGGGCTCACATTTTGACATCAAAATTTATGATGACAACGTTGGCAGTAGTATGGTTCAAGAAATAATAACTTCAAGCAACGAAAACGACACAACGTGGACAAATGGTGGAACCAGTTCTCTTAACATTCAAGGAAACGTCCATTTGCAGGTGTTTATTGAAGGTGGACTACCAGACTGGACATTCAAGATTGAAGAATACAAGTAAGCGAATCCTCAGCCATTTTATATTTAGATATTAGATTTGCGGTGCAAATCTTTCAGGGCAATTTACTTTATAGCTTTGCTCCAAATGCCAGATTTATTTTTGTTTTCTGTAGGCTTAGTTAGGGTTGCGAAACTGATAACTTTATCTTGTCGAAGCCTTTGTTGTTTTTTAGACAAAAGGATTTTGCCGCAGGTTTAACGTTATCACCGTAAATGATGACGTCGAGAATGTAGTCTTTTCTTTCGATTCTATACCCTTTTGTTTCTACAGTGTCTATAAAAAAAACCCTTCACTAAACTTGTCATTTTGAGTATAAACTACACCCAAGTATTCACTTTCTCTTCTATCAAGGCTAATTGTGTTATCATTACCAGTAACCCATTTTAGAACCAAAGGGTCAAAGTCTTTCACTTCCTCCGCTGTTTTTGCGTCCTTAATTTTGACTAATTTGCCTTTGCAGTTTTTTGCAACGGTTTTGCCAGAGTTTTCAACTCTAACCCTAAGCGAATAGCGTTTTATGTGTAAAAAGGTATTAATAATTTCAGAAAGGTGGAAAAACGGTTCTTTATTTTTTAATATTATTGTGAATTTTGGTTTATTAAACCAGTTTATGATGGCAGGAAAGAATGCTACAAAAACGGCAACGATGGCTGTAGCCACTGTTCCAATAGCAGTGAACCATTCAGCAGCTTGAGACAGTTTTAGACCTCTCTGTCTATTAGTTCAAACATGCTAAAAAGGCTAATCTCTTTCATATGAACTCATGTATTGCCAAAAAACTTTCCAGTTGAATGACCAATCTGCAGTGAAAAACTTGTATTTCCAGAATAAAAAAGAAAAGCGGGCTTCTAATCCTGACATTAACCATGCTCAGATGGGAAGGCTACCCCTTGTGAGGTGTGGATTAAAAAGTCCGCTAAGATATGTTTGGTTGTTTCAAAAAGATAAATGGTTGTGTGTGGCTAATGTCAACAACAAAAAAGAATTCTTCTTTAAGCTAGCCCACCAAATAACCGTTTTTGGGGCTATAAGAATTTTCTTTCTTGTTAGCAAGCTGTAACGTAAAAATAGACTTAGTGGCTAATCTGAATCAAACTAATCAGTTCAGCATTGTTCTTTACTGAAGCTTCGGTCGCTTCCTAACAAAGTTGAGTACAAACAGGACTACGATTGTTGTTGCTGCAATAATTGCCACTACAATGCCCACGTATATGAGTGGTATTCCAGATTCAGTTTCAGAAGTTACTGTTGAGGTTGGTGCAGTCGTAACAATCGGATTTGGGAAGGGTGTTGAGGTTGTTGAAGTGGTTATTGGAGATGGAGTAACTGTTGGAGTTAGAGATGGAGTAACTGTTGGAGTTAGAGAGTTAGTTGGTGTTAGAGTTGGAGTGGGAGTTGGGGTTGGTGAAGGAGACGGCGTAGGAGTTGCCGTTGGCATTGGAGTTGAAGTTGGTGTAGGCGTTGGTGTGGGAGTTGGAGTTGCAGTAGGAGTAGGAGTTGGAGTTGCAGTAGGAGTAGGAGTTGGAGTTGCAGTAGGAGTAGGAGTAGGAGTAGGAGTTGCAGTAGGAGTTGCAATAGGAGTCGGCGTAGTAGTCGGGGTTTGCGTAGGCGCTGTTGTTGGGGTAGGGCTTGGAGTTGGAGATGGAGAAGGCGTAGGGGTTGGTGAAGCAGTAGGAGTTGGAGAGGGAGTTGCTGTTGGTGAGGGTGTTGGAGTTGGAGTCGGGGTTGGAGTCAGTGAGATTTTACTCAGCCAAGAATAGGTGTTAATGCCGTCAGAATAGGTACCGTCGATTGCGTACCCTCCGTCATTTGTTTTTATAAGCATTCCAAGGGCATTTACTCCTGTAAAAGCTTGATTCCATTGAGTATTTCCTAAAGAGTCAATTTTAGCTATCGAGTTTTTAGTTATCGAGTTTCCTTCCAATAACAAAAAGCCGTTATCGTTTGTCTGCACTAATGAGTTAACATAGGTTGAGTAAGTGATGTTCCATTGGATATTCCCTATTGAATTAAGCTTAACTATGCCGTTCGGAAAAGTATAAAAAGTTGGATCGCTAAGAGCGGCAAATCCGCCATCGCTGGTTGATATAAGATCAGAAAAGGTCCCGATGCCTGAGTAGGTTCTATTCCAAATTTCATTTCCTGATGAATCCGTTTTTATTAGCAAAGCTTGAGTTCCATTAAGTTCTCCCGATAACATGAATCCTCCATCGCTAGTCTGCACCATGCTATTCAAACGGGATGACGATTTATTTGCATCTGTATAACCATATATTCTACTCCAAAGTTGGTTACCTGACGAATCAACCTTATTTAGCCAAATATAATTTGAAGTTGTATAACCTTGGTAAGCTGTATTTCCACATAAAACAAATCCTCCATCATTACTTTGAACAAAAGAACTAGCTGAATTGTAAACAAGATAGTACGTCCAAAGTTGATTTCCAGCTGAATCGGTCTTAATTAAACGTAATCCAACTGATTGTGGAACGCCCGCGTTATAACCAAATACATAGCCATTATCGAGCGTTTGCATTGCTCCGAAGGACCACACCCCCCGATATGTGGCGACTGGGATACTATGAGTCCACAACAAACTACCGACCGAGTTAGTCCTAACAGCCAGCCCCTCATATGTTAATACAGGCATATTAGCTTCGTAAGAATTATTCGTGCAGGCTAATGCAAATCCTCCGTCGGTTGTTTGGGTTAAGGCACCTGCGGTTTGATTGGCAGGAACTCCATATGTATTGGTCCATTGTATGGTGAGTGGACTGGTTGCCTTCGCCCATTGGGAATTGAAAACAAACAATGACGATGTAGCCATGAGCAGAATGAGCAAAATTGTTGCTCCTTTGTTCAAAATGCACGCTTCTCCAATTTGCTATAGGCGACTTTGCTCTAATAACATTTTGGGTCTTGTTATTTTATTTGGGAATTGTTTCTCAAATCAATGAAAACGAATAGGACGCATTTGACTCCTAAACCTTTTTCGAAAGCAATTGACATAAAAGTATTCCAATTTTTCATAGGTCAAGTAAACCGCAGCCTTAAAGTAACAATCCCTAAAAAAATGTGTGATAAACCTGTTAGAAAAAAAACCTGTGTTTTCCTTGCTGTGAAATGGTTGGTGGTGGCGTCAAATGTTGCCCGAAATGCCAAATTTACTTCTGTTCCCTATGCTCATATGAACTAATGTACTTTCAACGCAAGTCACCAATAGAATGTCCGATGTGCGGTGGAGAGTTTTCGTAAAGATAACTATCCAACAAGTTACCCATCAAAAATCTGAAAAACATCTAAAAAATTAACATACTCTGCAAGTGAATCAAGAAAAGCCTAATAATTAATAACAATAGAACAAATCATTAAAGATGATAAAATGAGTGAATGGGATTCTATCATTTCTGTTCTTGGAACATTGGGTGGAACAACATTAGGTTTACTAATTGGATATTGGACAAGTTCACGCATTGAAGCAAAAAAAGAAGAACACGCAACTGAAATGGAGTATAGACGAGAACTATCCAAGAATATGAATGATATCATCAAGCCATTATTCGGCTATGTCGTAAACCTGAGCTCTTCCCTGAATTTATTAGAACTTCAGTTAACTACTCTGATTTTTAATGGTACAGGTACTACATTACAACAAAATATTAAAGTGGTTGATGAAGCAAAAAAGAAGTTACACGAGTTCTACGTTTCAAAATGGCAAGAGATAAATTTTCTTTTCCCAAAAGACCTTGATATTTGGATATTACACATAATAGAAATAAGGATTGACGAAACTTTAACTGAAATTTTAAAGGGGACAGTTCTTCCAGACTATGGATTCACTCAAGTAATTGACGCACTTGAGAAATATGAAAATAACTTGAAAAAATTAATTGGTTATGAAACAAAGGTAAAATTGGAAAGAATTTATCCATTTACTTCGTTAAAAAAATAGACTAACAAAAATTAAGAGGCTCAATGAAATCAAAATCATGTAACCTATCGTCCTTTTTTTAAAACAATAAAACGAAGCATATGTAGGCTAAGTTATTTGTTCTAAATAATACTTTAAACTAATTAGTAAAACCCTGTTTTTAGGCTATTTATGTTTACTTAAATTTTCCCATTGAAATGTAAGAAAACCATAGAAATTTAAAGAGAACCAACTTTTTGGTGTTCGCTATTCTTGCCGCTACTTGATTTTCTATGCTTAAACACCAAGTATCCCCCAGACACAGCGATAATTACTATGGTTGATGCCGCCACAACTGCAATAATCGGGAAAGGAGCAATGTTAAAGGAAACTGTTTTCTCAGCTGAGTTACCCACATCGTCAGTTACATAAAGGGTTAACGTGTGAGAACCATTAGATAAGGCTGGCAAAGTAACGTTTCCCAGAATCGTTATGTTCTCTTGACCATCCAAACTATACGCCAAATACGAGGCCGTTTCATTTAACGTAAACGTCAATTGAATGTCAGATGAATCGTAGGATTGATTTTGTGGAAGGATCATATTGATGTTTGGAGGAACTGTATCTACAGAAAAGAAAACTGTGTTCGAAAAACCCATGTTGCCCAAGCTGTCGTTAGCATAGATTGTTACGTTGTGGGCTCCCTGGGAGAGATTAAAAAGGTTGGTTTCTGCATTAATCGTCACGTTTGCCCCTTTATCTAAACTGTAACCCATCCATTGCGTTCCCTTATTAACTGTAAACGCCAATGATACGGAAGAGTAAGTTTTGTTTTCAGGAGAGGTTATCTGCACCCTTGGCGCAACCGTTCCATACCCAATGGGCTTATACTGTTCGTTGACGCCAAGCCAGTTCTTTCCATCAAACCCGCCGATAGCATACAAAACATCGTTCACAACAGCCACACTCAAGTAGGCTCTAGGAGTCGGCATCGACTCTGCAAGACTCCAAGAATTGTTCTCTAAATTATACTCTTGAAGTTGTCCACTAAATTCCCCACCCGAATAGCCGCCTACACAATAGATTCTTGTTGGAGCCATATTACCTTCTGTTGCCCCAGCTGCCCCAAAGTTGTCAGCATTAAGTAAATTTGCAGCTAAACTCCAATTGCCAGTTTGAGGGTCATAAACCTGATTAGCGCCTGTTATGTGAGAGTTTGGCAGCACCGAGGAATCAAATGAACCGCCTATAATGTAGATTTTGCCATCAACAACAGCTGAAGCGTAACCCTGAACAGCTGTGGGCAACGGCGTTTTTGTGCTCCAGCTGTCGTTGGCTGGGTCATAAACTTCGTTTATAGTGGTGCCAGAGGAAAAGGGGCTTATGTTTGAATATTTTTTGCCGCCGATAAGGTAGATTTTATCGTTAACTATGTTTGCAGATAAATCTGCTCTCGGCGTAGGCATAGATGCTTTTGTTTCCCAAGAGTTACTTATCGGGTCAAATACCTCGTTGTTTCCAACGTATCCATTGCCAACTGTTCCGCCTATGACGTAAATTTTGTTTAGGTAAACGGCGATGGCAAAACCGCTTCTGGGGGTAGGCATCGGCATCATGCTTGTCCACCCGTTTGTTTGAGGATCGTATTCTTCAACAACGCTGACTGGCAGATTGTTTCCGTTTAAGCCGCCGATGGCATAGATTTTTCCATTTACAACAGCCACGCCGAATTCTCCCCGTGCAATAGTCATGGGCTTCATGATAGTCCAAGAGGATTGTGCGTCGACTGCGTTTACTGGAGAAAGATTAAGATTGAGTGCTGGAAGAAGAGTTAATGCGATAAGCATGACTATTACAACTTGAATATGCTTATGTATCGACGTACCCCCAACGAGTTTCTCACTATAAAGTAACACTTTATCCTTATATTGTTAAAGGGTAAAAAATGTTCGCAAGCATGCCCAAAAAACATACTTGAATTTGACTGGCGCGGCTTTAAGGTTAGGAAAAGCTTAATGGCTAAAAAAACATATTTTTTCTGAGAGTGCACTGTTTGATTCGCAAGGTTTTAGTTGCAGTTGATGGCTCGGAAAATTCTAACAGAGCTTTAGATTTTGGACTTGATTTGGCAGAAAAATTCGGTGCTGCCGTCACCGTTTTGAATGTCAGTGAGTCGCCGATGATGGGTGCGGTTCCTATGGAGCCTACGACGGTTTCAGGGGAAAGTATGGTAGTATTTGCTAAGGATCTGCGGAAGTTTCATGAAGAAATTCTAAATAAAGCAGTTGCCCACGCGAAAACGGTTAAGGATAGCGTTGAAGTTTTTTGGAAGTATGTTGAGGGTGATCCCGCTTTGGAGATTGTTGCTGTGGCTAGGGATGGCGGTTTTGATGTTGTTGTGGTTGGGCATCGGGGTTTGGGGAGGGTGAGGGAGATGTTTTTGGGTAATATTAGTGAGAAGGTTGCTCATTTGGCTCCTTGCCCCGTCATAATTGTAAGATAATTCTGATTTTTTAGAAAAACCTAAATATTCTTACAAATACTACTTCTTCTGTGAAATTCACATGACAAGTAAAGATTGCAGTAACAATGAATGCTGCAAAATCGACGCAGTCGTCACAGTAGACGCAAAAGGACAAATCGTCCTCCCAAAAGAACTCAGAGAAAAAGCAAAAATAAAACCCAACGACAAACTCGCAATCATCGGCTTCCAACGCGACAACGAAATCTGCTGCATCGTCATGCTAAAAGTTGACGCCTTAGAAAACACAGTAAAAAACCTGTTAGGCCCAGTCTTCAAAAACGTTTTCCAGCCGGAGATGGAAAAATGAAACAAGAAAAAGTACATAGCGTAGTAAGAGAACGATATGGTAAAATAGCTAAAACCACCCAGCCGTGCGGCTGCGGTTGCTCATCAAGCTCATCAACCAGCCAGCAAATAGGCTACAGCAAAAGCGAATTAGCTTCAGTTCCCGCAGGCGCAGACTTGAACCTTGGCTGCGGAAACCCAGTAGCCCTGGCATCACTCAAAGAAGGCGAAACCGTCATCGATTTAGGTTCAGGCGGAGGCTTAGATTGCTTTTTAGCGGCTAAAAAAGTAGGGTCAAAGGGCAAAGTCATCGGCGTAGACATGACCGCGGAGATGCTGGAGCGGGCACGAGCCAACTGCAAAAAGAGCAACTACAAAAACGTGGAGTTTCGGCTTGGAGAAATCGAGAACTTACCCATCGCAGACAACACCGCCGACATCATCATCAGCAACTGCGTCATCAACCTCTCACCCGACAAACAACGCGTGTTCAAGGAAGTTTTTCGAGTGTTAAAACCCAAGGGTCGGCTCATGATTTCAGATATGGTTCTGCTTAAGGATTTGCCGGAAAAAGTGAAAGGCAGCGTTTTAGCATATGTTGGATGCGTTGCTGGCGCAGACTTGAAAGAGGATTATCTTGACAAGATTAAGCAGGCGGGGTTTGGGCAAGTTGACGTGGTGGCGGAGGATCATTTGCCTGAAATGTTGCTGGAAGAGCCAGATGTCAGAGTATTCGTTGAAGAGCAAAAGCTAACGAAAAAGGAAATAGCAGATATTTCAGATGCGGTTGTCAGCATCAAGGTTTCAGCAATAAAACCCTAACTTTCTTTTTTTGATGTGTTGGAAATGGAATTTAAGCCTTTTTTGTTGTTTTTTCGCCTTTTCTAGGCTTTTTGCTGAAGCGCTTTAGTTATATTCCACGTTTTAATCATGTCTTAATGGGTTTTGTGGTATGATAACTGTTATCGGCGCTGGCAAAGTTGGAAGCGCAGCAGCTTTTGATATTTTGCGGTATAAGATTAGCGATGTAGTTTTGATTGATACTAACGAGAAGGCGGCGCAGGGTGAAGCGTTGGACATGATGCAGGCGGCGCCCGCCATCGAGTTTGACGGAAAAATCCGCGGAACCAGCGACTTCAAAGAAATGGCGGGTTCGGAACTGGTGATTGTGACAGCTGGACTTGGCAGAAGACCAGACATGACTCGTTTTGACCTCATGAACACCAACGCCCAAATCGTAAAAACCATCGTGAAACAAGTAGTCAAATACGCCCCCCACTGCAAACTCATGATAGTTACGAACCCCGTTGACATCATGACATTTATTTCGTACAAGGAAACGGGTTTTCCCCGAACCCGACTCTTCGGCATGGGCAACATATTAGACTCTATGCGTTTTAGAACATACATTGCCAATGAACTGGGCGTTTCCCGGGAGGATACACGAGGTTTGGTGATTGGTGAACACGGCGACTCCATGGTGCCACTTTTCGAGTACGCTTCAGTTTCAGGCATACCCGCAACGAGCCTGCTAACAGAGGAACAGATGGACAAAATTTACCATGCAACCGTAACATCAGGCGCAGACGTGATCCAGCTAAAAGGCAGCACCGTTTACGCTCCTGGCATGGTAATCGCAATTATGGCAGATGCAATTTTGACTGGAAGAAACCGCGTTATGAGCGTCTCCACATGCTTATGCGGAGAATATGGCACTTCAGAAGTCTCAATTGGCGTGCCTGTGGTTTTAGGGAAGAAGGGTGTTGAAAAAATAATTGAGCTTGAATTGTCTAATAAAACAAAGGAACGTTTTGATAAATCAGTTGCCGTTGTGAAAGAAGCAATAGCTGCACTGAAAGATTAAGCTGTTAAAACTAAAAAGAAGAAGAAATTTATATTGTGGCCTTGATTTTGGCGCAGTAAAAATTCCCGTTCTGCCTAATGAAAGCGGGGCATTTTCCGTCGTAGCAATTTTTAAGCCATTGGCATGGAGCCCGAACTTCATATACTCGTGGCATGTATCCGCGTGAACTAAAACTTTCTTTTTGTGTTTCTCGGTTAGAAATTTGTTTTAAAACTGTTTCCATTTTTAAAAACACCTACAAGTTTTCGCTTACTTGATTTTAAAATACTATTGCTTGGTCCTGTTATTAAAAATGTGTTGCAGTCGTTGTACAACAACAAAAGCATATAAGCACTAACAAGGGTCAAGAAAAAAAGCGCAGCAAGCATACAAAGTGTTATTTAGCAGTTGGCGGCTTCTTGTTTTTGGGTGCTAACTATTGGAGTTCAAGGGAAGAGACATCATATCAATCGAAGACTTCTCGCAACAGGAAATCAACCATATTTTGGATGTTAGCAAAACCATGGAGCCGCTTGCTAAAACAGGCTCCGACATGCTGAAAGGCAAAATCCTCGCAACATTATTCTTTGAACCCAGCACGCGCACACGCCTAAGCTTTGAAACCGCCATGCTCAAACTCGGCGGAAACTACATCGGGTTCGCTGAACCAGACATAACCTCTGCCCGCAAAGGCGAAAACCTCGCGGACACCGTGCGTACTGTGGAAAATTATGCTGATACAATCGTGCTCAGGCATAGTTTAGAAGGCTCAGCCAAATTAGCTGCAGATGTAGCGAAGGTACCAGTTATTAATGGTGGCACAGGCGCTCAAGAGCATCCCACCCAAGCTTTCACTGACCTGTACACTATGCGCAAAGAGAAGGGCAAAATTGATGGGTTAAAGGTGGCGTTGGTTGGCGACTTGCGGTATGGGCGAACTGTTCACTCTCTGGCTTATGCACTTGCACTCTACAATGTCGAGTTGTTCCTTGTCTCTCCTGAAAGCCTGCGCATGCGAAAAGACGTGCTCCAAACCATAAAAAGTAAAATCCCAGTAACCGAAAACGCAAACCTCGAAGCCACAATCCCCAAAATCGACGTCCTCTATGTCACCAGAATCCAAAAGGAACGTTTCCCCGACGCTGCGGAATACGCCAAAGTTAAAGGCGCCTACAAAATCGACTTAAAAACCCTCAAGGGCGCAAAAAAAGACATGATAATCCTCCATCCGCTGCCCCGGGTGGATGAAATCGCCGCTGAAGTAGATGCGACTCCACAGGCAAAGTATTTCCAGCAGGTCTGGAATGGCATCGTAGTGAGGATGACGCTGCTTTCGTTGGTGCTTGGCGCCGTAAAATAATTAAGTTGAGGTAAAGCGGTCAAACGTTGTCAGCGTGCTCATGGAGCCGCAGGAGGGGCATTTGTGCAGTGTGCCGAACCAGTTTTTCTTGCAGTTGTCGCAGAAGCTGATTAGGCGGTTGTAGGTGAAGAATTCGATGGATTGATTCTCCATCAGGCGAAGTGTTAGATTCAGCAGGGTTTCAGGTTTGTATTCAGCGCCTTCAAGCTCGATGATGTTTAGGTTTCCGCCTGCATTCAAACCCTTCCACTTCTGCGCAGTTTCAAGCATCTCCGTTTGGATGCTTAGGAGCTCAGCGGCTTTCACTTGGAAGCGTTTAGCAGTTGAATAATAGGGTTTGTCTCTTGTTCCTGAAAACTTCACTTTGGCAACGCCGAATCTCTCCACGTCCAGCTGCGCCAGCCGCTCAGATGCTTCTGAACTTCCGAGGATGACGGGGTAGAGGCGTTTCCCATGTTTTCTGCCGATTTTCTGTTTGAATGCTAAGAGGTTCTGGATTGTTTCTTCGGCGAATCTGCGGCTTTCTTCCGAGTTGACGTTTTTTTCGGTGAAAGCTTCGGTGGCTTCGCGGAAACCTGCTAGGTTGATTATTCGTGAGCAGTTTTCCAGTCGGAAATAAGTGTCACCGCCGGATTTCTGCAAAAGAAAAGGCAAGGAATTCTTCCCAAACTGCTTGATTGCATTGTTCTTTATGCCTAACGCTCGGGCTGCAAGCTCAAATCGTTCCCGCATTAACTCCTGGAATTTGTTTTTGTCCTTCTCACATTCCAGCGCAATTCGGGGCAGATTAATTGTTACGCAGCCAAGGCACCCCGTCCGCAAGGTGTCAGTTTCCCAGTCGCCAGTCAAATCAGCTGCGAATTTCACGCCTGAAGAGGAAAAAGCCACATTTTCATTTTCCTTCTTGGTCATGTTAGCGAAGTATGGGGTTCCACTTTTTGCCGCTAACTGGTGCGCTTTGAGGAGAATGGCTTTTGCGTTTTCATCACTCAAGGCGGCGCTGTTGATTTTTATGACCAGTCTTGGGCTGAGCAGCGGTTTGCTGGTGCTTTCTTCGGCGAAGACATCGATGACAAGGGAAGCTATTAGCT
Organism: Candidatus Bathyarchaeota archaeon; assembly: GCA_003151735.1. Lineage (GTDB taxonomy): Archaea > Thermoproteota > Bathyarchaeia > Bathyarchaeales > Bathycorpusculaceae > Bathycorpusculum. The sequence continues at coordinate 55,493 of PLYI01000026.1, read as the reverse complement.
GGCTTTCTTGGGTGAAGTCGCTGTATTTGCCTTTTGTTTTGCCCTGTGGACCGATGGCTTCTTTTTCCCCGGTTAACGCTGGAATCGAAAGTTCCAAACCCAACGTAGCCTCTGCATGCTGGTTGAGGTTCTGTATGAACAAACGCAGGTTCTCTTTTATCTTTGCAACTTCGTTGCCACGGACATAGGGCGCTAGGAACACGTTGAAGTAGTTGAAGGTTTGAGTTCGGTTGGTTTCTTTGCTGGCATGCAAAATAACGTTAAACGCGATAGATAATGCCGATTTTAGGTCGGTGGGCGCGTCCATGGCGACTTGGAGGGGGTTGTCAAGTTTAACGCCATGTTGAAAAAAGTACCGTAGGTCATGGATCACTTCGTTGGGTTTTAGGATCCATGTGCCTAAGCCTTCGATGTGGATGGCTCCTGAAAGATGGGCGTCTGCAATGTCTCTTGGAAAAATATTCAGCAACGTGTACTCGCCCAGAACAGTTTGACCGGCTTTACTGATTGTTGCGTCTGCATCTTGGGCGGTGTCTTTGGATTCAACGAGAGCGGTTACCTCGTGGATTGGCAAGCCGACGCGGGTGAGTTTATTTCTGTAATCCTCATAGCCTTTCTCAACTAAAATGCCGTTCACAACTTCTCTGATGAGCGACGCTGTGAGATACTTTGTTTTTGATTTTACGAGGCGTTTCTCTGCTTCTTTAGCTGCCTTCTGCGCCAACTCCGCTGGAACCTTTGCCTCTTTGATCAGCGAATTCGCGATTTTGTTAACATCAAATTCTTCAAGCGTCAAATGTGACGTGCGAACCAACATACCCCGCGGTTTAACCGCCTTCTTTTCGACGCGGTCAGCAACATCCAAAACCATCTTGCCAAGATCTGTCAAAAAATACTTTTTTGATTCAACATCTGCCTCAAGCAAATCTGCTTTTAGCAGGAATTTTAGGTGGTAGGCGAATCTTCCTGCGTCGCGGCTGGGGTTCATTTTTAGTTGGTTCATAAGTTCGGTGTAGGACAGAGCGCTTTTGTCGAAGAGCAGGTTTAGGATTTGCAGTCTGAGAGGTGACGAGACGGCTTTTAGCACTTTGACGCCGCGTGCACGATGCGGAGACTGATTAACCATACCTTACTCTCTCCTGAACTCCTCAAACTGTGGGGTTTACCTATTATGCTGGTGCGGAGTTTAAACTTAACTAAAAAGAGAACTGTTGTCATGGTGTGCTTTAGTCTTAGACTGGGCAGGGCTGCTGCTGGCTGATACAGTGAATTGTGCCAAACCCATAAACCAAATCAACACACCGGATACCCACGACTTTTCGGGTTGGGAACAAATCCTGCAGAATCGACAGCGCCGCCGCATCGTTCTTGTGGTCAAAAACTGGAACCAAAACCTTTTCGTTACCAATGTAAAAGTTTGTGTAGCTTGCAGGTAATCGTTCATCTTCGTCGCTGACTACTTTAGGCATGGGCAACTTGACAATCCTTAGTTTTTTGCCATCTTGGTCAACTGCTTGGCATAGGATTTGATAGTTTTCTTTTAGGACGTCGTAGTCTACGTCGTTTTCGTCTTCTTGATACGCGCAGACAATTGTTGTGGGGTTTACGAAGCGGGCTAAATCGTCGATGTGTCCATCGGTGTCGTCGCCGATGATACCTCTTTTTAGCCAAATGAAATTGTTAACGCCCAAATAATCGGATAGGTACTTTTCGATTTGTTTCTTGTTGAGGTCTGGGTTGCGGTTCTGGTTAAGTAGGCACTGCTCCGTTGTCAGGAGGGTTCCTTTGCCGTTGACGTCTATTGAGCCTCCCTCCAAAACGATGTTGGGCTTGAAGCATTTTAACTCCATTTTTTTGTTAATGACTTCCGGAATAGCTTTGTCTTTTAGCAGTGTCTCGTATTTTTCTCCCCACGAGTTAAAGTTCCAGTGAATCATCGCTAACTCGTGGTTCTGGTTTTGAACAAATACTGGTCCATAGTCCCTAAACCAAACGTCAGCGTAACCGAAAACATAAAAATTGATTTGCGTCAAGTTAATGTCTGCTGCTTTGAAGAGTTGGGTTGCTTTCTGTTTTGTTTGCTCATCTTTCACGAAAAGGTTTACCCGCTCGCCCTCATGAATCTCCTTAACAATCTGAACGTAAGTTATTTCGACGCGTTCAACCCTGTCTGGAAAAGTTGTAGGATCATACGGCCAAGCTAACCAAATAGCATCATGTTTCTCCCATTCCGCAGGCATCCTATAGCCTTGTTCACGGCAGGTTTTGGCTTGGCTACTCATCGCCGGCGCCTCTTTTTGTGAGCGGATTGTAAGTGTCGGGGCGACGATTCCTCAGAAAACCCCATCCATCCTGAATTCTCTTATTTTCGCTCAAATCAATTTGAGCGATTACTACTTCCTCTTTTGTTGTGCTCGCTTCCCTAAGGACTTTGCCGAAAGAATCACAGACAAATGAGCCGCCCCAAAACTCCAATTCCCCTTCCTCACCGACGCGGTTAACTGCGGCAACGTGGACTCCGTTTGCGATTGCGTGGGCGCGTTGAACGGTTTTCCAAGCGTCATGCCAGTCGCCGTCCGCTGAAGTGCAGCCTTTAACGTAGCCGATGGCGGTTGGGTAAAAAATGATTTCTGCGCCGCTCAACGCGTTTATTCGGGCGGGTTCAGGGAACCATTGGTCGTAGCAGATGAGCACGCCAATGCGGGCGAAACCTGTCTGGAAAACAGGGTAGTCCGTGTCTCCTGCCACAAAATAGTCTTTTTCGTAGAAGTATGGATCTTGTGGGATGTGGGCTTTACGGTAAGTGCCCAAGATTTCGCCGTTTGAACCGATTACTACGGCTGAATTGTAGAATTTCCCGTTTTTGGCTTTCTCAAACAAAGGTGCAATGAGGACTATCCTGTGTTTTTTCGCGAGTTCAGAAAACAGTTTGGTGGATTCTCCAGGAATAATCTCAGCCAAGTCTTTAACATTCTGGTTTTGTTGTTGCGGAAAATATCTTGTTCTGTAGAGTTCTTGGAGACAGATGATTTGGGCGCCTTTTTTTGCGGCTTCCTCAATCTTCTCCGCGGTTTTTGCCATGTTTTCCGCTATGTTTTCTGAAACATATGTTTGGATGAGCCCAATGGTCACTACTTTATCGCTTCTTTTCTTTTGTTTGGAATCGGTCAAGCCCAATTTGTCAGCGGATATCTCTTGTCGCATCCTTGTTTTCAACTAATTTATAGGCTGTTCGTATTAACTTTTTTGAAACCGAGAATACAAATCAACCTGAAAAAGTTCGGCCTCATCTGCTCTATCAGATAAAGTCAACCGAAAAAAACATAAAGGCTTATGAACGTTTTTTAGGGCAAACTGACTTATCCTTATTAGTGTTTTAAGTTGCAGAAAACGCTTTTTACTGTTTTGCTGATCTTTCTGTTGTCTAGTGGATTGTTTTTGTTTTACAACCTTGAGGTCGGCTTAGCTCAAGGCGTAAGTTTTGGCGGAATAATTGGTAGCGATACCACCTGGACGCTTGCAAACAGCCCTTATAACATTACAGGCAACATTTTAGTGAACAACGGAGTTACCTTAACAATAGAGCCCGGAGTCACAGTGAACCTCAACGGCTTTTACATACTGGTTAATGGAACGCTGCAAGCGCGGGGAACTAACCAAAACATGATTTCCTTCAACACTGTCGCAAACTACTTCTTCGCCAACCCCCATACCAACCCCAGTCTCAACTCCAACGCCTACAATTCCTGAGTTCTCTGCAGCCATTGTCGCAATCGTACTTCTAGTGACCATGGTGGCGGTAATAGCACACAGAAGAAAACAGGCGATGTAACATTCAACGGCATGGGTTTTTTGGGAATTTACTTTTCTGCAAATATCCTGACTCCCTGAAAATAGGTTCCGTAGCATGGAAAATGCGGTTTTTTGATTGGATGCAACGAAACGATTTATTAAGACAATGTAGTGACAATACATAGTTTATTGGGGCCAAGAAAATGAAAATATTCATAGTTCAATTTCCCTTCGGTGTAGCAGCCTTCGACGAAAACAACGGCTTAGTTGAAAAAGCTCTGTTTCCAAAAAAGGCGCAGGACGCAGCAAAAAACCTGCTTAAAACCGAGTCTGGAAAATTATCAGATCAAATGTCATCGCTAATCTCACTTCTTGCAAGCGTAGGTTACGACACGTTTGTTTTTGAATCCGCCAAATTGGCAGAGGAAGCTCAGAAAAAGATGAAAATACCCGTTGAAGTAGCTAAGCCAGCGGAAATCGCAGTTTTGCATTCACGGATGGGTGAAGTGGCAATTGAATCAGGCTTTGCTAAAGACGAGCAAGAACTCAGCGTTTGGAACCGCAGTGTCAGCTTGGAACTTGCAAAATTAAGAATTAAGGGCGCCTCTGGAAAACGCGATTTAATCGTTGCCCAAGCCATTCAAACACTCGACAGTTTAGACCAAACCGTCAACCTCTTCATGGGCAGACTCCGCGAATGGTACGGCGTCTATTTCCCTGAACTTGACCGTCTAGTTGAGAAACATGAAACTTACTCACGACTCGTTGTGAACTTGGGCGACAGAGAAAACTTTTCGGTTGAGAATTTGGAGAAAGAAAACATTCCAAAAGAACGAACGCAACTTGTTGCAAAAGCAGCTGAATCATCCATGGGCGCAGACATTGCAGAAGCCGACTTAGAGATGATTCAAGCCTTGGCTAAGGATGTGCTTGATTTCTATTTGCTACGCAAGAACATGGAAGACTATGTTGACCGCACCATGGAGGAGTTGGCGCCTAACGTACGCACAGTTGCAGGAGCCCTTCTCGGAGCACGCTTAATCGCCATGGCTGGAAGCCTACAGAACTTGGCTATGAGACCAGCAAGCACCATACAAGTCATAGGCGCAGAAAAAGCACTCTTCCGCAGCCTAAAAACAGGAGCCCGACCACCAAAACACGGCTTAATCTTCCAACACACCCTACTCCATGACGCGAAAAGATGGCAACGGGGAAAAATAGCAAGAGTCATCGCAGGCAAACTTGCCATCGCAGCCAGAGCAGACGCTTTCGGACAAGGACACTACATCGGAGACAAACTGAAAGCAGACATTAACAAACGCATAGAAGAAATCCACGTAAAATACAAGGAACCGCCAGCGCCAAAAGAATCCAAACCGAGACCTGAAGGGTCATTTGAACGCAGAGAACAACGACCTCCACGAAGAGACGATCGAGGCGGATTCAGGGGCGGTGGTAAAAACTTTGGCGGCGGCGACCGAGGTCCAAGACCTCCACGACACGGTGGCGGTGGAGGAGGCCGCAACTTCAGTTATGGCGGCGGACGAGATAGAGGCGATCGACGCGGCGGAGGCGGCGGCGGTCCAAATCGGGGACCAGAAAGACGTGCACCTGAAAGTTAAACCGCACCCAAAATTCAAAGAAATATACCAAGTAATGCTTGAAGACGGTGCACAACGCCTCGCTACAAAAAACCTAACCCCCGGATTGAGAGTTTACGGCGAACGACTTTTCAAATTCAAGTATGTTGAATACCGTGTTTGGGACGCTTTCCGCAGCAAACTTGCAGGAGCCATCATTAAAGGCGTCCAAAACGTTCCTGTTGAACCGGGCTTTAAAGTGCTGTATTTGGGGGCTGCTTCAGGAACCACTCCCAGCCATGTCTCAGACATCGTCGGTGATGCTGGGCATGTTTACTGCGTTGAATTTGCGCAGCGTTCCATTAGGGATTTAGTTAACAACGTTGCAGCTTACCGAACAAACATTTCACCTATGCTGGAAGACGCCCGAATGCCCGAGCGATACGCCATGTTCATTTCAGGCAAGGTTGACTCAATCTACTGTGACGTGGCGCAGCCTGAACAGGCAAAGCTGCTGGCTGACAACGCAGATGTTTTCCTCAAACCACAAGGCTGGGTAATGCTGGCATGCAAATCGCAGAGCATCGATGTAACTATGGAGCCTAACGCGGTTTATCGGCAGGAAGCCAACATTTTAAGAAACAGAGGCTTTGACGTTAAAGAAATCGTCGATTTAGAACCCTACGATAAAGCACACGCCATGATTGTAGCGCAACACCTATGATTTTTGGAAAGAATCAGCGAGCATTGGAATTACAGAATAGTGTTTCCGTCTGTTAGGCCGTTTGTTCCAATATGATGCTTTGTGGTTGTTGCTTTTTGTTATTGATTCGGTTTTCTGTTTGCTGTTTTATTTTTGTGTGTTTCGGTTCAAAGCAAACGCGAAGCGTGCTTATTTTCTTCTCTCGCATTTTGATGTCTCTTTCAATTGCGGTAATCATTTCTTCGTCTTGGGGAATCCCCAGTCTCTCCAATGCTCTACAATGTTCCAGAATCTCTTTTAGCTCTGGGACAGTAAAATTGTTCCAGTGAGGTATTGGTTCTTGAACTATCATCCAAGATTTCTCCATTACCTTTCTCCATGACAGTATTAGCTGCATGTTAGATAAAAAATTATCTGTTTGTTCAATAAATTATGGTTTTAAGAGCCTAAATTTCAATAATAAGACAACAAACCGTGGTTAACTGTGCATTTGTTCAAATTCCTGCCTGCCGATACAAGGAACTTAGCCCATAAATACGATGCAGCCTGAGCGATGTCTGCCTACAAGGATCGGGAACACGTGTAACTGGCATTCACATTCATATTTGGTTCATATTTGGATCCCAATAGAAACTCATTGCAGAAACCTATAGGGAGAGGTCTGATTGGTTAAAAACAAGCGCATTAATATGCCGAAATTCAGTGTTTAACCATGGCGGGCGGTCATCACGTAACCAATCTATGAAACCTAACTCGCCTAAACCACCTGTTCCGCTGGAAAGGTTTATTTCATTGCAGGCACCTTTGATGTGAAATTGCAGGCGGACAACCGTGTCCGTTGGGATGTGGTCCTTCGGGACTGAACCGTAAGCAAACAATACACGTAGGAGAAAAATTTAGATGGCATATAAATACATAGCAGAAGAATGGGCTCAGCCCGAAAAAAGCTTCGTTGAAGAACTCATGCGCCAACGCTTAGTGCAGTGGCGCAAACAACCAACAGTTTTACGCATCGAGCACCCTACAAGACTCGACCGCGCAAGAAAACTCGGCTACAAAGCAAAACAAGGCTTCGTAGTTGCCCGAGCAAAAGTCCGCAGAGGAGGATTAAGAAAACTACGTCCTCGGTCAGGACGACGCCCCAAACGTATGGGTGTTGCCAAATTTAAACCGGGAAAAAGCATCCGATTAATCGCAGAGGAACGAACCGCCAAAAGATTCCCCAACCTAGAAGTTTTAAACAGTTACTGGGTAGGCGAAGACGGCAAACACAAATGGTTTGAAGTTATACTTCTTGACCCTAACGCGCCAACCATAAAAACTGACAAAGATGTCGGCTGGATAGCGGAACCACAGCATGCCAGCAGAGTCTTCCGCAGCATGACAAGCGCAGGTAAAAACGTAAGGGGACTTCACCACCGCGGCAGAGGCTCAGAGAAAGCTCGTCCAAGCCACAGAGTCGGCAACACAGGACGCCACGGCGACCACCAACTGAAAGGAGGCAAATAATGCATCACCTTAAAATCGTCATAACAAAACAAAACGGCAAAAAAAGCATCGGCCAAGGCTTTAGCCCCAACGAACTCAAAGAAGCAGGCGTAAACAAGCAGCAAGCCAAACAAATCGGGTTACGCGTTGACGTAAAACGCAAATCCACCCACCAAGAAAACGTAGACTGCATCAAAGCACACGCCAAAGCAACCCCGCAAACCAAAAAACCAAAGCCAACATTCAAACAAAAAAGCTAAAAGCCCAAATACACAACACAAATCCGGTGCCTAATGTCTGCTAAACCGCCAATAGCCTACATAGATATAAGGGTCTTCGCACACGCAACCGAAGACCCAAGTAAAGTCCAAACAGCCGTACGCAACCTATTGCCAGCGGAACTGTCGGACCCCCTTGTTTTCGAAAAAACCAACTGCACGGGGCATCATGGAAACCCCATTATTCTTTTTACCTCTAAACTAACAGACAAAAAACTTTTGCCCAAAACATTGGAAAAATTTGGCAAAGAGCTTGGTGCGCTGGATAAGGAAGAGTTAAACCGCTGCCTCAAACTGCATCTTGAAAAAGGCAACCTTTACCTCCGCTTCGACAAGCAATCTGCCTTTTTAGGAGCATTAAAGTTTTCTCAAAATGACCCTATCCACCTTAAAATCCACTTCAAAAACAAAACTGCACAGGAAATAACAGAGATTTCCAAGCAAACTGGGTTGCTAACATGACCCGAACCTTCGCCGATTTACATTTGCACATTAACCCCAAAGACCAACAGGCAACGCAACGCCTAATCACTAAAGCCGCCCAACTGGGCCACCATTACATCAGTATTCCATTCACCTCTGGATTGCAAGAAACTGAAGTAGCGGCACTCAAAGCCGCATGCACCAAACTTGGCTTAGACTTTGTTTTACGTGCAGATTTTAAACCTCGAACCCAAGAAGACCTGATGCGTTTTCTACGCAAGTTCAGGCGACAATTCGAAGTCATATGCATAGTTTGCGATTCTAAAGAGGTTGCACGCCAAGCCGCCAAAGACAGACGTGTTGACCTTTTGAATTTTCCAAGTCTTGATTACCATAAACGGTTTTTTGATCGAGCTGAAGCTGAACTTGCCAGCTGCAGTTTAGCGGCTTTAGAGGTTGACGTTAAACCCCTGCTCGTTATGGAAGGCCCAGCCCGAGTCAGGTTGCTTTCGAGTTTACGCCGTGAAGTTGCTGTTGCACTTGAGTTCCATGTGCCTGTTGTTGTTTCAAGCGGTGTCGGCGAGGAGAATTTGCTGCGTAAGCCAAGGGATTTGGCGAGTTTAGCTTATTTGTTCGGGTTAGATGAGGAGCATGCTTTAGACGCTGTTTCCACCAATCCTGCCGCGGTTGTTCTACGTAACCGAGAGAAGCTTAGTTCAAGGTTTATTGCGCCAGGCATATCCGTAGTTAAGGAGGGCAAATCAGTTTGAAACGTGTTAAACGCCGTTACCTTGCTCTGCAACTAGAGTACGAGGGTTTGCCAAGTGAGCGGGAGTTTATGGATGCGGTTTGGGGGTCCGTGACAAAGTTGTATGGTGAAGTGGGGGCAAGTTTGACGGGTTTGGCTTTGATTAATTTTGATGGGGAACGCAAAATTTTTGTTATTCGTACTTCGCTTGCTTCTTTGCCGATTGTGCGGGCTTCGTTGGCTGCGGTTACTGCTGTGGCTGGTAAGACGGGGTCGATGCATGCTTTGGCCGTTTCTGGGACGTTGAAGGCGCTTTATTCTAGTATTGGCTAGTTTGAATGTAAAGTTTATGCTTGTCTAATGACAAGTAATTTTGTTTTAAGGTCACGTATACCGTTGGACAAATTTACAAAAAGTATGGAGCAACGTTTATCAATTACATTCAAGCGTTATTTACCATTACAAAAGTACATCAGAATAAAATAAAACAAGACAGAGAAGAGCATAAATGGATATAAAAGACTTCTATTTCAAACTTCACCCCCTAAAAACGGAACCAATCCTAGATGACACCACACTTCGCGACGGCATCCAGATGCCAGGCTTAGCCGCAGGACCCAAAGACGCCGCAAAAATCGCACAGCTACTCAACGAAATAGGAGTCGAAAGAATCGAATTATTTCACTACCAAGAACCAGACAAAAAAGCCGCCAAACTAATCGGGGACTTACATCTTGATTTACGAGTTGCAGGCTGGTGCAGAGCCGTCAAAGAAGACATCGATAGCGCCGTCCAGTGCGGACTCCAAGAAGTTGGCATCTCACATCCCGTTTCAGACATACATTTCAAGGCTAAATGGCCAGAAAAAACCCAAGAGCAAATCTTAGCCAACGTAGTTGACGTAACTGAGTATGCAGCTAAGACGTGCGGTTTAAGAACTTTCGTTCATGGCGAAGACAGCACCCGAGCAGACTGGAACTTTGAAAAACGCTTCATCAACGCTGTTGCGGATGCTGGCGCAGAATGTTACCGCATATGCGACACTGTCGGCATCGGATTATCTGACCCTCAAGCTCCTCTGCCCAACGGCATCCCGGCTAAAGTAGTTGCCATCAAGAAGGAAACTCGCATCGGCGCAATCGAAATGCATGCACACGACGACTTTGGAAACGCAGTTGAAAACACAATAGCTGCAATTAAGGCTGCCTCAGGCATCTGGGACAAAGTATATGCTAGCACAACGTACCTTGGAATTGGCGAACGTGCAGGTAACGCGGAGACAGAAAAAGTTCTGTTAAACTTGTACTTGCATTATGGCATCTTGAAATACGAGGGCAAAACCGAGAAGCTTAAGGCAACCGCAGACTACATTGGCAAAGCAACAGGTTTCATAGTGCCGCCTAACAAAGCGATCGTTGGCGACTACGGGTTCGCGCATGAATCAGGAATCCACACCCACGGCGTCCTCAACGACCCATGGACCTATGAACCTTACCCGCCTGAACTAGTCGGCAACATACGGCGCTTAACCATCGGCAAACAATCTGGCAAAGGCATAATCAAACACAAAATAACTGAGCTGTCAGGAAACGTTCCAGACGACGAAACTGTCGCTACAGTTGTGGATAGAGTCAAAGATATGTACGCAAACGGACGCAGAGCATCGCTGAAAGAGGAAGAATTCAAGAAAGTCCTTCGCATACTGAAGATACTGCCCGAAAACAACAATTGTCACTAGCAGCGAAAGGGAAAATAAGCTGAAAATCCCCCTATCTTATTATCCATAAAGGAGTTAGCGCTCATGGTTGACATTTCGCTGATTGTAATTGTAAGCAATACCATGGTAGTTTTCGCAACTTTCGTAGCTACACTGTACCGCATAAAAATTGAGCGTGAGCAGGTAAAGAACTGTTAAGCAAAATGTTTCTTCTAATCAATGCTTGGAGTCTTTCCGCAGATACGTGAAAGCTGAACGCACCGAGCTTGTGAATATGGATAAGGCTGAGCTGGAAAAGTTTCTGGATTACCTTCAGAAACTAGGCGAAGCATAGTTAAAACTTAAGCAACAATTTCTCGTCTCCAAAGAGGCAAGAAGCAAATAAGCATTAGCTTTTACGGCGAAACTCAGATTCGGATTTCAACATATTAATGGCTACAGAAAACTTTACTGCCGACCTACCCGCCTTAGGATTCTGTAGATTTTTGTTTACCAGCTTAACCTTTTATCCGATGAATTCTAGAAGTAGAACTCTTCGCGGTTGTTGGCCGAATGTTTCTCCTGGTGTTATTCCAGTGAAGTTTTTTGAATTGTATAGTTGGATGTAGATGTCGACTAGGGTTAGTGTGGTGTTGAAGTAGGGTGTTAAGCCGCCGTTTTCGTAGGTGAAGACATATTTTACGTTGTTCTGTTTGCATAAACCGATCAATTCGGTGATGTTGAAGGTTGGCGTGTAAGTGTCAACGGCTAATTCTGGGTACTGGAGGGTGCGGACTTGGGGTTTGCCGTCGACCCAGAGGTAGAAGCTGACCATGTCTTGGCTGAAATAGTTGAACGGGCATAGAATTAGGATGGATTGGTTGCCGTCGATGTTGGCTGAGGCGTAGGCTGTTGCCTGCTGGATTTCGATGTTGATGTTTTTTTCTTTTACGTTGATGTAAATGTCGTTTACGCTGTAAGCCATTGCGCCAGCAAGAAACACCACCAAAAGTCCAGCGGCAACTTTCGCAGTTTTCTTCCTGTTTAAACTCACACTATGTGACCATGTTTTGTGAAGTTTATCGTAGGCAAACACGATGAGCGCTGAAGCAGAGATTGCCAGGGCTGGGAAAAGCGTTAACACGTAACGCCACTCCCTGTTTGAAATAACTGTGAAGAACACAAGCACACTGATGAACCAGACGAAAACGAACTTGTCTTCCTTTTTGTGCCGCCAAACAAGTAAGCCTAAACCGGCTAACCCAACAATATAGAGAAGTATGGAAACTGGATGTACGTCGCTGTAGGGCCAGGTCATTTCTATCAAGTAGAATATTGGAATGGGAAAGCGGACGCTGTAGAGGAATCTTCCGGGGTTTCCCATCTGTAGGGCGTACATCCACTGACTGAAAATATATGAAGAAAGAACATTGTAGGCAATTGCAAGCCAGGGAATAATCACCGCTAACGCAGCAACAATAAGCAGCGTAAACCGTGAGAACAACCGCCTAAACTGACCTCTTCCTAAAACCAGCATGCTAACAGCCATGACAATAACGGCGGCAATTACCTGATATTTGGTCAAAAATCCAAAGCCCAAAGCTAACCCGCTTAAAACCAGCATCCAGTTTTTCCGAGAGGTTAGCCATCGGTAAAAGAAAAACAGCGACAACGTGAAAAAAAAGACAAGCATCACTTCAAGCAAAGCAAGCCGGGAAAGCCAAAAATAGCCTGGCATAACCGCCAAAAGCGCAGCTGAAATCAACGCGACTTTTCCGCCGTACATGTTGTAGGCTAATTCAAACACTACCCCAAGCGTAAGGATGCTGAAGGATGCGGAAACTAAGCGGGCGGAAAAAACACTTGCGCCAAACAAGTCAAAGGAAACGGTTGTGAAACCGGAGTAAAGAGGGGGATAAAACGAGTCACGGACGAAGTCATGGAAGAGCCCGTTTTTCAGCTCTAAGGCGCGGTTTAGGTGTGTGACTTCGTCCCAGTTGAATGGTTGATTGGTAAGGTTTAGCAGAAGAATAACAAAATAGCTGATGGCTAAAGCAGCGAAAGCTAATCTCCACTTGTTTTGGGGCGCTTTTAGCTGAGTTAAAATTTTTGCACCTGACAAATCAACCATAGTTCTCAGCGCTGTAGAGATAGCTGCTCAAACTATAATGGGCACGGATATAAAAGCTTCCAATTATCACTTTGAACTTGACTGAAAGAAAATTCCTGCACAAACTCCTAAAAAGTTTAAGCATTATTGAGCGTTTCCTCGCATGAAATACCATTTGAGCTTATGCCTACTTGCCCAAAGTAGTCCAGTCAACACAATTGCGAAGCTTAAATACTGAATAGCCATAAGTTGGCTTCCAGAGGTTATCGGCGTAGGATTCAGCAGGGCATATCCGTAATCAACTTGTGGCTCCACTCGGTACTGCAGGTAATCGCGTTTGGAAATCGCATTTACATAATACATGCTTGAAAACAAGGAGGCAACAAGCAGAATTACCGCCGCTGCGGCAGCCAGATAAAACACCCACTTTTTCGAAGCCGCCTTTAACTTTGCCGCTTGTAACAGTGAAATTCCTTTGAAACTCAACGAAGCCCCAATTAAAACAAGAAAGGGCAACGCTTGAAAATCGTATTTGAGAGCGCTAAAATAAGGAACATTAAGATTCAAAACCGCCCCCAAAACAGTATTAACACTAACGATAAACGTAATTGTTACTAAACAGATCAAATCGACAATCACTGTTTTGGAAAAATATTTTCTAAGCAAGAAACCCAAAAACAAGGAAAAAGCGATAGCTGCAGCAAAGTAAATTCCTAACCCATAATTCAAGAGGAAATTAGTTACAAAAAAAAGGTGAACTAGTGACTCCGGTGCTGGCGGGAATTACGTCGGCAAAGTCGTTGTGGTGAAAAATCCAGAGTAGCGAGTGCCCGAGAGCAACTTGGTACCATATGGAGGCAAACACAAGCGCGGGCACTGAGAATGCGGCTAGTTGGCTAAGGATAAGTTTTGGTTTTTTGGGTCGAGAATAAAGATAAAACAAAAGCAGAGGAATGAGAATGAAAGCTGCGTAGAACTTTGTGAGGATAGCGGCGGCAAAAACCATTCCGCAGAATAGGGCGATTTTGACTGAGCCTTTTCTGATAGCCCAAACGCCTGTAAGCAGGCATAGTAGGCTGAAGAAGAGGCATTGTGTATCGATGAGGAAACTTCGGGAAAGTGCAAGTTGCCAGGGGTTCAAACCAAAGAGGGCAGTTGCAACAAGTCCTGTTGATTTGCCGTACAATTCCTTGCCGACCATGTACATTAAGACTACAGAGCCAAACCCAAAAAAAGTCACCAAAGTCACGTCAGTGCCTGTTGATAAACCAAAAACCCTAAGAAACAACGCTTCAACGTAGAATCCAAGTGGCGGCTCATCAATCGCTGTGCCATAAGCCTTCACGTAGGGAACGCCCGTTTTAACCACATTTGATGCGGCTTCAAACTCCAGGTTTGTGTCGTAGCTTTGGTAGGGACCAAGCGAAAACGCGACCAGTGCAACACCGATTAGGATGATTACGAGGGGTGAGATTTCGATTAGTAATTTTTTGGTGCCTACTTTATTGAGCAGATTTATCCCCCTCTTTTCAATCCATGCGTGCGCTGACTTCACTTGCTATGTTAATCGAAGATAAAATAAGATTTGCGCATTCTCCCAAAAAGCGCTCGCCAAGCAAGGTTAATAAGAATTCTGCCCCAAACTATACGGGTGCTTAGCGATGCCTTATAATGAACTTAGAAAGGACTATTTGCTTGATCGCTGGGTTGTAATTGCCACTGAACGCGGTCGCAGACCAACCGACTTCGCCAAACCCAAACCTGAAGCAGCTAAAACCGCGGTTTGCCCCATATGCGTTGGCAACGAAAACATGACGCCGCCAGCCCTGATGCTCTACCTAAAAGAAAACGGCGAGATAAAACGTAGCCAAGACCCTTTGACTGGTGAGCGCCCCAAGAATTGGCTGGTGCGCGTTATCCCAAACCTTTACCCAGCTTTCAGCCCACCCAAACAACCCGAAGACGAAAAACACGTCGCAAAAAACGATTTTTTGTGGGATGCGATTGGGCACCACGAGGTTATTGTTGAATCGCCAAACCACGATGAAGACCCCGCCGACGCCGGGTTGCCTCAGCTGGAACTAGTCATAAACGCATACGTCGACAGGCTCAAAGAGTTAAGCGCAAAACCCTACGTTAAGTACGTGTCGATTTTCCGCAATCACGGCTTGGAAGCGGGAGCGTCGCTTTCTCATGCGCACAGCCAAATAATCGCAACCCCTATCGTTCCCACAACCATCCAAGACGAGATAAATGCAAGCAAGAAATTCTACGATGAACACCGGAAATGCGCGTTCTGCGATATTATCGAGCGGGAAACTAAGAGCTCAAGGCTTATTTCTGAAGATGAAGATTTTGTGGTTTTAGCGCCTTACGCGAGCATTAACCCGATGGAGTTCTGGATAATTCCCAAAAGGCACAGCCCAAACATCCTAAACCTCACAGCGCCCGAGGTTTCTGCGTTCGCAAAAAACCTAAAAGCCAGCCTCAAAGCCCTAAAAACCTTAGTCAACAACCCACCATACAACTACGGCATCCACCTAGCCCTAAACAGCGATGCCCAAGACAGCTACCACTGGCACCTGGAAGTATACCCTAAACTCGCAACGTGGGCAGGCTTCGAAAAAAGCACAGGAACCTACATCAACACAGTCACGCCAGAAACTGCAGCCGACAGCCTACGAAAAACGATAAAGATCTAAATTCCTGAAATTTCTTTTGAATATTTTGGTTTAACCTGCAAAATGTCTTCCACGTAAGCTCGCAGTGGCTCAGCGACACTCCAAGCCTGTGCGATGCAGCCTCTGGGTTCGTTTGGTGGGTCGCAATCGTAGATTTCGTTTATTGTTCCTAAGCCGCCCTGATGGATTCCAGTGGTAAACAGGGGCAAAACGAGGTTTTCCAACATTTGTTGGCGTGCGTTGGCAGAATAGTCGTTGACTTTCAGGTACGCGGTAACATAAGGTCCCAGCAGCCAAGGCCAAATCGTTCCATTATGGTAAGCCATGTCTCTGCTTCGAACGTTACCAACGCATTTGCCGACGAACTTGGGGTCGCCCAGCGACAGCGTTCTTAGTCCGTAAGGTGTCGCAAGCTCACGGTTCACGGTGTCAACGACTTTATGGCATTTTTCGCTTTCGAGTATGGTGTAGTCGAGTGAGACAGCGAATATTTGGTTGGGACGAATAGAAGCGTCCACAGCTTCACCATTAACCACGTCGAATAGGCAGCCGACTTTTGGGTTCCAGAATTTCTCGTTGAAGCTTTGGCGAGCCTTGTCTGCCAACGTCGCGTAATTTTCCGCAAAGGTTCGCTCCTCAAATTTGTTTGTGAATAACTCCATGGTTCGCAGGGTGTTGTACCAGAGGGCTTGGATTTCCACTGCTTTTCCTGTTCTGGGCGTAATCACGTCGTTTCCTACGGAGGCATCCATCCAAGTGAGTCTTGGACCATGCATAAGCAACCCGTCCTCATCCACACGGATACCAAACAAGGTGCCTTTCTGATGGTTCTCAACTATACCCTGGAGTTTCTCCCACAACTCATCTTTAACAAACCCCCAGTCGCCAGTGTACTTGACGTATTGCAACACAGCGTTAACATACCATAAGGTAGCGTCAACAGTGTCGTAAACGGGGATGCCTGATTTGTCGGAAATAAAATTGGGAATCAACCCGCTCTTACAGTACTCAATGTAACTTCGCAGGGTATCTTTAGCGTCGTTGTACCTGCCAGTTATCAGAAGGAGCCCCGGTAGCGAAATGAAGGTGTCTCTGCCCCATGCCTCAAACCAATGGTACCCAGCAATGACGGCTTTTTTGCCAGCGGCATTTTCCACAATGAATGAGTCAGCAGCGAGCAGAATCCAGTTTAGCCAATCACTCATTGGTACATCAGGGTGTTCGCGGTGAAAATTCGCGAGCAACTCAGATTTCTGATTTACCTCTTGATTGAAGGCAGCTTTTACGCCGCGGATTGTACTTCCAACTGAATCCGAAATTTCGTCTGCGCCTTGGCTTTCATGACTTACGGCACATGTTACCGCAAACTCTTTCTCCGCGTTGGCTAACACTTGCAACTCAAAATACCCAGGCTGGAAACAATCGTCAACGTTGGTTTCGCCCCGCAGAGCCTCATCACGATAGTTCAAGCGGTTTATCCAGTTTACTTTTTCAATGACTTCTCCGTCGGTTGAACGGCAAACGATTGTGGCTTGGGGACGCTGAAAAATCGCTAGGAACCGTGCGCTAGAGCTTTTAAGGGTGAAATTCAACGGGATTTTTGATCGGTCAACTACTGTGTGGTAGTATCTGCATGTTAAAAGTGGATACAGCCTGACTTTAACATCTGATTGGTTTTTGTTTGTGACTTTGTAGGTTATGGCTACGGCATTTTTGTTTTTGGGCATGAAAATGGTTTTGCTCACTTGAAGGTTTCCCAATTCATAGGTGTATGTGGGAAACGGGGAAATTGAAAACGGGTTAATCAACTTGTAGCCGTCTGGATAAATCATGTCGTGAAATTCGTTAGAGCCCAACCTGAAAACATCATCACCAACATAGATGTCTTCATCGATTTTTGAGAGGCAAACTGTGCGGTTTCCAGGCGGATCCAACGCGGCAACAAGCAATCCATGATACTTCCGCGTATTAATTCCAAGTACCGTTGAGGAGGCATAACTGCCTAAGCCGTTAGTTATCAGCCATTCCTTCTCGATTAGTTCGCCAAAATGCGAAAGAGCTTCTTTAGGATAGGTTATGGCTGGCAAATTCATTTTATGGCATCAGCTTTGCTATGTTTTTGTCTCGTGGAACACAGAAATAATTTGCGACGGGAACACATTTTGTGCGGAACATTAGCAGGTGAGGTTTTGTTAGTTTGTATTCGGTGAGGGTTTCAGCGTATCCCATGCCCTTGGCGAAAACGAGTTCGGCGGCGTCGTAGACTTTTAGGAATTCAACGGAGACTTCTTTTTTCTGCAAGCCAACTGCGTCGCAGCCTGTGGTTATTACCTCGTCGGCGAGCTTATCGATATTGGAAATTTCCACATCTTCCATTGTGGCATCGTTAATTACGGGTCCACCTTTAACAACATAGATGACTTTTAACCCCATGTTCTTGAGTTGCTCAACCAGCAGCGAGTCAAAAACTATTTCGCCCGCGTTATCCGCCAAAAATAAAACGCTCTGAGCTTTCTTCGCCAACTCATAAGCCTTGTCGATATCGTCAATAACCAGGTCTTTAGCAGCTTCCCTAATGCAGCCTGCCAAACTATTCAAAGTAAACTTGTGGCCGGGAATATCAAACTCCATAATGTTCCCAACGATGGCGCATAAACAAGCTTTCTTGAATCGCTCCTGCTGGTTGTAACCTGACTCAACATATTTTTTTGCGTGTGAACGCATTTTTAGTGCTCTTTCGTTAGCCAGTTTCTTGTTGTATTTGTAAGGGTCATTGCAACTTGTTAATTGCCTGATTATGCGGTCTCTTTTTGTGCCAATATCCGCCGCCACCGACGTGGGTTTGAATTCGCGGTTTAAAAGTTTAACGATTTCCGCTAAGCACCTAAAACGCAGCGCGGGGTTTGTGGTGGCTTGATATGTTTGTATTTGTGCCCGTGAAAGCAGGCATGATTCGCATTCAGGTTCAACCTTCAAGGGTCTTCACGTGCTTACTGTTTTGCTGCATCGGCAAATGCACGTAGCACACTATATGGGTCTTTCGCCTTAACGATGCCGCTTGCGACTAGAACGCCGCAGGTTCCAAGTTTGAGCGCTATGGAAACGTCTTCCGCTTGGCTTATGCCAGCGCCACAGAGAATAGTCATTTTGGGGTCAACTCTTTGGACGAGTTTCACGGTGTCAGTTACGATTTCAGGTTTAGCTTTCGAAACGGAGATGCCTGTTCCAATTAACTCTGGCGGCTCAACAGAGGTGATGTCTGGATGCATTGCAGCTATAGCGGCGCTTACTGAGGGATTGTTTGCGCAGACACATGATACTAAACCTTTTTCCCGTGCTAAACTGATAATTGAGTCGATTTCAGAGAGCTTAAGCTGTCTCTCCGAATGATTGATCAAAGTACCAACCGCACCCGCCTCCTTGACAGATTCAGCGAGAACATGTCCCGTGCAGTTGCCAGGTTTAATTGGGTCTATATGTTGTGCGAAAACAGGAATCTCAACCGCTTCCGCGATAGTGACAATGTCAACGAACTGTGGCACCACAACAATGTTTGCGCCTGTTTCCTTGGCCGCTTTTTCAGCTTGCTTTGCCAGTTCAACAGCTTTTTTGCCTGTGGATTCAAGGTAAGTTTTAAAATTTACGATTATCAGGGGTGTTTGCAGATTCAAATGAATTGTCCTCGCCTTATGGATAGAACTATTTTTGTTAATAATTGTTTGCCCAAAAAAATATAGGAAATGTTAGTGGATGGTGGCTATGGAACGGACGCTTTCATTTTCAGCGCTTTTTTAGCTGCCTCTTCAGTCAACATGCCGATTAATTGTCCGTTTTTAACCATGACTGCTCGCTTGAAGCCTTTTTCACCCATGAGTTTCATAGCGGTAATCATTGACTCGTCACCTTCCAAGATGATGAGTGGCGTGTAATTGATGTTTTTGGCAAGAGTCTTAATCGGGTCCTTTCGTGCGTCAACGATTTCTCTTAACAGTTCGCGGTCGTTGATTACGCCTATGGGTTTTTGGTTTTCAGTAATTAAGACGGATGTCACGTTGTTCTGTAGCATTTTATCAACGGTTTTAGCCACTGTCTCTGATGTGGTAACTGCTACAGTTGGCAGTTTTGTGCCCGCTTGACTGCTGATTTCTGTTATATCTATGCCGCGTTTCCATATGTCATCGAGCATTTCACTTACTCTTTCAATTTGGCTGGGGTCGCTGGAGTAGAAGGTGTCAGCTAAATAGAAGGCAGATTCGGTGCCAAAATCGCTAAGCGGCGGCATCTTAAACATGAACAGGTGCTTGTTATCAACCAGCATCATGGTCAAGTAGCTTATTGGGACATGTTTAACTTCGTAGTCTCTTGCCAGCTTTTGAGCTGGTTCCAAATTATCTAAATCGATAGAAGCCATTATGCGGATGTTTAAGCCTTTTTTAAAGTATTTCACTATTGGGTCGTCTTCGGCAAGTCGGTTTATGCTCTGCGAAGAAGCAATTACCACGACGTCGTTTTTGGCTGAATCCAAAATCTTAGTAACTTTATTCCATGCTTCTTCAACACCTTTGATAACAAGGGTTTCGCCGATGGGTATCCCGCTTGTAAGCTCCTCTATTCGTCTTGAAGCATCAACCCCGCTCTGCCACATCTGCACAAAAAACGCTTTCAAAACAGAAATAAACATTTTATCGTTTATCCATAAACCTTCATCCTCAAGGTTCAACACTGAGGCTTCGTTTCCGAAGGGCGCGTAGAGTAGGGCTTCTTCTTCATCTTTAATTAAAAAGCGTGGGAAAAACTTTGAGCTCATGTTAACATGCCGAAGTTTAATGTTAAGTTTATCCTCTGCAATGCTTTGGTCAATTCTCTCCACAACCTTGAGGTTCTCCATGGCAATTTCAGTGATTATTTGAGTTTGCACATTACGTTCTTGAGATGGAGTGACAGCTGCATCAAAAATTCCTGCAATATCTTCTTGAATTAATCCCAACGCGGTTGTGAGAACGATTACTTCAGATTTTGATTCCTCAATCATGGTGATCATTTTGGAGTGAATCTTCTTTTTCCCCGTTATGATTGAGAATTTAGCAACGGGATATTCTGATTCAGGAGCGCTGATTGATTGCCAAGCTGTTAAAAGGCTCTGTTTTTGGTCGTTGAGGTTTACGACTTCGTTCTTCTTTGTGTTGATAAAATTGTCGACTAAAGCTTCAAAGGGAACAATCGTGAACCTTGTAGGCCGCTCCAAGGTTGCTTCAATGAAGCCTTTTTCCTGCAGCTTCTTGAAGGTGCGGTAAGCCTGGACGCGTTCCATCTTTAGTCGTTTGGCTACGAAACTGGTTGATTGGACGCCGCTTTTGGCAAGAAACATGTAAACCTGAATTTCTCTTTTAGATAAACCCAGAATTTGGAGGAACCTTGTTACATCTTTTTCACTCATCGAGTTACCGCCGTATAAAACCCGTTTGTTAATAGTAAGGTAATATTGTCGGTATTTATAAATTGTATCTTTTTTGACGCTACAAAACACAATAACAAGCTGCTTAAATCAGCTTTAACTGCGTTGAGCCGTGTTCATTTTTTGCTCTTTGCGCAGGCTTCCAAGATTTCCTCACACAACTCGGGTAGTCGCCGTTCCCATCCAGCAGCCGCTTAAGAAAAACCATGGTTTTCTCGTCAGTTAAGTATCCACTGCCAAAATCGCCGTATTTAATTTTTAACTTTGCAATCTCGCCGTCACGTTCTACTTTGGCTATAATGGAAGCCGCCGACACAACAGGGAAAGTTCTGTCTGCTTTATGCTGAGATATAATTTTTGTTTTGAATTTGAGACATTCGCTAACGTGATTTCCGAATCGATGCTCCAAAACATCTGCGGCGTCAACATACGCTTCATCAGGTCTCAGAATTTCAATTATTTTCGCCATGGTTTGAGCTTCCAGGCGATTCAATTTATGCAGTGTTCGAACGCTCAAAACGACTTTGTCAATTTGGGCAGGCGGAAGTTTTATGATATGGTGTTTTTCGGTTAACTTTATTATTTCTGGATAGAGTGATTCGCGTTTTTTAGCTGTGAGAAGTTTTGAATCTTTCACGCCCAACTCGACCAGCAACGGCAAATTCTCAGCTTGCACTGCGATGCCAGCAACAACTAAGGGACCGATAACACATCCGCGCCCAGCTTCGTCAACACCAGCAACCAACATCAGAGGTTCTCATCCTAAACAGAGAATGGGTTTGGGTTCTAGGCTATAATGCTTTTCCAAAAACGGCAATTCAAAAGGAAACAAAAGTAGGTTGCAGTATGAGAAATTAAGGTTTGCCTATGTATTGTAATCTGAAGAACCTCCCCTCCCCTTATTTTAAGAAACAATTTTCAACAGGCTTATAGCTTAGAAAACCGCCAATACAGACCTTCCCCCTATAGGTTTCTGCATAGGTATCCTATTTAGATCCAATAGGCTACAAAAAACAATCCCAGAATTCAACTCCGAGATAGTAATCATCGCATTAATAGCCAGAGTACTCATTGTTACATTGATGTTAAAGCGAAAAAATGCCCGACAAATAGAGCTGGCAAAGTACATCTAAATGGGCTTCGAAAACGCCAATGGGTTTGGAGAAAACAGATAGTTTATTTTCTGAGCAGAAGGGCATAATGGTAGGGTTTCAAACCGAATTTTTTCTCAAAAATAAATCCTGCAGATTCAGCCCATTGCCTACATTGTTCAGGTTTCGGCCTGATTTCCAATGGTGGGCCTCTTGGCGTTGATGCATCATAAATCCAATGAATAATCCCCACTTTTCAGCCGCACCTTAGAATCCGGTAGGCTTCCTTTAGCAAACCGATTGGGTTTTCAAAATGAAGAATATTAAAAAGCATAACGAAGTCAACACTCAAATCCCCAAGTCCTGATCCCTCAGATACGAAATCTCGAAGAATTGGCACCACAATGTCTTTGTTGAGTTTTTTTGCTTTTTGATCCACTATTTTTATCATCTGTGGTTCAATGTCAAACGCGTAGATTTTTCCTTTAACCATGTTTGCAGCCGGCAACGTGAATGTTCCGTAGCCGCAGCCAAAATCTGCCACATCAAACACGCCCTTACTTAACCCAAGGATTCTCAGTATTTTGGCTGGAGCAAAGAAACTGGTCCACACATCTTCTTCGGGCATCCCGCTTTCTCTAATTTTCGGCATTCTCTACTCCAAATCTATCCCTATTTTCACTAAAATTCAGCCAGCCTTGTTCAGTTTCTCTTAAATATTCTCTGCACATCCTCGAGTTTTGACCCGATGATTTCTATGTTGTCGATGTTGCCTAGTCCTTTTTGGTTAGCTGTTCTAATATGGCTGATTTCATGAGGGTCTAAGCCCATAACTCGTGCGCCTGTCGCGTCGGTAGCAACTGGGTCTTTGCCTGCGATTATTAGATCCATTTTGACAGGTGAACCGTTGGTTGGTCCTCTGCCTTCCATGGCGACGAAACCGTCGATTACAATTAAGTGTGGTTTGAGGACTGTGTTGATGTCTACTACGACTTTGCTTATGCCTTTCGCGTGGTATTTTGCTTTGAACTTGTCGGGTAAAAGTCCGAACATGTTTTTCATGCCTAACGTGACTTTGGTTGCCATGTGAGTTTTCATTTTGGCAGCGCTGATTATGGCAGATTCGGTTACGATGCGGGGCACGGTTATGTCTTTTAGGGTTTCGCAGTTGGGGATTTTGATTTTGACTTTGTCTTTTACGTGCCGCAGGTTAAGGCATTCTACATCATATTGCTTGCACATCTCTGCCATGCCTGTGGCTTTAAAGGCGCTATCCGCGTTAGTCATGGTTGCGTCAGATTCAACCACGTAGATTTCCACGGGCAGTTTCTTTAGCCGCTGAATTATCGCTTCAACAACCATCGGGTCAGTCGTAGCACCCGAATCCCAAGTCATCGTCGTGATAAAGTTGACTTTTATCAGAACCTTTTTGTAACCAGCCAACGCAGATTCGTAATCAATCAAATCTAATGCTTTAAAAACGGGTTCATGCCCTCGCTCGCCTTTAACAATTGCCACAGTTGATTTTTCCGTAAAGACACCTGCTTTTTATGGCTGGATGTGTGGTTTAAAGGTTCCCCAATTGGCAGTTGGCTAAACCAGCGCGATTGGAAAAGGCAATCCGAGAAGCAAGGCAACGATTAGCCCAGCAGCCAACCCAAAGAAAATCGGGAAGGGCAAACCGGGAAAAATGCCTTTTCTCTCAAGCATAAAAAACGTTAGAATGGAACCTGCCACGATGCCGACTAAAGCCAGCGCGGTAGGCAACAGGTTTTGTGGAAAACTAAAGAACATCACACCCATCAACATTGAGTAAAAAACTAAGTCGCCCAAACCCATCTGTATGTCCTTGAAAGAAAAACTCAAACCTTGAAGCGTGTCGAGACCTGATGACTGCGCAATCTTGCCCACTGGACCCTTGTAGACTGCAATCACATCGTAGATCGCGAGGAAAACCAAGATTAAGATTGCGCTGGGCAATAAGATGAATTTGGCAAAGAAAATTCCGAGCGCTCCGCCAACGCCGATTACTGCGACGTTCCTTGGAGTGCTGCCGAACCGAAAAATAGCCAGGTCAAATAGAACAGTTATGCCTATGGCCGTGGCGATTACCGCGTAGTCGACGCCGTTGAATGGGGGAAAAAGAGCGAACAAGTAGATTATCGATAGCAAAAGCGACGCGGTTGTCATAGCAAGGACAATTAATCCTTTGATTACCCGCTGGTTTTTGCGTTTAATCAGGAAGTAGAAGACGGTGGCCGCCACCGCTACTAAGATTACGAAGTAGAAGGCGTTGCCGATGGAGGCGCTCGCTGTGTTTCCCGTGAATGGCGTAGCTGAAATTCCTCCTGTTGCCTGAGGTGCCAGCAAGTAGGCGCAGCCTAAGCCGAATAAGAGGCTGGCTAGGATGGGAACTAGGTAGATTATTTGGAATTTGAATTTGTCCTGCTCTTTCGACTCAGGTTTCGACAGTTCAGGTTTCGATTGCTCAGTCACGTCGGTTACCCTAAATTAGCTATGGCTATTGCCGTTTGCAAGTAGCATTCGTCACACAATAAGTTTTGCTTCTTATCGGTGTCAAAAATGGAGTTGGAAAAATGCATAACGCACAGCGACCGTGGGCAATGCCGAACGTTCAAAGTATGTCCCACTTCGTGGATTGCTTCCTTTTGCGCCCGCAATAAATAGAGTGCCATGTCGGGTTTGTCTTTGTAGAATTCTGGTTTAAGCCGCCAAAGCGAAATCAATCCGGCGTTTCCAGAAGTGTAGGCTTCGCCGAACACATAGTTTAAACCAGATGTGAAGATGTCAACGTCAACAACTCCTAAAACACGATGGAAATCGTGACTTTTAGCCGCATAAACTCTGACTTCATTTAGAATTATGGTGGAATTGTATTGGTTGCGTTTCTTATCAAATGCATTCAGAGGAACAGGCAAGGGTTCCCTGATTACGGAAACTGAGGTGTCGGGGAAAGTTTTTGTTAAGCCATCTTCAACAACAGCCAAAACGTGGGGCGCTACTTGCCCAACCTGCAAAATCCCAACTTTCATTTACGTCAACCTAAATTTGGTAGGTTTCTCCAGTCCGAGGAGCCACAGCATCTAAACCTAACTCTGTTTTCGCCCAGTTTGCAAACAATTCACAGTTGCCTTCTGCGCCGTGGACAACGAAAACTTTGGGTTTGCCGCCTAGCCGCCGCAGCGCTTCTTTGAGCAGGCTTGCGCCACAATGGGAAGAGAAGTCGAAATGGCGATACTGTGCTTTGATTTTGCGAACTTGGCCATCGATGGTGCAGACGCCTTTCTCCATGAGTTCGCGTCCGGGTGTTCCAGGAATTTGATAGCTGACTAAGAAGACGGCGTTGTTTGCTTTTTTGCCAAGTTTTGAAATATAAAATGCGGCTGGACCACCCTTCAGCATGCCAGCAGTGGAAATAATTACGCCCGGCGTCTTAAGAGCTCTGCGCCTGTCTCTCCAGCCTTCTACCCATTCGGCTGAGTGCATGGCATTCATGAATAGTTTGGGGTCTTTGAGGAATTCTTTGTAGTTCATTATGACTCGGCTTGCTTCACGAGCCATGCCATCTAAGGTTACAGGGTATTCAAAGTGGTGAGCAGCTAAAACACACGCTATCTCCTGTGAACGCCCCACACCAAACGCAGGCACAAGCACGGTTCCGCCCGCTTCAACAGCAATCGTGCAGGCTTCCACAAACTGCCGCTCAAGCTCTAAACGTTCCGTGTGGTCAGCATCCGCATAGGTGCTTTCTATGACAACTGCGTCTAAATCGCCGTAGTTCATAGGAGCTCCTGCTAACAGTTTGCTGTCTTCCAAGTTGAAGTCGCCTGTGTAGAGTATGCGTTTGCCTTCTGCTTCCATTAGCACTTGTGAGCTTCCAGGAGTGTGACCTGCGTTGAACAGTCTTATTTTCATGTCGCCGATGGGTTCTTCAACGCCAAAATCCAGGTGTCTGTTGTTGTTCATCATGGTTTTTAATTCAAGGTATTCGAAGGGCAGGTAGTAGCTGGATAGGTGGATGAAGTCTTTTACTAGAAGCTGGGTTAATTCTAAGCTGAGTTTGTTTGTGTAGAGGGGTTTTTTATCGTTGATGTAGAAGATAGGGACGGCGCCGGAGTGGTCAAGGTGGCTGTGGGTTAAGATGACGGCGTTGACTTCTTTTGGGGGAACATGCATGGGGAAACCTGGTTCGTTATCAAGCATAACACCGTAATCGCAGACAACCTGAGTCTTCGCTGTCTTAACAGTTATTCCGATTCTTCCAACTTCTCGGGCTCCACCTAAAAATCCAACTTGCACCAATCAGGACCAAATCCATTTGTTAACGTTAACGATTAAAAAGGAATCTTTGCTGTTTTAAAAATGTATTGACCCTCGGCTAGCCTGCGCCGACACAGCGCCGTTTTTTACGGCTTTCAAAACTGAGTCAATGTCCATTGCAGCATCGACTTTGTTGTAAACACTGAATAATTCTGACACTTGATGAGCATCGCTGCCAGCGGTGCCTGGTAAACCCAAGTTCTTAGCAAAGTCTTTCGCCTCATCGTTTGCGTCTTGGCTGGAGCCGCCGTTTAGGACTTCGATAGCGTCAACTTTGTATTTTCTGGCACGTTCACCCATGCCATAAGTCCTGAAGGGATGAGCAACGATAGAAACGCCACCGATTAATCTGGCAAAATCCACGACAGCTTCGGGCGTCCAGGGTTTAGGCGGCAACTCGTATGTCCCCAAAACCACCACGTCACCCTCCGTTGTGCTGACTTCTACACCCGGAATCACCAAAATATCTGGGTAAGCGGCAGCCAACTCAACCGTTGCCTTACAACCGCGTACGCTGTCATGATCGGTGACGGCTGCAACCTTAATGAAACTGTGCGCAACAAGCTTATCAACAAGCGTTTTAGGTTGGATAACGGAGTCTGCAGAATAAACCGTGTGAATGTGGAAGTCGGCGTACAGAGGTTCTATAGTTACATCTCCATGAGTTCTCAAAGACAAGTCTACTTGATATAGTTCAACAGCCAGAACTAAAAAAGTTTCCGAGCTATTTCGTTTCTGGTTTTCCGGTTAACTGTTCCCGCAGAATGTTCTCTAAACGGCTAAAAATGGCTCTGCTTCCCTGCACGTTGGCATCTACGGAATCAAGCGGTAATTCCGCGGTTTTACAAGCTTTTGCGCATGCTTTTTTAACGGTGTCGCTCCAATGTTTGGGGTCATTTAACAAAACAACGCTTTTGTAAGAGGATCGCTTGATGTACTCGGCGGTTTGGTGTGCAACGTATTCTACAGTTTCCAAATCAAATGGATGTGCCGCCTCATGCTGCGACAGCGGATAAACTTCATCCAGCTCCAACGGAACCAAGCCAAACGGAGCGGAATATACGCATACATGCACCTGACCTGAAAGTCCTTTGCCTAAGCTTTTGAACAGTTGCCTGATTTTTTTGAATTCGGGTGCTTTATGGAAAGGTTTGTTTCTGGTTTGGGGGACAAGCAAAAGCACCTTCGCTTCTGCAGGCGGGTTGTACCGTTCGGTTAGGCGTTTGCGGTAATGGGTGATTTCTGGTCGTGCAAGCCCTACTGAGTTGAAGTAGAAGAAGCCTCTGGTTTTGGCGGTTGGGCTGTATTTTTCTAGGAAGTCGGCGTGGTTCCGTAGGTGTTTTAAGGCTGAGAGCAGGGCGGGGTGAGCGTGAACCCGCATTTCCGTGTGTTCCCATAGTCTTCCGTCGCATATGGCTTGTTTAATACGCTTTAATTCGGCGATGCAAACGTAGAGGTTATGTTCAGCGAGGAAAACTTCCCGTTCCTTCGGAGTTTTTCTCTCTAAGCCGCGTGGCGTTTCCGCGGAGCATCTGGGACAGCAGCATGGGAAATAATCCAGTTCGTTCACTCGCCATGTGCCGTTCTCAGTCATGTAACGATTCTCACGAGCGTACAATGCGTAGGCTGCTGAGTCAAAGAGGTCACAGCCCAATGCAACTGCCAAAGCGAACATGGATGGGTGTCCAGCGCCAAACAGGTGCAACGGACGCTCGATAGGTAAGCCCTTTTTCGCGGTAAGAATCATATCTGCCAGGACATCGTAGCGGTAGCTTTCCATAACTTCAGTTGGGCTTCCCAACGCGTGGATTTGGAAGGGCAACTTTCCCATTTCAACCGCCGAATTAGCCACCAAATCAAGATGCTTTCCACCCTGTACAGGACCAACCCACAGGATGTCATCGCGGGTTTTTTCCTTGAAAAAGGCTTTGGCGCGCCGAAGAGTTTCTGCCACAGTTACTTCGGCTTGTTCTTTGGTTACTTTCCAGCCTGTAGGAATGTCAAGTATGGTTGCGATGTCACTGCCTATTCCCTCTTGGTAAGCAACGATTTCTTTTTGGGAAACATCAATGTCCCCGTAAACGAGGATTTGGTAGGCGCCTGAATCCGTCATAATTGCGCCGTCATAACCAAGAAACTTGTGCAAACCCAACTCTACAGGTTTGTTGTCAAACCTTTTTTTGATGATGTAGGAGTTTGTGATGACTGCTTGGAAACCGAATGTGTCCTTGAGCTTTTGAGGTGGGATGGGTTGGATGCTGGGGTTGATAACTGGGAACAAGAGTGGTGTTTCGACTATGCCGCTTTTGGTTTTAAGTTTGCCAATTCTGCCAAGCAAGTCCTTTTCTTTAATTTCAAAGCTCAAAGTGAAACCTAAACAAGATGCGTAGCTCGCTTATAAAAAACATAGCCCTCCTTAGGCAACCTTATATCGCATTGTTCATCTAAATACCCACCGAAGTGCACAGTCATGGTTTGCTCAATTGACATAAGCGAAAAACCAACCTTAAACGATCCCATCCTAATCGAAGGATTACCAGGCATCGGATTTGTAGCTAACATTGCAGCCCTGCATTTGATTAAAGAGTTGAAAGCCACAAGATTTGTCCAGATTTTCTCCTCATCATTCCAGGATTTTGCAATAACCACAGGCGACGGCGGAGCACGCACACCCATAAACGAACTCTACTATGCCAAACGGGATGGCGAACGCGACCTCATAATCTGGTACGGGAACACTCAGGCGTTGACCACTGTTGGACAATACGAGTTAGTGGGTAAAGTGCTTGATATAGCGCAGGAGTTTGGCTGCCGGTTCGTAATTTCCATAGGCGGCTTTAAAAAAGATGAGGCGCAGCCTGTGCCGGGAATTTACAGTACTGCAACTGATTTGGAGACGATGCAGCAGGCGCTTGATTTAGGCACAAAAGTTATGGTTGGCCACGTCTTTGGCATTGCAGGTTTATCCATCGGGTTAGCTGCAATTAGGGATTTGAAGGGTTTCTCTCTTCTCGTGGATACGCCTGGAATGAACCCTGATGTAAACGCTGCACGTTACGCGCTACTTACGCTTGGTAAATACTTGTATCTAAGTGTTGATTTGTCAGGGCTGGAAGTTACAGGCGAAGAAATCAAAAAGATGTTAGAGTCCTTTGGTGTTGTACGAAGTATAACAGAAGAAAAGAAGAAGGAAGAGCAGCAACTGCGCTGGTTTATTTAGGCTTTAACTTCGCTCATGAATGTATCGTATACTTTCTGAACGCGGTCAGCGGCTGGTCCTGAACCTTCCACAACGCCTTTCTCGGTAAGTTTTACTTTATCCATAACCCAGATGAATCCCTTGTCATCGTAGAGTTTAACCATTGTTGGAAACACTTTTTCCAGTCTATTGGCGAGGGCTTTGAGATCGAAGGGTTTCTCTGCGCTGGATATTGACATGACTACAGATCCGTTGAGGACTAGGCGGTTTAGGAGTTTTCCAGATTCGTCTTTTACATCGGTTAAACTAAGGCTTAGATTATCAGGGTTTACGCCGATGAGTGTGCCGTTGAATGTTTTTCCGTTAGTGGTGACGACAGCTACAGTTTTATCAGCTAACGTTGCCACATCAGTGAAGTACTTTCTTTGCGCTACAGACAACTTTTATTTCTCCTTGATTGTTACATGAAATTGCATTACAACTATTTATCTTTGATTTAAATAGAAACCAAAAAAGATAGCGATTAGATTATTGCTTCTCTATTGGAAATGGAATTTAAGGCTTTTCTGGTGTTTCCTGCGCTATTTACGGATATTCTAGGCGCTTACGCTTAAAGTAGCGATTTATAAATAAAACAAAAAAAAGAAAAGATTGTTGGATATTTGATGGTTTTATGCTCGCTTTCTTAGAGTCAATAATGCGAGTGCTGCGCCGACTATGACGATTGCAACAATGATTCCTGCGACAGCAGGAACAAAGTATTGGTCAGTAACAGATGTCAGTGGTTGTGCGGTTGGTGTTGGTGTTGCGGGTGCGTTGACTGCGGTAAAGGATGTTTCAGCAGATGAGCCAAAGTAACCTTGTGTACCTGCAAATTTCGCGTAGACTGTGAAGTCGCCTGAAATATCTGGCATCCATGTTAACGAGTACATGCCGTTTGCATCGCTTGTAACTGTGCCGATGGTTCTATAGTTACCGTTTGAGTCAAGTACATAAATTATAACTGGAACACCGGTTACATTGTTTGGCATTGCTTGATCTTCGTAGAGGGCTGCCATGAACTCGCTCATGCTTGCGTCAGAAACAACTGGAACTCCATTGGGGAAGTTTGTTGCTTGTTGGTTTTGCTTTGTGCCGGCTGAAATGTCTGTGATTGTACCTCTAATTGTTAATGGTACACCTACGGTTGTTACAGTGTTAGGTGCTGTAACAGTCAATTGGCTGGATCCTTGCCCAACAACGTATATTTGACTGTCGTAGCAGTTGAACATCACTCCGTAGCCATCAGCGACAGGGAAAGATTGCATTGAGTTGCCAAGACCACAGCCAGACCAATCTAGCAGTGTCCAGATTTCTGCTCCGGTAGTAGCGTTGAGTGCACGTGTCAATTCTCCGTTGTAGAGTGGGTTGGTTGGTGAATGTTCACCTGAGAAAGTGTAGAGAACTCCTGCGGCAAAGACTGCAACGTGAGTTGGATACAAGCCCCAAGGCCCATTGTTTGCCATTTCTGTAGAGTTTCCTGCTACTCCTCCGTTCCCGTACGTCCATAGTAAAGTTCCGTTTGTCATTGAATATGCTTGAACTTCTCCACCTAAACCAGACACGTAAAGGACTCCCATGTATGGAACACCTTCACGTGAACTGTAGTATTGGAATCCAGGTTGTACACCAAGGGGACCCCAAAGTTTTTCTCCAGTGGTAAGGCTGTAGCCTAAACGTTGACCAGTTTCAGCGATCGTCATAGCGAATGTAAGAGTCGTTGGATCTATGGGTTGCGTAGCGAACATTTGTGTTTGATTGAATGGTGGCGCTGCGTAGTGCTTTATCCAAGTGAGGTTTCCTTCTGTTGCTGGATTGTCACTTAATGCCCAGATTGTCCATGGGTCATGGTTTGGATTAGGCTGCGAAACAGTTGCGAGGCTGCTGCTAGCTCCCAATATTTCGCTACCTGGAACAACACCGATGATAGTTGGGTTAGTATCGCCTGTCAAATCTGCGGTTATTGTTACGTTCCAACTGTAAGCAGTGCTTGAGTTTCCAGCGAAAGAACGATTAGGACCTGACCATGTATCTGAGTTACCGCTGATTAATCTACTTACGTTCCATAGAGCTAGCCAGCCAGTTTTTGTTACTGTATTGTAGCTGAATTGGTATTTGCCTATGTTGCCATCATTGAATCTCACTGTGGTGCCTGAAGGAACACTTGTTATGTTGAACACGTTTTTCCCGTCGAATGCATTATAGCCAAGCCATGTTGACCCAGAAATTTGCCATAATTGGGCACCGCCAGGTCCGTAGCCGTTAGGTGTTTGGAAATTGATAATTGTCGCGAATGTTGGGAAAATGTTATCATTGGTCCACACTGTTTCTCCAGTCTGCAAATCTACTGCAACTTCTCCTCCACCACTACCAGAATATCCCAGGGGTTTTTGGTAATAGAGGATTCCGTTGACAATCATTGGATTGGTGAATCGAATGTTGTATGCCATTCCCGAGTAGTATGCGCCAGGAGTATCAGCTGCTTGTTGTGGTTGCTGTATTTGTCCTCCGAGTGCGCCACCGAATTCGACTGGTTTGGTCCACATTACGTGTGGAGTTAGAGGTGCAGCACCGTTATACTGGATGTAACTTGCGGGCAATGTCATCAAGCCTGAAGATTGTGAGTCGCCGCCTAGCCAGTTTGATCCGATAGTCATAGCGTTGTTAATGTTTTGTTCTTGATTTATTGGTCGAGCCCAGTATTCAGTTGGAAGTGGATTTTGAGAAAGTGCTCCTGCTTGCTGTTCCTGAACAGTCCACAAGTATGATGCGTTAGCGGGTGTATAGTAGTCACCTTGATATTGGCCGCCAAAATCGTATGTTTGGCCTGGGAAGAGGAACGTTATGTTGTAGGTGCCTGCTTGGGTAGGTGTGTAAGTAAAGGCTTGTGAAGACGTTGAGTCAGCGACATAGGGAAAATCGAATGTTTGTACTGTGCCGTCTGGTGCTGTAACGATAAAGTGGTAGTTATGGAATCGGATGTTATTTGTTATTAAAGTTCCACTGATCGCATAGTTAAGCCAGCCGAAAATTTCTCCTGTTTGACCAACACCGATTGGGGTTGGAGTCGCGAAGGCGTAAGCTACTGGAGTTATTATCCAGGGGGGCGTGTGTGCGCTTGCGGTGGGCATCATTAGAGTTGAGCCCATTGATATTGTTAGAAGCAAAGCAATCATAATAGCCATAGTTTTACTTTTTATATTTTGCATTTTTTCTTTTCTCCATATATCTTGTCGAACGACGAGCATGATAGCCCTCGTTTAACGGTCCAACTATTCATCATCATCGCTTATAATTTTTGCCCTAAAAACATCAGAATTATCATAATAAAGTATCAATCTAAAATAAGTAATAATAATATATTTTAAATAATAAAAATAACAAAAATAATATTAATTAGCCATAATACGCCTCCACAGCCCAAAGCAACCGCTTGCCTAAGCTCAAAAAACATAACCTCAATTAACTCGCAACTAAAATATACAAGATAGAGAAAGGAATTAATCTTCTTGGACATCTTACAACTTTCTAGACAAAGAACACCTTAACCTGAATGCAGAAATAGAACTCAAACATAGAGTACTAGTCGACTTAGCGGATATAACAAAATTCATGGTCAATCAAAGAAAGAAATTTCCAAAATGTCGTTCTTCATAGGCAGAAGAACCAAATGCCTACTATGTCACATAAAACAGCAATTCAATGACCAAGTTTTCTTTTCATCAATAATGAAGCCATTACGCCTGTAACAAGTAAAATTAGTAGTGCTGTCGACATGGGAAACTCTGGGATAGTAGGTGTAGCTGAGGGATCGGTGCGTAGGAAAGCAGAACTCGGGTTAACAGTTGGATTAGAAGGTGCATTTGTCGGGTTAGATGTTTGATTTGGAATTGGTGAATTGGATGGTGATGATGTAGGTGTGGATGTTGGTGTTGTGTTAGGCGAAGAGGATGGGTCTGGGTCGCTGGTGGGCACGGGTGTATTGCCAGGTGTATTTGTAGGGACAGGGGTTTGCGATGGTGCAGGGGTGAGAGTATCTGTAGGAATTGGCGTTGGAGACGGAGAAGGCGTGGGAGCTGGCGCTACTGGAACTTCAGGGTCAGGAGCATCAAGAATCGGTGAGTAATTTATGAAGCTGGAACATGAAGAATCATTGTTTTTGTCATAAATCATAGACGCAATAATTGATGTATCACTTGTTCCCCAATAGTTTTGGGTAGCATCCATGTCTGCCGTAGTTGAAGTTTTCTCTACTTCTAGGATTATTCCAGAAGTTCCAGCGAAAGAGTTGTTGTTAACAGAGGTTTTGCTTAATCCATAGCTTGCAAAGTTGTTAATTACGTATCCTTGGTTGTTGATGAAAAGGTTGTATTTTATAAAAACAAATCCTGAAGAATTGGAGGAATAATCGTCTGTCCCTATTTTTATGCCTGTTGTATTTACGAATGCGTTAAATTCGATGTATGTGTCTTGAGAGGGATACCACAAATATGATTCTTGTGACAAATTACTGAGTTCTGAATTTGTCAAGTTAAAGGAGCCGGTGTTGTCAAACCAAAAAGCACTTTGACCATTTCTAATAATACAGTAATCCAAATCCAGGTATCCGTTAGAAACGGGGTGATTTGTTTTAAAGAAGTTTGTGTCGCCATTACCATCAAAGATGATTTTGTTTGTTGCGTTGCCGTGGGCTTGGATGACTCCGTTGATTAGAAACATTGTTCCAATACCTGATTGAGCAGTGACTGTTACTCCTGGCTCGATTGTCAGATTGACGTTTTCTGGAATTTGGATTAAGCTTGTTATGGTGTAGGGGCTGTTTGCCGCTGTCCATATAGTGTCGCTTGTTATTATTCCACCCACCTGCGTGCCCATTTCGCCTGAAGCTACAAGGTTATTGGTCAGAAGATTAACTTGAAAGGTTACGAACAAGCCTGTTATTAGCAATGATAGTATTATGAAGCTTTTTTTGTAGTGTTTATGGATTTCCAAGGGTTACCGTTTTTAATGTGATTTAACTCCCTTTTATTGTTTATTGAGACTAACGATACTAAATGACTAGTACAACAGAAATACACGAACAAACATCATAAAAAAATTAATTTTTCTTTTCTTTTATTTCGCTATTCTGCTTTAGCAACGCAATTGTATTCGCTGGCAAATCTCGTTCAACCATAAAGTTGGCTCCTACCCAACTGTTTGCGCCAACCTTTACGCCCGGCATGAATAACGACTTTATTCCTGTCTTCACGTAGTCACCGAAGACCGCGCCGAGCTTTCGCCGCCCCGTGTTAACCAATTGATCTTTCACCATCATCTTGATTTGTCCATCGTCGAAGCGCAAATTCGCCATTATTGTGCCTGCGCCTAAATTGCATTTTTCGCCAAGGATACTGTCGCCAACGTATGATAGATGTCCTGCGTGGGTGCCATCCATGATGATGCTGTTTTTGATTTCGCAGCCGTTACCGACCCGGACTTTTTTTCCTATGCTTGTGCCCGAGCGGACGTAACAGTTTGGTCCAACGTCGGCTTCTTCGTCTATGAAGACTGGACCTTCAATGTAGGCGCCCGAGCGAACACGAGCGAATTCCGCAACCGTGACTGGACCAATCAAATGTGCCCCTTGCTCCACGGTGCCTAACACTTTGTGATCCATTCTCTTCAAAGCCCAATTATTAGCGTCAAGCAAATCCCACGGCCTGCCCACATCAAACCAATCGTCTTTAGAAATCTGAGACGACAAAACCGTTTTACCCTCTTCAGCAAGCATCGTTATGGCGTCTGTGAGTTCCCATTCGCCGCGGATTGAGGCTTTGGTTTGTTTAATTTTATCGAAGACTTCCTTTGAAAAAACGTAAACTCCAGCGTTGGCAAGGTTCGAAGGTGCTTTTCCTGGAGCTGGTTTTTCCACTGTACGCTTGACTTTTCCTTCCGCATCTTGCTCGATTATGCCGTAGCTCTCAGGTGTGTCAACGGGAACTACGCCCATGACTGCTGCGGTTTTTCCCTTTTTGAATTGAGATAGAATCTGTTTAACGGTATCTTGGCCGAACAGTAAATCACCGTAAATCAAAACGAAATCGCCGTCGACGTATGGTTCAGCTACTTCTGCCGCGTTGCCTGTGCCCTGAATCGCTTTTTGCTCCACATAAGTTAGTTTTAACCCAAGTTGTTCACCGTCGCCAAAATAGCTGCGTATAGCATCGCCCATGTAGTGGGTAACAATTATTGCATCGGTTATTCCAGCCTTTTGAACTGCTTCTAAGCAGAACTGCAGGATTGGTTTTCCGCCGACTTTAATGAGGTGTTTTGGGCGTGTTGCCGTTATGGGCATGAGCCTTTCGCCTGCGCCTGCAGCTAACAGTACAGCTTTCATGTTATTGTGCCTCGATTTGTTTGTGTATTAGTGCTGTTGCCTTTTGGGTTATATCTTTTGCCGCTTCTGGGGATTCGCCTTCGACGGTTAGGCGGATAAGAGGTTCTGTGCCCGATGCCCGAACAAGTAGCCAACCGTTTTTGAGGGCTAATCTTGCGCCGTCGACTGTGGAGAAATCTGTGTACGCTGGAAACGCGGTTTTTAGGGAGTCGCCGAGTTTTTCCACTAACTTGTATTTCTGATCGTTCTTGCAGGCGATGTTTTCTCTCATTGTAATGTATTCTGGAACCTCAGCGATGAATTCTGAAACGCTCTTGCATTCCTCCTCTAGTGCCGCAAGGAAAAGGGCTGCAGAAAGCGGTCCGTCGGGGCACAGATGAATATGGGGATGTACCCATGCGCCGCATGGTTCGCCGCCGAAAACGGCGCTTTCGCGTTTGATGGCTTCGGAAACGTAAATGTCGCCCACACGGGTTCGTACGACTTTTCCGCCGTATTTTTCAGCCATCGTTTCAACACACATTGATGCTTCAACGTTTGTAACTACGGTTCCGCCGCCGTTGCGCTTAAGTGAAAAGGCACCGTAAGCAGCTAATGACCGATCAAAATTGACAAATGCTCCATGTTCATCAACGAATGCAACTCGGTCAGCATCTCCGTCAAAAGCAATTCCTATGTCGGCTCCGAGGGCTTGTACAGTTTTTGCGAGGTCTCGCAGTGACTCTGCGGTGGGTTCGGATTTTCTTGCGGGAAAATATCCGTCTGGTTGGGCGTTTAATGCGGTGACTTTGCAGCCCATAGTCGTTAGCATTTGTGGGGCAACATTAAACGCGGCGCCGCATCCCGGGTCAACAACA
This sequence comes from Candidatus Bathyarchaeota archaeon, assembly GCA_003151735.1. Lineage (GTDB taxonomy): Archaea > Thermoproteota > Bathyarchaeia > Bathyarchaeales > Bathycorpusculaceae > Bathycorpusculum. Next base: position 18,633 of record PLYI01000026.1, on the reverse strand, counting down.
ATTTTCCACTGTTTTTTCAGAGAAACCGCTTCCTGCACCATATCCAAGTAAATCTGACCTGCATCCGCGGACGTGGCTCTGCCGAGTTTCCGCCAATCCGCTAAGGTAAAGTTGCCTTCTGCCACGATTTTTTCTACAGCATCTTGGTCTTCGTCTGTGTAGGATAAGCTGTCGCCATTGAACACTTTAATGCCATTATACTGTGGCGGATTATGGGAAGCTGTAAGCATAAAACCCACGTCTGCACCTAACGCTTTTGTCAAATAAGCCAGAGCAGGCGTCGGCAACATACCTAAAAGCAAAACGTCCGTGCCACATGAAATCAAACCTGAAACCAGAGCGTCTTCAAGCATTCCGCCTGAAACCCGAGTGTCGCGGGCAACTGTGGCTTTTTTTGTTTTTGCATGAGTCGCGACTGCTGAAGAAACTTTGGAAGTGAGAAGCGGAGTTAAATCTACGTTTGCTAAACCTCTAACGCCTGAGCTTCCGAACAGTTTAGCCATCCATATACACCTAAGTTAACTGTTACCTGCATGGTAGCGGCTTGTTGCTTAAAATAATTTGGCATCCACCTAAACATAATTTCTAAGAAACATGGAAAGTTTTGCTTTGGTCGGGTGTACTCCTTCAGCGTCTGACAGGTAGCAGGCGGAAACAGCATTTGCCAAGGTTAAACGGCACTCCTCAGAGAGCCCATTATGGTCACCCAAGATATTACCTGCATTCCATGCGTCACCTGCTCCAGTAGCCCGCAGAACCTTAACTTTAAACGTTGGAACAATAACCTCGCTTTTCCCCTTCAAAGTGGCTGAGAAAACCGTGGTATGCAAGTCAATTCTTGCAGGCAAACTCTTGGCTAAAACCCGTGCCGATTCCATTGCTAATTCCGCAAACCCCAGCGTTAGCTTCTCTTTTAAGCTCTCGTCGAGGAGGCTTGCGTAGGTTATTGCTTCATTCTCGTTTAGACTTAAGATATCCACTCTGTTAGTTTTCAGAACCTTCGTTATCAAATCAGGAATTTCTTTGGTCTTTGGAGTCGGGTCAGCAGTATCATAGTAAGTCTTACCTTTGCCAATCCGCTTTTTCCATTCAAAAACAGCTTGAGCCAGCTCGGTACCAAACCTTAAGGTTCCTGCCCAATTAAAAACGCATACATAATCGGCATCTTCAATCAAGGAAAAATCGCGCTCATCGAGGTTTGCAGGCCCAAAATCTGCTAACGAACCTAAATCTCGGAGCATAACGTTGGTTTTTTCATTTTGGTTTTTGAATTCTAACGCGGTTGTCATTGATGCTTTTCCGCGGGTTTCTATATGTGAGGTGTCGATGGGGGTGTTTTTGAAGTGGTATTTGATTTGTTCCAAGCCAAATTCACTCGTGCAAACAATGGGCGTGACTTCCACACCTAAACGGGCCAAGGCTGCTGCAACGTTAATGGCGTTTCCCCCGCGCAGGTCAGCCTGAGGGATTCCGTCTAAGCTTCCGCCCTTCCTTTTAGCCACTTCCTCAACCAACCCAGAAAACTCGGCGGCATCCCAATCAAGATTTATGAGTCTGTCAAGGAAGAAATCAGGCAATACAACGACTTTGCATTCTTTAAGGTTTTTTTTCAGAAAGCTCAGCAGATCCGTTTTGCAATTTGCGAAAGACATGAGAAGGCTCCTACAGAGGGTAAATTCCAAAAGGCTAAAATAACCTTTTGATTTAAGTATGGATTCATATACTTGGAAAGGGGTAGAGGAGTTTGAAGTTCAAAACAGAAGTTAGTTTACTACTTATTGCAATTACTTTGTTTGCAGTAGCCATGTTCTTTTATTCATATCAAGGTGCAGTCGGCAACAACGCGGCTTTAAGTTTAAGTTTAGCTTACCCGTATCGGGGAATTGCCCTCGCATTCGTCGGTTTCGGCTCAGTCTCCATGGTTACCGCGTCGATTTCATATTCAAAACGAAGCAAAAACCTTTTACAGTAATTTTCAGTTTTTAGGCGCCTAAAACAAGCCTAACCAGCAACCACACAAAATCCCCAAGAAACAGGGCAACAATAAAGCCTAAAGTAACAAAAATCAACATAGGCAACCCAGGCGTCGCCCAAACATAACCGTCAATTTTGCCTTCTTCAGAAGCTTTCGATAAGCGTTCAACGATTTTTTCGCGTCCCTCATCATGAGGCACAATAACGAGCTTACGTTTCAAGTTAACAAATTGGTCATCCACATCTTCCAATGGAAAAATATGCCATTTCTCTTTCACCTTAGAAACCTTCATCTTGTAACCAGTAATCAATACAAGAAACTTTTTCCCAATTGATTCAGACGCGAGGGCACCAGGAAACATTGAGGTTTTGGTTTTTTTGTGCCAGATGATGTTGCGCAGTATCATATATATGCCGCTTGCCGCCGCGAACAAAACCGCGTTGCCAAAGATAGTTATTGGAAATACAACTTGTGATGTTGGTGACACCGCTAGCAAAGGGGTAAACAAAGCCAAAGGAGCAAAGGGCAGGGCTACTGCAATGCACATGAGGGCTTTTGAATCTGCGCCGCCGAAGCCGCCAGCGTAAAACAGCAAAAGCGCCAGCCCCACGGTCACACCTACGCTTAAACCGTAGATGGGCCACTGGGAAGGCTCATACAAAAGCAGTTCAGTCAAAGATAATGCGATGGCTATGGGTGCGTAGATTGCCCAGACGCGGTTGCTTACTTCACGTGTTTTGTAGTCACTCCAAGAAGCATAGAACAAGACAGCTAAGGAAATTGTTATGCTTGCCCCTATCAGGATCGCTTGAATAGATTGAATTTGTGGTGCACCCTTCAGCTGTTATTGTGTAGCATGTTGATGGTTTATGCTAATAAGATTTTGTCGGTAATCGCTGAATCGCACAATGGAGTCGAGCAGTTTTTGGAGGCTTAGCTTTTCGGAGTGACCGTCAACGTAGGCGGATACTCAACCAAAATCCAAAGTCCCATCGGTGTTGTACTATCATACAAATTGCACAATGGCGTGGTTCCATCAAACGTCGCTACAGCGCCCTGCCAAGTAATGTCATAGGCGAATGTAAATGGAACCTGCCCTGAACTCACAGGATCCATCTCAAGTGATGCAGCACCAACTTTTAAACCGCCTTTAGAACTGCTTCCAGCGAATGAATCAAACGCGTAAAGTTTTTGGTTAGCTATATCAGTGAACATTATACCCGCTCCTTTAACATTGTCTTGAGTTGTAAATTGGCTAAAGTGATGCTGTGTCCAGCTGCCGCTTGTACCGTTAATGAATGTTCCAGTTCCATTCTGGAGAATGGGGGAGCCAGCAAGTGTGCCGTTTTCGGTTTGCAACTGTGGGGAACTAAGAGATGTTGCTAACTGGATTGGAGATAAATCTGTGATGGAGCGTATTTGAGCTGAATCAATGAACATTATTCGTAGCTGATATGTGTAGTAGGTCGCGTTTGCTGGTAACGTTAAGACGATGTTTGCATACAGGTTGGGGGACCCTGGTGGTCCGTTGTTCCATTCCGCCTCTTGCTGGATGACATCTCTGACTATGCCGTGGTGAATGACGAATGCTGCGCCTGCGCCGTATGTACTTGCTTGCTGGTTTATGCGGATGAAATTTGATGTGCTTGATGTTGAGCCTACAGTTGCTTTAACGTTAAAGCCTCCAATTGATAGAGTAACGTAGCCGTTTGAAAGAGTTGGCGGATTGGCGTTGGGATTGTCGTTGGTGAAGTACTTGTTAGTAAATGCTAGTGGTGTCTGGGTCGCCACGTCGTTTCCATCCCACCAAACCGTGAAATCAGAGACTTTGCCGTTTAAGAGGAAAACAATCATTTGTCTATTGCCGAAAAGTGTAGTATTGCTTGTTAAGCCCAGTGGTATTTGGTAGTTGGATCCCCAATCTTCAATTTGGAAGGGGACTTCCTGATTTACGCCATTGATGGTTTGATTAATATGAATTGCTTTTACGGGGATTGGAGGAATTGGCAAGGTTTGGGTAGTTAACTGCATGTTTTGACCAAGCCATCTCATCGTGCCGTTCTGCAATACTTCCATCGTGAATGTGGATTGTTGCAGGTTGACAAGGAAGTTGATGTCGGGCTCATCTTGCAGGTAGACTGCATCGATGTTCCAGCTGTCTTGAATCGGGTCTGTGGCGTTATTGCCATCTATAAAGCGGATGGTAAGAGTTGTTGAATCTATGTATGGCGCGAGGGAAACATTGTTGAAGTAATTGGGAGTCAGCGTTGTTAGGTTCTGCCATTTGCCAGCATGCAAAATCTGCACAGTCAAAGGCTCAGAGCTCATGGTGCCTGTTTTTATACATAAATCTTGGCGGAGGTTTGTGGCGTTAACGTTTGTCCATTGCTCTTGAAGATTTAGCGCATAATTGGGAGTATCTGGATTATACTGTACAAAGTCCAAATTGAGGTCAAAGGGCGTCGAAGCAGACTTAACAGCAGTTATATTGACTTTCCAGTATCCACTGCTGTTAAGAAAACTTGCAGGGTTGGTAATTATTGTTTGAAGCTTTGTCTGGTCACCTGCTCCCAATGTAACAGTCATAAACCCGTCCCCGCTACTTGCATATTGTCCTGTCGCCGAGTTATAGAGTCGGAAAGTCGCAGACACACCACCTTGGGAAGCGGAACCATCCACTGTCCAAGCAAGATCAGCCCAAGGAAAAGAAGCGGTGGAATTTCCAGTTAACTCAACCTGTGCTGTGTATTGGTTTGCAGGAGAGTAAGTACAGTAGATACTAAACGTTCGTTTACTACCTTGGTCGCTAACAGATGCAGGCCAAGTAGAATAGGTTCCACTTGCCTGGAATCTTTCTGCCGCACCATTATCACGGTAAATATTAACATTGCTTGAGTTTGACCAGACAACTAAAACATAATCTGTAGAAGCTGCTAAAATCGGCTGAGAAATAAAGTTGAATGTCACCCAACCATTTGCATTATTGAAAACTTTCCCCTCTGTTGTTCCGATTCGAGTGCTACCATCACTAGAATAAATTGCGGCTTGAGCTTTGAACGCTGAACCCCCCGAGTTCAAATACGCAGTTATATTAGTCGCAAGGCCAGCCTGAGTGATTGTGAACTTGGAACCAACTATATTATTTATTCCTGTAGTTGATCCACCTTGAGTGTTGTATCCGAAAATGGCTGAGCCACCAAAAGACCCAACATAAGAGTCGAAACTCATGTAAGATCCATCATTAACTTGTAAGCTGCTTGTGGAGCCACCTGCTAATGTAGTTGATCCTAAGAGGTTATAATTTGTAGGGTAGCTAGGCACATATGTTGATCCTGAAGCTGCTTCCGTCAAAGTGTCGTAGATACCGTCTGGTCCGTTTTGTTGGGCGTTGAAGTTACTGTGAGTTCCCAAAACATTCAAGTTGGCACTGTCAACATAATCCGGGGTGAGTTTAAACCCGGTTGTGTTCCAGGCGATTGAAGTTGTAAATTCGCTAAATGCTGACGCCAGAACTGAGAGTCCGCGGGTATCTTCCACTTGAACCACGTAGGAGTTGCCGGAAACCCCTGGAGGAAGATCAACTAAATAGGTTCCATCTTCATTTGAAATTATGTTAGTCGGCGATGAGAAATCCCATGTTAGATTTCCATACACATAACGGTAGAACTTTATGCTGCTATCTCCAAGGTTGATTAAGGGTTCGCCGTTATCTGTTAATATCTTGAACTGTGCTTGTGTTGTTGAGTTAATGTCTGATACTTGTACCTCTAATCGAGTTGAGGCAGAATAGCTTACTCCTGTAATGCCTAAACCGTTCAAATCATAAGTGACGTTCATGTCACCTTGACTGTAACTATCATTCGTAAACCAGTTGGCTTTAAGTTCCAAATTAGTATTATTTAACGATAGACCCCACTCTGGTTTAATAGCTCCCGCATTCGTTAGACCACTATCGAAATAATTGTTAGCTAATTGTTGAGCATAAGTCACGTTACCAGTAACTTTCAAAACCGAACCATAATACCCCACAGTAAAGCCTAAAAGCTGCTTTAGCGCCTGATTGCTTTCATCTACTGAACTTAAGATTTGAGGCTGTCCTTGAACGGGGCTGTAGCGTATTGCAGAGTAAGTTGTCATCACTGAACCGATTAAAACTACCGCAACAAGCAAAGCAGCTATGATTGAAAATTGACCTTTATTGTTCATTTAACCACTCCCCACTAAACCCAATTGTAAAATTACTATTCTCGTGGTGCCAGCTGCTGTATACTGGGAAGCATAGAGTCTTGGCTGATAATACGAGAGAAGACTTAAACCTGTAACTCGAACATCGGGTGTTCGGGTTAACCCTAAAGCTAAAAGCGACCCCGTAATGTTCGATGAACCTGATGCCTTGTGATTGTATATTGCACCAGGATTGTTAGTTCCAACAGGATTGAAAACGTTAAATCCAATGCTCAGATGATAACTTTGCAATATGGAGTTAGATAGTGCTCTTGTAGATGTTTGGTATGCCGAAGGGTAAATTCCGTAATAATTGGTGAATTCAATGGCTTGGTTCGTAAGGGTAACGCCCCCAACATCGCTAGCGACACCAGTTGCATCATAGGTATACGGTTGATTGTCTAAGCCTTGGAGAAAGGCTATTGATCCACCTTGGCTAGTCATTTTCATTCCATAAATACCCCAACCGTTCTGGCCACTTGAGAAAACTCCGTTGTTGCTAACATAATAAAAGGGGTAACCGACAATGCTGGCCCAAGTCCAATTGTACATACGAACAGTATTTCCCAAAGTCCAACAGTACTTAACGTAGCCGTAGCCGTAATTGCTTTGAGCAGCCGGATCATAACCTAGATTTTGGCGGGAATTACCTTGATAATATTCAGAAGGCATTGGAACGCTTTCGCCGAAGGTATTGATTACGACGGCGTTTTGAACCCGCTCGCTGGGTGAGCCAGAAATTGTCTGATTATCGATTAGTTGTCTAAGCTGAGTTGTATTCTGAACCATTACTGTATTAGTAAAATAAGGCGATAACAGGTTGTATAGATCTTGGGCTAGGCTCTGGGCTGTATAACCTGTAATCCACCAGCCGTTTGCATCGCTGCAATTGAGGATATAGAGTGTTGTTCCGCCGATGCTCTCCCCGATTTTCTCTGGCGTAAAGTTAAAAGTCACATTCGAAGAAGCCACTGCGTATGTGGCGACATCGGAGGTTGTGCCTTGGCTGGCAGCGTTTGAAATGGAAGTTACGTAATTGTATACTTGTCCTTGTTGGTCGTTCACATCGTACACCGTAAGGTTGTATACCACGTCGGGCGGTAAGGAGGCTGAAAGTGCAACTTGTACCCCACCCCAGACTGTGGCGTTGTCGGTTTCGAAAGCAGCTCTGCTTAAAGCATAGTTTGAATCAAGCGTCTGCAAAGTTGTGAATGAGAGACGCCTGAGATTTATGGGTGAAACCTGCCTTGGCTCCGGCAAAACCGTAAAGTATGAAACTGTGACGAATGCGCCAGCGAGAATTATGATCACAAAAAGAACTTCAATCGTGCGAATCATTTAGCCACTCCCCGAATATCCTTGCAGATTCCATAGTTCGAGTTTTGCTTGGTACGCAATGCCGCCGATGTCTACTTGGCGAAGGTCAGTTGTTACCCATTCTTGCCCCGCTGGGTTGCCGCCGAACGTTAAGGGAAAAGCCAAGGAATCTAACCTCCAAGGCATCATAACAATTCCGTATTGACCTGCATTGTTCTTGTAAGTTACAATTAATATTCCGTCATTATTGGGAACAGTTATTGAAGCGTAGTTTTGTCCACTTCCAGAATAAACCAGGTTCCCAACTGAAGTTGACTGGTCTAATTGCACTTGGCGCAGGGTGTAATCTTCCGTTAAGATAACAAATGAAACGTTATAATTCAACTGCGAGGGCACTGGAGGCTGCGGAGGTTGACCCACAGAATCTCCGTGTGCAAGCAGAATGGTTCGTTTTTGAAAACTGTCTATTAAAGGAACAATTGTTTTAGTTAAAGATTGGGAATCATGTACATAATAGCCTATTCCTTGAAGCCCATCAAGATAAGAAGAAACTATAAGCGCGTAACATTGGTTATCAGTTGAGATTTGCGGAAAAACAAGTTGCGCTGAGCCTGATGAGTCCGCGGTGTTTGTGCCGCTTATCATTGTATATGAGGGATAGTCGTTTGCATCTGGGTTGATTAATAGGAGACTGTAGCTTATGGGAGCATTTGCAAGCGGGTAACCTGTTCCATAAACGTTAACTAAGACGTTTAGCGGTGCAACAGATATTTTTTGGATTGAAACCGTTATTGTTGGTGTAAGAGCCAGCTGGAATCCGTAAGTGCCGTTTATTCCCAGAAGTTTAGACGCGGTAGAGTAATTGAGGCTCTTTGCGGATGGAGCAAGCAAGTAAGCGCCAAAACCTGCTGTTACGTTGCTGTAGTATGTGCCATTATAATAAACAGGCGACTGAGTGGAAGTTAAGCGCATAAGAGAAGAAGAACTCAACTGGTACTGTGAATAATCTGGGTCCTGCAACCCGAAGCCCACGATTGCATTATCACTTTGTCCCCAATTGCTAGGTATACCCGGATTCAGAAGTATATTGTCTAACAGGTCGCTTGTTTTCGTCGACAATGCATTGTGGCGTTCATAAGCGATTCCTGTTTGCATGGTTTGACTAAAGAGCCCGATAAAAATTAGAAAAGCAGCCATGAAAATGATTAAGGCCATCATGTGATCTATTCCGCCGCTTGCCACACCTATGTTCCTCCAAAGGATAGCCATATGGAATTTGCTGTTTTAGTAGCGACCATACTAAGTGAGTGGGCGGTACTATTGAATGCCAAGTTTTCTTGCCAATCAACATCTTGCCCAAGTGTCACTATCGTTGAAGCTTGATCTTTAGAGCCAACAAGCTTGAGTGTGACATTCATGATCTGGTAAGAAGTATCCTGATGCGTCACATGACTTAGGGTCGTTGTGTAGGCGTAACCTTCTATTAGGGGCGGAGTGTCTAAGGTGATCTTCATAGAGCCGTTAGATATTGACCCATGGTCAATGGTATAGTAAAGCTGCTGTATCGAACTGCCCATGTGTCCCGCTATTTCCTGAATTTCAATTGTCATGCGGGAATCCACGTAAGTATTCATGATTATTGAAGCAGTTAATGGAAAAAGGAAGATCTGCAAGATTAAGACGGGAACCATTATCATGTATTCGAGTGCTATCTGCGGCATGCTTTAACCTCCATAATTCTACACCTGTCCGATTGCAACTACCACTTTTCCAACGTAAAATTCAACAACTGAGTTAGGAGTCATCTGCGGAGTTGAAGTGCTGTTGAGAGTTATGGTGGTGCTTTTAAAATTGAAAAATGAAGAACCAAAGCCAAGGGACGCAGCCTGAGGAAAACTAAGACTAATGACCACTTGGTCAACGTTGCTTTGGGTAACTTTGGAGATACCGTTACCTGTCAAGGTTATAGATTGGGATCTGTAGAGGTTTGTTCCGTTTTCAAGGTCTGGCAGATAAAACTTGAAGTAACTTGAAGTCTGTTGACCATTAGTCACCGTTGAAGTAAGCACCCTCATAGTGGGAATTAGCACGATTCGAGTGTAGCTGCCATCACTCATGGGCAATTTTTCTTCGCATATAACTTGGCTTATTGGCGAGGTGGAGTCAGATAGAAGAAATGAGCTGTTGGCGCCAGAAGGGAGGCGTTCAAAATAGTTGTTGCCCATTGAATAGGAGCTCACAGGCATGTTGTAGAGGATAATTCCGGTCTGGCCAGCCAAAGTTTGGTTTTTCCATCCTGAACTGGTGTGGATACTGAAAGTGTAGTTAAGAGCCGCTTCTTGGAACTTTACGAATCCATACCTACTTGAGAAACTGACTGTTTGTGTACGGCCAACCGTCCAAGCAATATCGTCAATCTGCTGCCCGGTTGTTTGAAGGAATTGTTTGTTAGCGCTGTACTCGTTCTGCGCCACCTTCGTGCTTAAGATGTTGTTTGCGTAAGTCATCGCCACCAGAATCATGACGACTGCAGCAGCCATCAATATGACAGTTGAGACAGCTGGGCTAACTGCCTTCTTATCCTTTCGTAAACTTGTGTGACTGTTTCGCATCTTCATGGCTCCTATCCGAGTTTAACGAAATTTGGAATTACCTTGGCTGCAATTATCGAGATAAGCACCAGGATGGCTGCATGCTTGAAACCTGCTCCAACGGATTCTTCGCTTATTTTTCCCGCAACAATTCCGATTAGGAAACTGTTGAAGATAACTGACGACATGAATACTGTAGTCATCAATCCATTGTTTGTCGCTGTTGGCGCTGCACCCGGAACAGTTATTCCCGTGGTTAAGCCCATCATCATTATGGTGGTTGCCACCAGCAGAATCGAAGCCAAATACGGCATGAACACGTAGGGGCGAACCGACATTTTCTTTTCCTTTTCAACTTCCTGCGTCAAATTGTTGAAACGCGCCAAAGATTCAATCATGGGAATTGTACCGCCACCCACATCTATGGTTTCAACTAGCAGGAACATGACTATTTGCACCATCCAACTTCTTGTACGCTGAAGGAAATCAGACATAACCTTTTTTATTGGGATGCCCCAGGAAATTTCGGAGCTGATTTTTCTAAGTTGTTTGGTGAAAGTTCCGTAGTCACGTTTGGATAAGTTTTCAATGCATTTCTCAGGTGAAAGTCCTGTTTTTCTCACTTCAGTTAGGTCGCGGAGAAAACTTGAGACACCTTGCTCCATGCTGGCCCTAGCTTTGGCTAATCTGATGTACACGACAGCGGCTGGCGCTGCAGAAATGAATAATGCAGCGGCTATGGCTACTGGGAAATCAACACCCCAAGCTATCAAGCTAGTGAAGAATGGAAGTTGCATTGTTCCCATGAAATTGGTAAGCAACAGAAACACGACTATGGCGATTACGCTGGAGACACCGAAGACTTTGTAGGGTCGCATATCTACAATTGGAGTTTTAGGCTGCATGCTATGCGCCAAGTAGACGAAGAGCATCGATAGCATTGGCGTGAAAATATAAGTGTACATAAGTATGCCTGAATACTGTGATATGTCTGAGCTTGCGTTGGCGCCGCTTTGTATTCCGTTTACGGCAAAAAGTATGTAGAAACACAGAGACATCATAACCATGACTATTATGAAAGTTTCCAACAGCATTCCCAATCGTTCAGCAGCTGCTTTAACACGCAACGCTCGAGTTCTGAAAATGTCTTCTGCTTTACGTTCAAGATAATGTCCGATGTCTCCGCCTATGATGACGGTTGAAGCGTAGCCGCCTAAGAAGTCTTTGAATATGTCCAGCGGAGTCCTTTTTGCGGCATTATCTAGTGCAGTGAGCGGGTCAACGCCGAAGATTTCTACATCTTTGATTATGTCTCTGGCTTCCTTACTCATCGCCGGCATAAGATCCACTTGAGTTAACCGTTTGAAGCTGGTATAGGGTGCTATGCCTCCAGAGGACATGACACTGATGTATGCCGCAGCAAAAGGCATTTCACGCTCCACCCCTGAGGCTCTATCACTGGCGTTGTTCATGGGCACAATTAAAAATCCTGCCATTACAAAGAGAGGAAGGGGAACCAAAATCAAGAGAGGCAGAAAGCTGTACAGCAAAGCAACTATTCCTGCTATAACTGAAACTGGAACCGTCAACAATGAAATGAAGAACATTAATGAAATATATGTTTCAGGATAAATCATCACCCGTCCTTTTTCCAAGGAACTTTTGGTTTGTTTGAAGACATTTTTCAGGAAGTATGGTGCGAAACGCCCGAAGAGGCGGAAAGACCAGGCTTCGAATTTATTTAGCAATGGCAACTGGTTTGACCTCCTCGCTCTCCATAATTTTGCGGTAGAATTCTTTCGGTCTAGCGTAATATTCCGCGATTGTACTGGCGACATCTTTGTAGCTTCTTATGTTGCTCTTGCGCATCCAACGAAGCACGTCTGTTCTCCGGTTCATCTCGTTGATGAGTTCTTCACGGGTTATTCCAAGCCGCTCTGAAAAGTTCGTGAGTAAGAAGCTGTCATCTAAATCAATGATTTGCAGGTCTTTGATTGGATCCCACTTGAAGCACTCCACCCATTTTTCAGAATCAACAATTTCATTGACTGAGAGCACGCGGCGGTAGGCTTTCTTTACGCCTTTCTTTACTAAGTGAACTCGCTGCACAGACATTACGATGTTCATTAGCGGGATGTAGGCTGGTGAAATATCCATGGGTTTCTGGGTTAGACGTCGAATCGCTGACTGGACGTTTTCAGCGTGCATAGTACACATGCCACCGTGTCCAGTTGCCAGAGCCTGGAACAGAACGTATGCTTCTTGGCCTCGAACTTCGCCCACAATCATCAGGTCAGGGCGGTGCCTCATGCATGTCTTTACCAAGTCAAAGAGTGCTACTTCACCTACGGTGCTGCCGCCAAGGCCGTAGCTTTGTCTTGAGATGAGAGATACCCAGTTTTCGTGGGATAGGTTGAGTTCAGCGGTTTCTTCGATAGTCATAATTTTGCTGCCTGGCTTAATGAGGCAGCCTAAAGCGTTAAGAGCAGTGGTTTTGCCTGCGGCTGTGCCTCCGAGCATCATGACTGAGGCACGATTTTCTAGGCAAACCCAAAGGTACGCGGCCATCTCTTCGGTGAATGTGCCGATGTTGATGAGGTCAATGATTGAGTAGGGGTCTTCGCGGAACTTTCGGATGGTAAAGGCTGTGCCGAACGGTGTGATTTCTCGCCTGTAAGCTACGGCTAGGCGGTGTTTTCCTGGAAGTGAAGCGTCGACAATGGGAAAGGCGCTGCTGACGTGCTTGCCTGCCATGTGAACTAATTTAACGACAAGGTTGTCAAGGACTTCGTCGCTTTCAAATTGAAGGTTAGTTTCTATGCTCTCAAAAGTGCGGTGCCAAATGTAAACTGGCTTGTTAACTCCGTCGCAGGAAATGTCTTCTATGTTGGGATCACGCATTAACGGATCAATTTTGCCAAACCCAACCAAATCCCGCTCAGCATAGTAGAGGATTTTGTACCATGAAACATCAGGAAGCCAACCCATGCTGATTCGGTACTTATCAACGATTTTTTTTGCTTCTACTGCAAAGAACTTTCTTGGATCCTTTATTTCTTCTTTGGGCGACTCGATTTCTGCGAGCAGCATTTCAAGTACACGAGTGTATATTCCGCGTTCCATCGGGTCAAGTTGGAGTTCATCTAAAACGTATTTGTGTTCGCCTGTTTTGGGGTCTTGAACTATGAATACTTGCGCAAACGGCTCGTACAGAGGGTATTTTTCAATGATTTTTATGTCCTTAGGTAGAGTTTTTATGGCAGTTGCAGTTGCAGTTTGGGTAGTGGGTTGTTCTTTTTTAGATCTCAGTTTAAGTTTTGGTAGTTGAATTTTTTTGCGGTGGGTGGGTTCTGTTTTGGTGGGTGTTTGTTCTGGTTTGTTTCTGTTGAGGCTTAGTTTGAGTGCGTTGTTTGTGCGATGTAGTTTCGTTCTTATTTTTGTGATTGATTCTTTGAAGTTGTGTTTTGGCATTGTGGGCGCCTGATTACTATTTGGCATTTCATTTCCTATTAAGTATTATGTCTCACTACAACATACTGTCAATATGTTCTACACATACACAAATACAAAAAAGAAAAACCCCCAAAACCAACAAAACCATTTTTAAACCCACAAAACAACACATACACAAACGAAGGAACAACCCTTGAACCAAACCGCAAAAATCATCAACCAAGCCAAAAAAGAAAACAGAAAAGCACTCCTCGAAACAGAAGCCAAAACCATCTGCACCGAATACGGCATCCCAGTCACCAAATTCAACCTCGCAAAAAACCAAAAAGAAGCCGCAGCCCAAGCAGACCAAATCGGATACCCAGTCGTCTTAAAAATAGTCTCACCAGACATCATCCACAAATCCGACGCCGGAGGAGTCATAGTCAACCTCAAAACCCCAGCAGAAGTCGCAAACGGCTACAACAAAATAATTGAGAACGTCAAAAAATACAAGCCAGACGCAAAAATCGTAGGCGTCATGGTGCAAGAGATGGCGCCTCAATCTACCGAAGTCATCGTTGGAGCAATAAAAGATCCGCAGTTTGGCCAAACCATCATGTTTGGGTTAGGCGGCATATTCGTGGAGCTTCTAAAAGACGTAAACTTCCGAGTTGCACCCATAACAGCTGAGGACGCGAAAGAAATGATTACTCGGCTTAAGGCCTACCCACTTTTGAATGGCTACCGAAATGCGCCGCCAGCAGATATCAACGCACTCGTATGCATACTGCTCAATACATCGCGCCTCGTTATGGATTACCCAGAAATCAAAGAACTAGACCTAAACCCGGTAATGGCTTACCCGAAAGGCGCAAAAACAGTCGATGCAAGAATTATCCTTGAGTAACCCTCGGCAGTTTTTTTAATTGCCAAGTTTTCGCGCAACTTGGGCAGAAACTATTTTTGTGTTTATGTGTTGTACAGACAGCCACATTAATTATTGAATCGTAATGCTTAATATAGTTGACAGTTAAAATACATCCAAATATTAGGCGAAAAAAATGAATCACACAAAAAAATCAAGAAAACTGCTTCTCGTTGCAACAACACTAATGATAATAGCCATGGCATCAGTTCTAACAGTTTACGCAACTGTTCTCTTCGGACCATTTACCGGCGGCACAGTAACAGTCGGTGGAGTCTCCTCCGGATCGATCAGCTACAGTGGCACTAATGACGTAGGGGCAACATGGACTTCAACTCTTTCAGCAGCAACAGGGGCCGATTGGTTCGCAATGCTAGAAATAACTGGAGGCTACCACGGATCCGCAACTGTAACCTTCCAGCTACAACAGAATACTGGAAGTGGATGGTCAAACTTCGGGACAGCATTCACAACTGGCACAATAACGTTATCAGGCAGTTCTCAAAATATTTACGCATCAAGCGATGGCACCATAACTGGCAACAAAAACTGGGGCACTGGCCTTACAGGAGCAGCCTATCAAATAATCGTAACTGTTAATTCAGCATAATATTGATGCTGAATCAACAACCTTTTTTTAACCAAACAACCCAACTTTGTCTTAGATAACCGTGATTCCATACCAAGTCGAAATAACCACAGCCATAACCATAGTCTCAATAGCGGCTATTCTGGCTGTTTACATTTTGGTGCTTAAGAGGAATGGTTGGATAGGCAAAGCCTCAGTGGAAAAAAGTCCAACAAAAACTATTATTGAAACAAAGCCAGAATTAAAAACCTCAGAATCAACCCCTGTGGCAGTTGAAACCAAAGTAGCCATTACCAAACAGGAAGCCAAAGAAACCCAAGCCTTCATTGAAACCGACGTTGCCGTTCCAGTTGTTAAATTACAGGAAAACAAGAAGGTTAAAAGAAAAAATCATAAAAAAGCAGAGGAACCTCCAAAAGACAGGCCCGAAGGATGCAACCACCATTTTGGTTACCTGTGGAGTCTGCCCAAGGGCACAGCAACTCCTGATGAATGCTACATGTGCTTCAAATTGATTGATTGCTACAAAGAAACAAAAGAAACTTAAGCTGTGAGAGTCGCAACTATTCGGTAGGTTCCTGATGTGGTGACGTTTTGTCCCCAGTTGTAATTGCTTTGGCTGTAAACTCCGTTGTTTGTAGCGTATATACTCTGCACACTTCCTGACAGTACCATAGTCGTTGACATTTCAGAAACATCCGTCCAACTGGAAAACCCTGTCTCTTGCTGGAGCTTCCAGGTTACTGTTACGGGACCTTTGTAGCCGGCGCTGTTGATTTCGAGTCTTGAGTACCAGGGGGCAGTGGGACAGTTAGGGGCGAGGGTTGTACTCCATGTTCCAGCTTGGGCATTGTCGAGGCTGTACATGACGGTGCCCTTTAATGGTGCCACGCTGCCAACTGTTGCAGCTGCGTAGGCCACAGCAACTGAACATAACACTACAACAACCAAGAGGGCTGTTGCGAGAAAGGCTTTCTTAGAATGAATAAATGCTATGGCCATTTGTGGTCCCTTTTCACAGTTATTTTTCTATAACTGAAGGAATCGGGTTTCGCATTATAAGCCGTGTTTCTATAGTCGCATTGTATCAGATTTCGCAATATAACCTAACAAAGAATGTTCTCGAATAAAATAAGCAAACCAAATAGATTTTGGTTAAAGAGTCAAATTAACCTTACAAGGATTTTAATAAAATGCGTTCTGGAACCCGATTATTTTCTACGATAATAAATTCCAAACCATCCGTATCCCCCAACTGATCAAGGGGTTTAAGCTCCTCTCGAACTCTCTGCAGAACAATTAAATATTCTTGATGACTTCTAACCGCGTCTTCAATAGCTGTCAATTCATGAAGTGCGTTCGCATCCAAAACAACCTTCACGCCACCTATATCCATCTCTCCCAAATTTTCGGTATTTCCATTTTTCTTGTTAGCTAACTTCATTACAACGTCGCGGATTTTCTTTGACTTTTCCGCCAAAGTCCTTGTCTCATCTAACTTACGCAGGTAACTACCTAAATTGCTCTTGGTAGCTGATATTTCCTTATCTACCGTATCTAAAATTTCTTTAACTGAATGATATGTTTTTATTGCTACTGACATTCCTTACTCATTCAACTAATCATTTCAAATCATATTTAAAAAATCTGGTCTGAAAATATAGATTACCAATCATTAAATCACTAAAGCATGAATAAGACATTATTCGCAGAGTTGCTGGGTACTGGAAATGACTGAGTCACAGGAGTACAAGAAAGTAAAAGATTAAATTTTAATCCCCCAAACCCAAAAACCCAAACACACAGGAATAGACGGAGTTTTTCTTGTTTAAGCTTTTTAAAGGTGTCTCTCAGTAAATTGACGCGACAATTGCAGTCACTGTTCCTTGGATGTGTGGAACTTTTTCTTGTATTTGAGAAATAAGCTGTTTCAAATCTTCCTTGTCCCTTGCCTTCACCGCAACTATTACATCGTAAGGCCCGAAAACTGTGTCAGCCGACAACACTTGAGGAATTGCTTGAAGTTTTTCTTGTACCTCCTCAAGATTTCTAGGTTGAGTATTTAAAAACAGGAAAGCATAAGGTGCTTCAGAAAACGTTTTCCCCTCCGAGATAACTATAAACGTTTGGGTTCTTTCAATCAACATTTCCTGCGTAGTCATATTTCTAATCGGGTTAAACCATTGATTGACGAATTCATCGAGACTTGTTAAGTCGCGAATTTGGACAAGGATGTCAATTGGGCCAAAAGCAGGAAAACGTCTTTTTGAGATAGATTCATTTTTATAAGTTCATCTACGACTCTGTTGAAAGCACCTACTTTACAAGATAAACCCATATACGCCTTCAAAACTATTCCTCAAGAATCAATAGTGTCTTCAACTTGATAAATATAGCGAATTTGCAACATTCCAAAGAAGAAAGTTAGAATCTCCGTGTAAAACTGTTGCTTATAGAGACTACCAAATAACCATAAAAACGGAACCTAACACGCACTCCAGAGAATTCCAGATAGATTTCATTGCGGACAGATAGAAACTACTGTTTACTTTGTCCACAAACTAGATTGCTAAAATCTTTAAACCATGTAACTCTAACATGTTTTAAGCCAATTTATTTCCAATCTTTAATGTAGCAATAGGCACACACTGTGCGAGTGTTGTTGTATGTGTGTAGGTATAGTTTGTTGTAGGGTAGTTAGTTTGGCTGTTTGGTTGGATTAAAATTTAATCTTTCTCTCTCTCTCTGTAACTTCTAACAACTACCCCTACAACTACGACTACAACTTCTTATTCCTCTCTTACTCTCTCCTTCTTTCTTTCGCTCGTTCGTTAGCTCGTTCGTTAGTTCGTTAGCTCTCAATGATAATACCCATGAAGTGAAATATGTAGCTCAAATTCAGAAGTAATAAAAATCTTATTATTGATTATATGTTGAGAGGATCAAAGTTTCAACCTCTAAAATATGATAAGATGATGGATTCTGAAAGACAAGTAGCAGAGTTTTTGGATGCTCTAGGTCTCACATGGATTTTTGAATCACCAGTCTATCTTCATGATGAAAGAAAACGCCCGAGACTTTGGACACCCGATTTTTACATCCCAAAATTAAGGATATACATTGAAGTTTGTGGTTCCAAGGACTTCAATTACGAATATAGAGAGAAAATATGTCATGATAATAACATTTCTATCATCTACCTTCACTTTTATAAAAAACAGAAATATTGGCAGAAATTCTTAATTAAAAAAATTAAAGAAGTTGAAGAGCAAAGACATTTTGAAGCAATGAAAGTAATTGAAAACCTACCTGTTGAAATCTTAGACTACCTAGAATATGGAAGTTAAAAGAAACAAGAATGCCAAGTTTTCATGATGATAAGTCTTAAATCTGCATAGCGTATAGAATAACTTCCATTGGAGCTACTCTTAAGAAAGCAAAAGGTCCGTGTGGAAAACTGTACGAATATGCCTTTGGATTCCCCGTGATTTTAGTTTTAGTAATTTTGTTGGTCTGGTATCGCATTAAGCCCAAAGGGTTCTTAGCTTTGGTGTCTAAGATAACGCCTAAAAAAGTC
>PLYI01000032.1 GCA_003151735.1 Candidatus Bathyarchaeota archaeon | reverse complement strand
CTTCTCCATCCCCAACTCCTTCTCCAACGCTAAGACCAACTTCAACTCCAACACCCACGCCTTCTCCAACTCCAACACCCACGCCTTCTCCAACTCCAACTCTCCCAGCAACAAATGTAACAGCGACTACAGATAGTGGCGAAACGGTTGACCTTGCTATTAGTGGAAACATAACAAGCTCTCAAATATCCAACCTTACGATAACAACAAAAACTTCCTTCGCATCAACAATAGTGGCTTTCATCTTAACAGGAGAAAATGGTACCGAAGGTTTTTGCAACATGACTATTCCAAAAACCGTTATACTCTACGGTACGATTCCAGTTATATTCATAGACGGGCAACAAGTTGCAAGTCAGGATTATACTCAAGATTCCAATAACTTCTACGTATGGTATACCACGCATTTCAGCACGCATCAAATCACAATTCAATTCATAATGCCTTCGACTTCGCAGGCATCATCGTTAGGTGCTCTGCTTGCTGTAGGAATAACAGTTCCCGAAATCATTTTACTCTACACGGTTATAGCTGTCAGACGCTTAAAACGAAAACCTGAAAACGCCTAACCAAAACAAGAAAGTTTATTTAATATTTATCCTTGAATTTTCAACCATCAAAAGTTTCTAAAGCTGCCATTACTTGGTTATTGTATTCCTTTCGAAACTCATAATAATCAGGTTAAAACTTGGACTTGACTCACTTATTAAACCAAAGGCAACAGCGTGTCTTAAAAATAGACGGTATAAGATAAGTCAAATCAAAATTAATATTTCATATTTAATATGTTCTGATGATAAAGTAAAATATGGATAACCTTTTCTCTCTAAGGGCCCAGATTTTGGAAAGTCTTAGTAAAATATGTAACATACAGTGTTTAACGCAGACATATATTCCTCAGGGCAGATTTGGGTCGTTTGTGAGCTTTGAGAACAACACAGGTTATGGTGCTTTTGACACCTTTGATCTTCATGATTTGCTTTTGCAAAATATTACGGAACTCTTCTATGCACGAAGCTGAAACGATAGAAACAATGTCAAATTCTCCTTTGACATCATAAATCGCCTCAATACTTTCGAGTCTTGAAAGGGCGTCTATAACTTGCGCTTTCTGGGCTGGATCAACAAAAATGTTAACTGACGCCTCAAACCGACCGTGACTATCATTGGTCTCCATTATGCATCATTAAAACAGGTAGACAATCAGGTAGCTTTTGAACTCTTTTGAGAACCAAAATAGGCTAATTTGAGAAGCGGAGCGGGCTAATGAGAACCAAAGGCATCCGGAACCAAGGTAAGGATAAGATGCCCTCTCTTTCTTTTATGGGGGTCAGATTTTGGAAGGCCTTGTTGTTTCAAGCTTGATTTTTGCTTGCCGCAATCAAAATCTGCTCTGCCAAGAACTCCGAAATCCTTTCTGAACTGTAACCCGCTTGCCTGTGCTCAAACATGTGGTTGTTTATGGCAAGGTTCATGGCTTTCAAATCAGGCACCACCAAAATTTCGGAGCCGCATGCACATCTTACAATAGGCATACGGTTCTTTTGGACAACGATTTTTCTTTCTCGATGCTGGTCAGAATAGAAGTTAATTTCTTGGATTTTTCCAGTCATGACAACTCGCTCCTCCCTTATTGGAGTATTCTTGTTACACCCTACTCTACATCGTATATAAGAAGTAGTGATAGGCACTATACCATCACAAAAACATGTTGCGTGAAATTGAAGAACGACTTCACTAAATAGCCGGAAGGATAAGTCTGATCGCATAATATTTTATATTCCTAATGTGTTCTGATGATTAACTTAAACAGGAAAGAGCACGCTTTGGAAATAAGAAACAAAAAGATGACCTCCTAAGACTTTTGAAGGAAGCGAAAGATTGCTTGTTGAAGGTTTAGAGGAAGTATTGAGCTTCAGTAAACTACAAAATTGCCTTCAATATCCTTGCTCTTTAGGAATTTCATTATAGTCGAGGTAGAGCAAAACGTTCTTAATGTTGTGAAGTTATAACTGCCAATGAAGAATTGCTGAAGAAGAGATCCAAAGGTGCTAGGTAACATAAAAGTAAAAAAAACTTTCAGTAGGTTTTGGGTTCTTGCTTTAATTTGTGTAGGGCTGCTTACCGCTGGTCTTTTTACGGGTGTTTTCGGAGTTTACCTGTTTGGTCCTAAGCCTCCTGCTCCGACTCCTACGATTCCAATTAAAGGCCAAGCGTATTGGGGTGCGTGGGTTGGTGATTCACATATTGGAAACTATGGCATGCTTACAGCTTTTGAAAATCAAGTTGATAAAGGTGTTTCAATTTGGAATTGGATTCAGCTTTGGAATAGGCCTCAAGATTCAGAAAATATGCCTAATTTCGATACAGCCTTGATGAATCAAGCTCTTTCTCACGGCGCTATTCCTATGGTTAGTTGGGGACCAGAAGGATCAGTGATTAATCCTGGGGATGTATCATTTACAAACTTGCAAGATATTATCAACGGAAATTGGGATCCTTATTTAACTGCTTGGGGTCAAGCATCTGCTATTTGGGGGCACCCTTATTTTGTGCGTCTTTTTTGGGAGTTTACTGGCAGTTGGACTGATGCTAACGGAATTTATCCTTGGGGTTCTGGTAACACACCAGCGATGTTTGTTCAAGCATGGCAACATATAGTTAATACTGTTCGAAATGCTGGTGGAACACAAATAAGTTGGGTTTGGTGTACTGGTGATGTTGGTGATTCAGTGAATAGGTTGCAATCAGTGTATCCAGGAGATAATTATGTTGATTGGGTTGGTACTGACATCTACATCGGCTCTGGCCAAACGTTTGCTCAGGGGGCGCAAACTGAACTTTCTAATATTCGAAGTGTAGCACCGAATAAACCTGTTATGATACCTGAAACAGGCTATACAGGTAGAGACTCAACCTACTGGTCGAACCTTCTGACAAACATCATTCCAAACCAATACCAATACGTTAAAGCAGTTGTTATATGGCAACAGCCAAGTGCAAGCTTAACTGTTGTTTCCCCAACCGCTACTTTATCAGACTTTGAACAAGGCATTTCATCAAACTATTACAGTTCAAACATATCTGCTTCCTTGAATGTTACACCGATTCTGCCTCCTTGATTTCCAACCAACTCATACAGCGCTCAAAGGAAAAAAGAGGATTTTCAGTGATGCCTTTAGGGACTTAGATGTTCATTTCGATTCTCTATCTAATTTACCGAGGGGTGGACGTTCAACTCCAATTTAAAGATCCATTGGAAAGAAAAAGAAGGGAAGAAGCAACAGCAAAGATAGTTGTTTCTTGCTTCTTGTGTTCGTTGAGAATGTTATCGGCGATGCTAAACGAGTGAGCGAATCGCACCTCAAATGAAACTTCCATTTTTCATACCAAACACAAGTTAGCAAAGAAAGCATAGGGTAACGCCGTGATCATTTACCCCCAAGAACTTAGAAGCGTGTACAAATCATCAAATAATCTTTGCTGTAATCTATTCTTAATTTATGACTTTTGACATAATCGTTCAGTTGGTGGACACAGGGTTCTTTAGCTAAATCAACATCAGTTAGAACTACATAACCATCTGTCTCAGGATCATGAATACCCCATTCCATAAACCCTTTGAAAACTTTGGGGTGACAGAAAGGAAATTTCTTTGAAAACTCTATAGCATCAACAAAATCCATTACATTAACCCATCTTACATAGAATTTGCTTCATAAAATACATAAAGAATTGTGGTTACAGATTAGTAACAACAATACGTTCCATTTTATTTTTTCATGCAATAGAACTAAAGAACGAACTATAACGTCCTCTAAGCATTGCTCGAAATGCCAATTTGCGTATCTTTCATGATCACTGCAATAGCAATTGTTGCAATTGCGCTTGTCCTTCCTAAGGACATTGTTAACTTGTATGTTATGATTCTCTTTAAAAAAGAGCTTTTTGCTTTTAAGTTTGGAATATATCGATTTTGGCAATTTGGTTCTTAAGCACTGATAGCTAACTATGTTTTGAGAAGGAAGGAGAAGAAAGGGGAAGGAGAAGGCTTCAATGTACTGCGCGTTAAAGTCAGAGGTGTTTCCAAGTTTCTTTATATTAACTCTCTTGGGCTCCCTTGACTGCTTAACCACAGTCATAGGCGTGTTATACTTTGGCGCGGTCGAGTCGAACTCCTTCATGACAGGAATTGTCAGCACAAACATCGCTGCTTTTTTGGTCCTGAAAATTTCTGTGACGTTTTTAATTGGTTTTACGTATATTTTAGCAAAAAGAACCTTAAACAAGACTATGGATAAGAGCACTAAAGTTTTCAAGTATTCAAGCAGGTTGATGAAGGGGGCTTATGCAGGCTTAATGGTTTTTCTAATGATCATTGTCATAAGCAACCTTACAGTACTCTTAGCTTAGACAACCTTCGGAGCAAGTGATTCCAAGAGAAAATCTTAAAGAGAAAGTTCCCTGATTCGGACCACTTTCTGCAGGATTTTCAAAATGAGACGAGTCCTTGAAAACGATGGATTGAGGAAAGCAGTGACACCGGTATATCCTTTTCAGGACAGGGATATCCCAATAGAAATTCAAAAGTAAATTACCGAACGGGTATACCCTTAAGGTAAAATGGTAGTTGTCCCAATAGAAAGCTCTTTAATTAACCTTCATTGGGATATTACTAATCACTCTTTTTTTCAAAATTTTTTCTTAAGGTTGATATAAATTGGTTTGCCACCGATAAGTAAGGTACCAAGCAGACGGGCAACACCCACACCACGGTAAATGACCATTGAAAGCAACACTCCATAAATGAATGACATATGAAAAGCATAGGAAAAGAATAAACCAAGAACAGGGTAAATAACAAGCTCATCTGGGGTTGGAAGCAAAATATATACTGCGGTAGAAAATAGAAATGTCAAAGAAGCAACTTTTCTTATTGCCATATGCCCACTTATTATAATCCAAGGAGTGATTAATTAAATTTCTATATTGTGGCAATTTACAATACCTAATTCGCATTCTAGGTTTCGCGTTACGCCTATTTTTGAAGAATTGCCTATAGATTCTGTAATTCTAGTATTCTCCTCAACTTACTTGGCTTAAAGGCGACATTTGGACCGAAGCATAAAATATAATAATCCCAAATCAAAAAAAGGATAACTAACTTAGAAATATTCCCTTATCACCGAAAGTTTTAGCTGAATTTTTTATTTATCATTCTCGGCATTCTGAAATTTCTAGGTGTTTTGTTAATTCATCAAGAGTCCTTTTTAACAATATGTTGTCTCCAACTGTAGAAACTAATGAGATAGGCACGCATACAGTTGCGCTTCTGAATCTTTTCTTGAATCCAAGGTCACCGGCTGCGGGTTTTGATAACTTCACATGTAGATGAGTTACTTGCCATGTGTCTGTATTCATTTCTACCCCATTAACCTCCCCGAGATCAAAACCGCCCGCACAAATAACAAACATCCCGGAAAGTTTATCAAAACTCACCAAACTAAATCACCATTCTAAAATCAGAAAAATCTGGAATATAATTCTTTCTCTAACTATAGACTGAATTCTGAATATTTAGCGCTCTAAGAGCGCCTGAGCTTTATTTTAATATAAATATTTTTCAGAAAAACGTATAAATACTTAGTTAGAAATAGCGCTAATTCTTAAAACGAGTGCATTTCCAGCCTCTTTGTAGTGTTTCAGATAAGCAAAAGTCACTATGTTAAAACGAATTTGCCCCGACTATTTTTTCATTTCTATAGCTTAAATTCATTTTTTTGATTCAAAATACCGAATTTGATTGAATCAAGCACCGCAAAATAGCAAAAAGCTTATAAAAAAAACAATCCCTTATGCAATGGAAAGACCACTTGTGTAAAAGGAGAATCTTGAGGCACACGACAAATGAGACGATCAAAACTGGAAATGTATGTAGACATCCTCAAAGTTTTGGCGCATACCGGTCCATTGAAGTTGACACAAGTTATGTACAAATCTAACTTAAACGACAGCATGTTTAACGAGTATCTGGGCTTTCTAATCAAGCAAGGCTTTGTAGAGGAACTAACGGTTAAAAAGAAAAGCGTAACGTACGCTGTCACGCAACGCGGTATAACCGTGCTGAAGTATTTCGGAGAACCCATTCAAGAAATATGTGTCATAAAAAAAATAAGTCAAACAAAGGTATTTCGCGAATTGGACGCTATTAGATAAGGAAAGCCAGAAATTATATTATATTTTTTATGCATTCTGATGATAATTTAAATCCCGAAAATCCTTTACTACTATCACCCAGATTTTGGAAGCTCTTGGACATCCCTTTTACAGCGTACACTGTATGGGATAGTCTGCTAAAGTCTTACCTCAGTCGTCAGTGAACAAATAAACGCCAGGACATAAGAGGTCAATTGGATTTCTATTAGTGTACGCAGGGACAAGTCAAGCACGAGATTTTGTGGCTTCGATTTGTTGTCACAAGCCTATATTAAAGATGCGCCCAAAAAATTAGCTGAGAGTATCTGTTGTTTTTTTTGATGTTCAACCATTAAGAAAAAAAATTTTTGAGGAACTAAAAAATGGGAATAAGCAAAATAATGAATAAAAACAGTACCCGCGCAATTAGCACGTTAATTATCGTGGCAATCGTCGTCATCGCAGTTGTCGTGGTAGGAGCCGGGGTATATTTGGCTACACGTGGCAATGGAACCGGCCCAAGTACGTCCCCAACACCTATACCTAGCTCAACTGCTTCTGCAACAGCTACACCTACACCCACCTCAACTAGCAGCATTGCGTCTGCAACC
This sequence comes from Candidatus Bathyarchaeota archaeon, assembly GCA_003151735.1. GTDB lineage: Archaea > Thermoproteota > Bathyarchaeia > Bathyarchaeales > Bathycorpusculaceae > Bathycorpusculum. The sequence goes on along the minus strand of PLYI01000032.1, from coordinate 1,985 downwards.
AGTTATGAATTCAACGAGACCGGCACCGCAAGTAATGGAACAGTTCTTGACACGATATATTATGCTACAAAGAATCTTGGGACGTCTAATGTAGAACTAATAGAGGTAGTAAATTCTTCTTCGGGGGGCACCATTGAGTACATTGTAAACGGGGTCCAGCAGAAGGCATGGGTATATAGTGCGGGACAATGGACGGACATTTCTTCCTCGTATACATCTCAGTTGTCCACGGTAGAGTCAACAGCAGGAATATACGTTAACATGCTAAAAGCTTATGGTGGCTCTGGAAGCTTTACTTACACCGTACCAAGCGGACAACCAAATGCAGGAGACAAGGCCACGTTTACCAATATCCAAATCAATCCTTCGCTTCCAGACTCTATGTTCCAGCCTCCTAGTTAAGCTGTAAATTAGTAAGGAGCTAAATCCAAAGCTCTCAGTTTCCTTCTATTTTTAATTCTGAGAGTCAAGGCATTAAATCACCTATAAGCATACGACGATGTCTCTGCAGAATGGGTATACAATTACCAAGTGACCTTTGATCACTCGAAACCTTGTAGCCACTCTGACTGTAGGAGGTAGTCCATTCGGCATAGTCTATGATCCCGGCAAGGCTGCGAAGACCAATCCTATTCCTATCTCAACAATGGACAACTATCTCTCGCTCAATCCAACAAAAAAGTTTTTTACCTATAACCACCTATTTTTTATGGTTATTATATGAGCCAACCAACTTATCTTCTCGAAGCAAATGACTTTATTATGAAAAAAAAGATACTTTCCTTGCATGAACACTACGACTTTGAAGACTTAACAGGAACAAAAATAGGAGAAGCTGACGGCAACCTCTTTCAGATTCCTGCCAAATTCAACGTTATCGATACCCACGGATTGGAGGCAATGCACTTAGAAGGAAAAGTACTCTCGCTACGAAAACAATTCACTTTTCACGGCGCAACTGGCGAGGAACTGGGAACCATAAAGAAGAAAATAGTCAAGTTGATTGGGGAAGAATTCTGGGTCGAAAAAGACGGAGTCGAGTTCATGCGCATCTATGGAAACTTCACCGAGCACGACTATCAAATGGCTGTCGACGGTGTCCAAGTTGCTTCTATCCACAAGAAATGGGTAACTCTAAGAGACACGCTCGGAGTCTCCATAACGGGAAACGTTGATCATCGAGTGATTATAGGGGCGGTAATCGTGATAGAGCACGTGGAAGTCACAGAGAAAAATTCAAACAACTCCGGCAGCGGTTTTGGCAACATCAGAATCGGCTTTCCATAATACGGAAAACAGTAACTTCCGTTTTTCTTTTAAGCTGTTTATGGGGAATAAGGTCTGTCGCGAATTGGGCGGCATAGGATAAGTCAAGCACAAAATTATATTATATTTTTTATAGGTTCTGATGATAAGCCTAAACGAGAAAGACCTTCCTCTATACCCCCAGATTTTGGAAGGCCTTGTGCCCACCGTGAGACAGCGTACATTGCAAGGGCAAACGGGATTTTGATATGGTTAATTTCTGTTTAACCTTAAAAGAAAAAAGCACCTATATTATAAATAAGCAGATGAGCTGCATGGGAGAGAAAGCAAGTGGCAACGTTAAATTGGACAACCGTTGACTCAGACGGAAGCCTNNGATAAAGAGATGACAATTTTTGAGATTAAGGTCAGCGCTGTTAATGAAAAAATTGAGTTATTATCACGCTCAATCGTTTTGGGGAACTTGTTACCTATGACAAGTATAAGCCGAGTCATTGAAGAAATGAAAGACACGGCTGAGAGAAGAGAGAAAGAGAATCCCGACAACTCAATCTCAACCAATTATACCTTAAGATAAAGCAAGTGGATATATCCGAAATCTATTTCACAAACAGCGTACGCTGATTGGGGCAAAGGTCTGTCGCCGATTGTCTTGGATAGGATTAAACAACCCGCATTTTATTCATTGTATTTTATATGTTCTGATGATAAATTAAAAC
>PLYI01000051.1 GCA_003151735.1 Candidatus Bathyarchaeota archaeon | reverse complement strand
CCTATAGAGGGGTAGGTTGTCACGAACCTATTTGGATCCTAATTGAAACTCGTTGCAGAAACCTATAGGGCGTAAGTCGGTATTGGCGGTTTCTTTGGTTAATAGTATGTTGAAAATCAGTGTTTATTATCGATAGAGCATAGAAGAGTAAGGGTAGTTGGGTGGTTATGCATTTAAGCGTCCAAAGCAATCAATTTTTGTAGACAGTGAAAGCCATGCCGTACGACAAGGAAGAACTTGAAACATTCCGAAAATCAGGCAAAATTCTGCGTGAAACACGCGAGGAAATGCGAAGCTTCGTTAAAGAAAACATGCTTATAATTGATGTTTGCGAGAAGGTTGAAGGCAAAATCCGCGCGAAAGGCGGCAAACCTGCGTTTCCCTGCAACGTCAGCATCAACGAAGTCGCTGCACACTACACGGCACCTCCAGGCGACATGTCAAGGATTCCTGAGGGCTCCACAGTTAAAGTAGATTTAGGCGTCCACGTGGATGGCTATGTGACTGACACCGCGTTCACAGTCTGTTTCAACCCTGAGGGAAGAAGCATGGCAAATACTGCTGAGTTGGCTTTGAAAACGGCGATAGACAACATTCACGGCGACATGGCGCTGGGAAAAATCGGCGGCTTAATCGAAACCACCATAAAAAACCGCGGTTTCAAACCTATCAGCAACCTCACAGGACACTCGGTGGGACGCTACCTAATCCACGCAGGGTCCTCCATCCCCAACGTTGCTGGATTATCAATAAATAAGGTGCGAACAGGCGAAGTCTACGCCATAGAACCCTTCGTTACCCTGCCCGACGCAATCGGACGAGTTGAGGATGCCCCACAAATAACCATTTACCGCTTACTAAAATCTAAATCCGTAAAAAGCGACCCAGCAAAAAAAATGCTAAAACACATCGAAACGATCTTCAGAACCTTGCCCTTTGCCGAGCGCTGGCTCGTTGGAGTTGTCCCAGCCGAGCAGCATAAAGTTGCTTTCAAAGAGTTGTTCGCTTCAAAAGCAATCATGGGGTACCCAGTTTTTGTTGAAGCAAGCAAAAAACCCGTTGCTCAAGCCGAGCATACGGTGCTAATGAAAGATGATAGTTGTGAAGTTTTAACCTAAGTTAAACTTCGTTGAGCTTAAACGTTGTAGGTTTTTTCTTTTTCTTTGATTTCTTTGTAGATTCCAGTTATCATCTGTTTTGTGGTGGGGCATTTTTGGCATGGGATGTCGAGTTCTTTGTATACGTAATCGCCGCGTTGGAATTCACGGACGGTTTTTGTGGTGCATGCTTTGTTGGTGCATTCGATTGTTGTCATGACTTTGGGGACTTCAATTTTTACCTGTGCTGACTGTAGCTTTGACTGGTAGAGCAGGAACACGGAGAGGGTCAATGCGATTAAGCCTATGCCTGCTAAGACACCTGCAGCTAATTGGTCACCTGCCAAGTAGGTTTCGCCTGCTATTAGCAACGCGGTTATTGCGAGCGCCATAACTATTAAGACTATCAGTGTGAGGTAAGTGGAGATTTTTTTGTTCGTGGATGCAGATTGAGTTTGGTTTTGAGCCATGTTTTTCATCCTCATTATTGTCCAACTCCGATTGAGTTGCCGACGCCGACGATTATGACTTTGTCACCTTCTTTGGTTCGCTCCACAACTACTGCTTTGAGGCGTTCAATGACTTTGTCAGTGGCATCGTGGATTTCTTTTCTCATAGGTGAAACTGCATCGCCGATGTCTTCTTTAACGATTACCGCGTAGTTGGGTATCTTGTATTTGGTTAGTTTTTCTTCAATCTTGTAAGCGTCTACGCCTGGTCCGCCGATTGCTGCGCCGATGCCTTCTGAGACTTCACCGACTATTTCGCCTTCAAGTTTGAGTCCTGCATCAATCATGATTAAGCAGCCGATTTTGCCTTCGTTTTCCTCGATGACTGCTTCAACGGCGTCGCCTGGTTTGCCAACGTTTCCGCCTGGACCTTCAGCTTTGATAACTAATGCTGTGCGTCCTTCAAATGGAACACTTGCCATCACGCAGTCTTTTGGAAGTTTGCGGGTTTCGTATCCATGCATAAGTTTTCCTGCGACCAGAGGTCCTGCTCCATCGCCGATTGGCTGTCCATACGCGAAAGCTTTGAGGGCGCTTGAGTATGCTTCAGCTTCTTTCATAACCATGGGTAAGATCATTTGGATTTGCATTATTACGTAGAGGCTTAGGGTTTTTTTGCCTTGGATGTAATAGTGCCGTACGACTTTATAGATGAAGTTAAGTGCCATGGCGGCTTCAAGGGTGTTTTCAAGGTTGTTAACTTGGACATCGTCGTTTTGGATTGCGGGCGCCATAAGTTTGACTTCTTCCTTTAATCGTTCATCTCGTACGTCTAATATGTGATCAAGTTTGTTTACTATGCCTGATGGATCCATGTTTTGCGGGCCGATAGTGAAGTAGTCGAGGTAGCGGTCAACCCGTACGGAGGGGTCAACGGTTGGTTTGCCGATTTCTTTCAGGGTTTCGATGGCGGTTTTTCTGCCTTCCTCTTTTATGCGGCGCAGTTTATGCAGGCTGTTTTCAACCTCGCGGATCATGACGTACATTTGTATTCTTTGTCCATAGAATATTAGAACTATGAAGAACACATATGATAACAAGCTAATAATTTGAGTTATTGAATCGCTTCCGGGAATAAGACTCACTTTAACACCACTTCTCCAAAAACTATTATCGGTTGCCTATAAAGCTATGCCAAATTACGCTGAATATTAATTAAGAAAAGATGTTGCCAGCTTTCCCAGGTTCACGTGGCCTAAGACCACACTACAGCTGGAAACGGAACACGGTTTAACTTCTGAGTTCGGAATGGGATCAGGTGGAACCCGTGCCCTTTGACCGGCAGACGAAGCATAACTGTTCAACAACCCCATATATACTTTCTGTTTCTTTTTTGAAAGAAGGGCATTTAGATGGGAAGTTTGGATGGATTGTGACGCTGATTTGCGTGTTTGCAACGTTGTTTTCAGGCTAAATCAATGGGCTTCAACATGTTAATGCGCGCGGAAAACGCCAATACGACTTACCCTCTTAGAGAACTGCAAGGTGCCTATATTAGGCTCCAAATATACCGTGAACCTACACAAAAAAAACCGCAAATCAACAAAAATCAAAAGAACAAAACAGTTCCGCATAAATATTTTTATTGATGCAGGCTCAATAAGATGGTCACTGCCTAGCAGGGTGGGGTCGTAGTCTAGACAGGTATGACGACGGGCTCCAGAAGCAACACCATATAACGGGTTTGCTGACTCCGCGAGGAGAATGACGAATTTCCGGAGCGGTCATAGAGAAACCCGTAAGGAGTCACTTCGCGTGGCTCTTGGGTAAAGGTCGTCGGTTCAAATCCGGCCGGCCCCACCAAATTAACATAAAACAGTCTAATTGATATGGAGTACATTAGCTGGAAGCAGGCTTAATTTAGTTTATTTTGTCTATAAAACAATTTTTCTGGTCCAGGCATTCGCGGAGAGCGCTTAAATCTTACAAACACAAAAAACAAAAAAGAAAGACTTTATCAAGCGAATCCGGTGATATTTGAACCTAAAATAGGGTGGAACCATTGTCTTAAAATCGGCAACTTCCGAGAAAAACAGTGGAAAAACAATCCAAAATTGGCATTTCTAAGTCGGAAGTGAGTTGGGCGGGATCTGAACCGTAACGGGTTCAAACCACAAAGCTCAGAGAGGTAAAAATTAGGGTAGATCGCCCGAAAGAATCTCGCCAACGTTATGTTGGCGCGAGGTTGAGCCGGACCGGGCTTACCCCCGACTCAGACTGTGTTAAAACTCAGAGCTAATTCCTAAAGACATTTAGCAACCGAACTGTTATCTGCAAGACTCTTTTGCTTGTTTTCTCTTTTTTTTACTTCTTCATCAAATTTATTATCGTTCCAACTCCAAAAATGTTGATTCACTCGCCTCATGTTGTACGCAAGCATCGTAAAACCAACCTCCCCCTTAACCTTCCTAAATCCCTTCAAAAGCAAATAACCCTGATTAAAAGCACGCTTAATAGTCCCAAACGGATGCTCA
>PLYI01000085.1 GCA_003151735.1 Candidatus Bathyarchaeota archaeon | reverse complement strand
GCTTTTAAAAATCAAAAGTGGGCCGAGCCGGGCTTACCCCCGACTCAGACTGTGTAAAAACTCAAATCGAGCTCAAAAATTTGCTCCAAATGTGTATTGAATCGTTTTTTAAGCCAGCATTATTTGCATAAAACCAGCAATTTTCTGAAATAAAAATTAGTTTTTTACACAGTCTCGACTGGGTACGAGTCCCTTCGCCTAAACTTGAAGGTTTAGTCTTTACCTATGCTTTCTAAGAGTATCTTTAGGACCTCTTCATCCGTTAAGTCGTACCAGTTCACGTAGGCGTTTGCGACAGCGAATGATGTCCCACTTCTTATGTTGAGGCACACGATCTCATCTACTTCAGACGTCAGCAGTTCGATAGCGCCTAAGGAAGCCGTGGGCACAGCGACGATTATTTTTTTAGGTGCTCTCTCCCTCACAGATCTCGCGGCAGCCAGCATAGTAAAGCCCGAGGCCAACCCGTCGTCGACGAGTACCACAACCTTGTCTTTTAAGTCGGGCATGGGTTTATCTCCCCTGAACTTTCTAAGCCTCTCTTGAATATTTCTTTTGGTCCTCAAGATTGACGTCTCCATCTCTTCTTCTGTCAGGTCTAACTGCTCAACGAGGCCTTCGTTTAGGACAATTTTGCCATCCCACGTTATCGCGCCAAATCCGGCTTCAGTGTTCCATGGAATTTGAACCTTCCTAACCACCATCACATCCATCGGGACAGCGAGTTCCTTCGCGACCGTATAACCCACTGGAACTCCACCGGCAGGCACAGCCAAGACGATTACATTTCCGTTACCAGCGTATTCTCGGAGTTTGTAGGCCAAAAGCTTGCCAGCCTGAAACCTGTCCCGAAATACAGATACGCGGTCTCTGTAAGCTGGATTCTCAATGATCTTCGCAGTCATAACCTAAACCTTACAGGGATAAATTATGAACTACACCTGATTTATCCTTATCTTTCAGACTATGCCAGTTGCTGTTGTGACCCGAATCGGATCCAGCAAGCCCTTATATCGCGGAAATCGGCAATATTCTTGCTAATTCTGGTGGAACAAATGAAAAAAATATTAATTTTAGTAGAAAACGGCGTAGAGGATTCAGAATTCATTTACCCGTACTATCGATTTCGAGAAGAAGGCTACAAGATGGACATTGTTGCGCCCAAAGCGAAGAAGGAGTACATCGGCAAACACGGCGTGCCATTTACTTCGGAGCTTTCACCTAATGAGGTGAATTTGGATGATTACGATGCAGTGATCATTCCCGGCGGTCAAGCCCCTGATCGTATGCGTATCCATCGAGACCTAGTGGAAATGGTAAGGGCAGCAAATAGCAAAGGAAAAATTATCGCTGCGGTTTGCCATGGGCCTCAAATGCTTATTGAGGCGGACATTGTTCGAGGAAAGACAGCTACGAGTTGGCCTTCTGTTAGAACGGATCTGAGAAATGCGGGTGCAAAAGTTGTAGATGAAGCTGTCGTGGTTGATGGAAACATTGTGACTTCTCGCTCTCCCGATGACTTGCCAGATTTCTGCCGAACAACGATAAAGCTCTTGGCTACTCTACAGAAGGATTCGGAAAAAGACGTCTAAATAAAAGAGGAATCTGCGGCTCAACCATAGAAACGCTAATCGGTGAAGAATTTCATCTGTTTGCAAGCTATTTAAGAGATGAAATTATGCTGAATTCAACTTACTTAGTGGATCTGCGTCTAGACAAAAATCACTTACCCTCCCGCAGCAACAACAAAAGAACAGGATTATAAAAAAACCAAGCAGATAGTTTAAGAACCTAATGTTATGGCAGACTTGTCTTAGGTCTTTTTCCACGGTCTTTTAACGCCGACGTTATCCCAGTATGCGCAGCACATACGGACAGTAACGTTCATTTTTACTTGCTCGTTGCAACAAAATCTTTTGTTCGTTGCGTCTGCTTTCGATCCGCCTGGAAGCGTTATCAAGTCAGCTTTTTTGGCTTTTTCCATTTCTTCCTTGTTTCTTGGGTCAATGCCGCCTTCATCGTTTAGCTCTTTTGGATCTACTGCCATTTCTTTTTCATCTATGAATTTGCAGTTATAACAATTAGTCCCAATAACTTTGCCTTTGTCAAGTTTATTTTTACTCATAAAAAACACTGTTTAATATTATTAAAATTTTGATGTTTAAAGTTTTTGATATTGTCTGAACTCAAGAAAATTAATTGAGAGAATACCGATTTATGTGGATTCTCTGAAAGTGTATTCGCAGTTTGTGCATCTAAGGAATTGTGTTGGGCTGTATTCGGCGCTTCTTGAGCTAAAGTTTTTCTTCGAAGAATGCAAAAAGATCCTCGTTGACTTGTTGCTTGTGTGTGGTGCACATACCGTGCGGTGCACCCTTGTAGACTTTGAGTGTTGCTTGCTTTACAATTTTTGTGGAGAGCATCGCCGAGTCAGCAATGGGCACAATTTGATCGTCGTCGCCGTGAAGAATCAATGTTGGCACATCAATTTTTTTTAGATCTTCCGTCATATCTGTTTCTGAAAATGCTTTAATGCAGAAATATGCTGCTGGAAATCCCTCCATCATACCTTGATGCCAGAAATTCTCGCGCACTCCGTCCGAAATTTTGGCGTTTGGTCTGTTGTAGCCATAGAACGGCAACGAAAGGTCTTTAAAGAATTGTGAACGGTCGGCAACGACGTTTGCGCGTAGTTGGTCAAAAACTTGTATTGGTAACCCTCCAGGATTATCTGCTGTCTTGACCATTAAAGGTGAAACCGAGCCGATTAACACAATTTTTGCTACTCTTTTGTTTCCGTGGCGACCTATGTATCTTGTAACTTCGCCGCCTCCAGTTGAATGTCCAACCAGAATTACGTTTTTTAAGTCAAGCTTTTCGATGAGTTCACTAAGGTCGTCCGCGTAAGTGTCCATGTCATTTCCGTTCCAAGGTTGACTTGAGCGTCCGTGCCCTCGTCGGTCATGTACAATGCAGCGGTAACCTTTAGGTGCCAGATAGAACATTTGATCTTCAAAAGCATCTCCGTTTAGTGGCCAGCCATGACTGAAAATAACTGGTTGTCCTTTGCCCCAATCTTTATAATAAATCTTCGTTCCATCTTTGGTAATAATATTAGGCATTTCAAAAAACTCCTAATGCAACAAAAGGGGCATGAATATTTTAGTGTTTGTGACTTCGGGTCAACTACAATAGCAAAACTTCGAAAACGTCCAAATAAAAAACACACCCCTAACCGCACAGTTCTAAGACAAAAAAGTTAAAATCCAACTCCCAACCTACGCCCCAGCCTACTACAAGAAATCAAAGACTACATAGAAGAAACAGCAAGAAAAGCAGGCTTATTAGTTGCCAATTAGCTTGCCAATAACCTGCTAAGCTTCCAAACAATCTGAAAACTCTTTCATAGTTAATCCCTTGGGGCTCAAGCATCGGCTCAAATTACTTATAAAAATAAACACTCAAACGAGGTAGCCAAGAAGCGGAGAATATAGTCAAAGTAAGCCTTTAACCAGCAATATTATCTTTCCCTAAAAATAATGCTTTTTTGTAATTACATCTTTACAACAACATTTCTTTAAATAAGTGACTTTATTCGCAATAAGTGAGCCTCACGTTAAGGAATTTTGGAGCAAGTCAGTAAGTCGTGCTGGGCATGTGTTGGAAGCACGAATTTCTTTTTTAGCTCCGACTCCCATATCCGTTCAAACTGACTGCTGAGCTTCAAGTAGAATGTCTTTCCCTTCAACTTTCACTACATAAGTTGGTTCGTCTTTGATTTTTGGGTGCATTAAAGGAATTTTTGGGCCAGAAATTACTTTGCCAGTTGTCACGTCAAATTTTGACTTGTGCTTGGGACATGTCACCGTGATTCCTTCTAACGTTCCTTTTGAGAGGTCGACGCCTTGGTGTGTGCAAATATTTCCGATCGCGTAATAGACGCCGTTCACGTTGGCTATCAAAACTTCTTTTTCGGCAAGTTTTACAGCTTTCATTTGCTCCGATGGTATTTCTGATATTTCAGCAACTTTAACAAGAGTCAATTTTTCCACCTCCTATTTTCATTTTTTGTTTTTGCTTTTCTATCATAACGTTAATGGTTAATTTGATGCTTGCCGCAAGTATTGCTTTCCTTCTACTTGTTTTAGCATGAAATCTGCAACTCTGGTCTTGTATTTGATCTCGGAGGAAACATGATTAGAGAAATTTTAACCGCTGTGTTTTTTGTCAATGTTCCTTTCTTATTAACTAAACTCTTACGCTTAATTCGTAACGGGTGAGAAAGAGAGGTTTTTCCGCATCCCTTTTTCTAACTTCTAAAGAAATATCTGCAAGGTTGCTTTCTTTCAAAATTAAGGCGGTTCAATTTCCTTTTGTCGAATCGTTGAGAGCTTGAATGAATATCTTTTTTGGAACGAAGATTTTTGTGCTCTTTACCAAACATATTACTCTCCTTGTCACTTTTGGGGAAGCTGCTGTTCTTTTTCCAGTTCCTTTAGTGTGTTTTTTGCTTCTTCTACATGTCGTTGAGTTTGGGTTTGGGAATTGAAAATGTGCCTGACAACGCCTTGCTTATCAATTATGTAGGTGACTCGTCCCGGAAGTATGCCTAGAGATTGGGGGACACCGTATAGTTTGCGAATCTTGTTGTCTTCGTCGCTTAGGAGTATGAATGGTAAGCCATAATGTGTTGCAAAAGACTTATGGGAGTCAACACTTTGCCCGCTTACGCCGAGTACTTCAGCACCCAAATTTGTTAGTTCTTGGTAGCTATCTCTGAAACTGCATGCTTCCCTTGTGCAGCCAGGCGTTTCATCTTTTGGATAAAAGTATAAAACAACGTTTTTTTTGCCGAAGAATTCTGAAAGAGTCACATTGTCGCCCATTTGGGAAGGAAGTGTAAAATCTGGAGCTTTATCGCCAACTTTAACAGACAAAAAATCACCTATGTAGATGCTCACTAATTGCTGAAATTAAGTGGAGAATTTTTGTCCCTTCCTGTTTTGAGCCTCTGGAGAAGCCAAGGAAACTGAAGCATCCATGTTTAGATGTTAATGAATAAGTTGTTGCCATCTACTTTCACTTCATAAAAAGGTCTATTGTAAGTTTTGATTACGCGCTGGATTTCGCCCATACTCTGAGCCATCTGCATCATCGTTTTTTGGACCTCTTCTGGGCATTTTGCAAATATGTCAGCAACATTGCCTTGCATCGGTTTGGGTCCAGAAATTAATTTTCCTGTAGTTACGTCAAATGTTGCAAAGTGCTGAGGACACGTAACAACTGTATTAGCTAGCGTGCCCATTGAAAGTCGTGCATTCATGTGTCCACATCTATCCTCAAGGGCATAGAACTTTTCGTCCACATTAGCAATCATTATCTCTTTTCCATCAACTTCCAAATGCACCATCTTACCTATAGGAATATCAACTTTTTTAGCAACTTTCACAAGTACCATTTATTTCACCTGGTAATTTTTAACTTAAGAATCTGTAAAGTTAATTTACTTTATAAAGTATTTAAGCATAAGCTAACATAAAGTAAAGCAAGTAACATGGACAAGTTTATTGAACTTAGTTGAGCAGACAGTCGCCACTATTGGCGATAATCTGAACCTCTCATAATCAGGGAACCCGCATGTGGACCGATGCAGAGTCGGTTGCATTTCTGGTCATCATCCATTCAGCATAACCGAGTTGGCTGAAAACAAGTGGTTGTGCCACGACCCCATCAGTTCTTTTGAAACTTCAGCGCTTCTTGAAGCTGTAGGAATACCTGTAGTTGATTCTTGAATTTTCACTTAACTGTGCTTTTGTTGCAGTTTTGCTTTGGGTCTGGATTTAGCCATTTAAAACTCCACTCTCCCATGGCTTTTAATGCATTGAGTAGGTCTTTACCTTTTTCCGTAAGAGCGTACTGGGTGTATGGAGGTGAGGCGGGTTCGATGGTTTTTTCAATGATTCCATGAGCGGATAATTTGGCCAGTTTTATTGCCAGAGTTCTTGAGCTAATGGGTTTTAGTTCCTTCATTATTTCGTTGAATCTGCTAGGACTTTTTACAAAGGCAATTTCGCCAATTATAAGCAGACTCCATTTATCGCCTACGATTGCTACTGTCTGCTCAACCATTTTCATAACTTGTTCTTTACTTACATTATTTTGAACCAATTTTTTCCCTTCGGTTACTTGCTTTACTTGATGTTAGCTTAGACTTAAATACTTTAATAAGTAAAGTAACTTTATAAATTTTGATTGATGAGATGTTGATATGTCCAGTATCATTGAGGTCAAAGATCTTGTTTTGGTTTATTCGGACGGCACAAAAGCAGTGGACGGTATTTCTTTTGATGTTCAAGAAGGCGAATTCTTTGGATTTCTAGGTCCCAACGGCGCAGGGAAAAGTACCACGATTAAGATTTTAACGACTCTTTTAAGAAAAACATCCGGTTCAGCAACTATTGCAGGATACGATGTTAGTAAAGAAGCCGCCGCTATCCGCAAGATTATCGGTGTTCAAAGCCAAGAAACAACCGTCGACGGTGACTTAACAGGCAGAGAAAACATAACGCTTCAAGGACACTTCCATCAGATGAATGGGAATGACATTAAAAACCGAGTTAACGAACTTCTGCATCTTGTAGGTCTTGAAGAAGCTGCCGAAAAACGCGCACGAAACTATTCTGGTGGCATGAAAAAACGACTCGACTTAGCTACTGCCCTAGTTCATAAACCTAAAATCCTCTTTCTAGATGAACCAACAACTGGTTTGGATCCTCAATCGCGCTCAGCCATTTGGACTTATCTGGAAAAACTAAACAAAGAAGATGGAATAACCATTTTCTTAACAACTCAGTATCTAGAAGAAGCCGATAAGTTATGTAAAAGACTTTCAATAATTGACGCTGGAAAAATAGTTGCAAGCGGCTCTCCAGCTGAGTTGAAACGTGAAATTGGCGCAGACTCTATCAGAATCTCATTAGAGAACTGCCAAAAAGACAACGCTAAGGCAAAGGAGCTCATCAAAAGCATGACAGACGTCAACGAAATATTAGATTCAGAAGAATGTATTACAGTTTATGCCAAAAATGCTGGTCTGCTTATAGCTGATATTGTGCGGGCACTTGACAGCAGTGATATTCGGATTGCTTCAGTGACGTTTTCCTCGCCTTCACTGGATGATGTTTTCATGAAACATACCGGCAAAAGAATCCGCACAGAAGAACTAGTCAAGGCGCCCAGTGCAATGTTTGGAGGGAGAAGATAAAAAATGACTTTACTTTCAGATACGCGCTACGTATTCATAAGATACATGACAAAACTTATTCGAACCCCAATCTTGCTTTTCTTTTCCCTCTTCCAACCAATTTTATTCCTCGTATTATTCACACAATTGCTTTCAAAACTTGGCAATTTTCCTGGAATATTACCACCCGGAGTAAGCTATCTAGCGTTCGCGACCGCGGGAATTCTGTTGCAAAATGCCTTTGGAAGTGCATTACAATCTGGAAACTCGATAGTATCTGACATTGATTCGGGGTTCCTACAGAAAATGCTCGTAACACCAATGAGTCGTCCTGCAATTCTGCTGGGGCGGTTGACTAGCGACGCTTTTAGAGTAGTGGTCCAGACAGCTATAATTTTAGGTTTAGCATATGCGTTGGGTGCTTACGTCACTACAGGAATTGTCGGAATTTTGCTTATCTTCTTTACGATTGCATTCTTTGGTCTTGCGTGGTCAGGGATTTCCTTAGCCTTAGGCATGAGGACGAGAAGTTCTGAGACAGTTTTCGCTATAGGTGGAGTCATTACATTCCCTCTTCTGTTCTTGAGCTCAGCTTTGTTCCCAATTAGTTTCCTGCCGACATGGGTGCAAGTCGTGTCAAAATTTAATCCCGTAAGCTATGCCGTTGACGCCTGTCGAGTGCTTATGATTAACGGTTATGACTGGGGCACGATACTCCCTGCCTGGGGCGTAATCGGACTAGTTGCCGTTATAACGTTAAGTGCTACACTGTACCAATTCAGAAAAGTCGTCAGTTAGAACAAAACGAAAAAAGGATTATATTGGCGATTTTTTTGGCACCCAAAGAATCTATGACAGTTGATGAGAACGATATCTTGAGTAACCGAGTAGTTGTTATGCGATGCCCCCATTGTAATTCGCCGTTTGAAGCCACTCATCTTGACAGTTCGTACCTATGCTACTCACTCGATAAACCATTGAAGCAAAAGGCTGAAAAAGCAATAGTCAGAGTGTACGCCTGCAAAAATCCAAAGTGCAAAGCAAAATCAACCGTTTATTGGTATGATCAAACGTTATTCTTGAATAGACTATGACCAATAAAACTACAGTCAAATGGCAACACTGATTTGAAAAAGGTGAAATCAATTACGCAGCCCCGAATTTCTTTTCTAATGTTGGTAGTTTCTTAGGATTAACTTGCAGATGATAGTTTATGTTTGGTTCAGAACAACAAATAGACTCAAATGGCGAGTTTGGTTATCTTTCTTCCCGCTTCTTTTTTCATCTCTTTCATGCAATATACACCGTGAGGGCGCTGCCATAGTAATACTTAGGGAGGCTAGACGAAAACGAGTTGCTGCAGGAAAAGATCCAATGGGCATGGCTTCAGCTGCACTTTACATAGCTTGTCTCCAGCATAACGAAAAGATAACGCAAAAAAATATTGCGGTAGCAGCTGGAGTCACAGAAGTTACAGTTAGAAACAGATACAAGGCACTAAAGAAACAGCTAAACCTTCAAATACCCGATTAAAAAGCTTCGTTTTTAGTTTTATTTGTTTTCTACGCTCTTTTTCGTTCTTTACCCCTCCACTCAATTAGTAAAGATTGCGCGAAAAGGCGAGGACGCACTCAGGTTCCTAGACACTTTGAATATAGAATAGTGAGGTCAATTGAAGGGTTTTTAAGATTCAAGCCTCTATCGTTTAATAGACGGTAATAAAAAGGAGGAATATTATGAGTAAATCAAGGCAAGGTGGCAGTTACGAAGGAAAACAGGGTCATGGCAAGGGCTTCAAACGTTGCCCAGTTATGTTGGGAGAAGAATTAGAAGTAGCAATCACGGAATTGAGCCCAAAAGGAGAAGGCATAGCTAAAAACCAAGGCTTTGTAATTTATGTTGCCGACACAAAACCGGGAGACCAAGTAAAAATAAAGATCACCCGACTAACCAACAAGGCAGCCAACGGACAAGTAGTCAAATAGATTCGCTCTATGCAGGTCACTTGAGATTACAAAAACAAGATTTTACGGGTCATTTCATAAAATTGAGGTTGAAAAAATACTTTTTTTAAAAAACAGGTAGAAAATACTCTTTATTTGCCTAAATGGGTTTAAACCTCGGTAAT
>PLYI01000091.1 GCA_003151735.1 Candidatus Bathyarchaeota archaeon | reverse complement strand
AAACGGAAGTTTCTATAGAAGCAAAAAAAGAGTAGGCTCTACAGAGATTTTTCAGAAATAAAGAAGAATGGAGAATTCTAACTGCGAATGATCTTGCCTATAAGTAGCCAGAATAGATATAAATATTAATTTAGTAAGCGTTATACTAAAAGAACCTTTGAAAAGAAACAACAAAAGAAAACAAATCCTTTGAAATTAATAAATAAATAAGAAAGACAGTGAGATTTACGAAAATGAACATTCCGTAAGTCGCTAATAATAAACACAATAAAAGAAGTTACTGGGGAGGCACAAAGGACACAAAGGTAGGAGAAAGAAAAAAAAAGAAAAAAGAAAAAAAAATGATCAGTTGACTAAATTTAAACCTTTGAAAAGAAAGTTGGTGTCATTCCTACTTCTCTTTTCTTCTTTTTTTTCTTTCTCCTACCTTTGCGTCCTTTGTGCCTTGTGGTTCAATTTAGAGAATCAACATGGCGTCGCCGTAAGAATAAAAACGATAGCGATCTTTTATCGCCCTTGCATAGGCTTCCATCGTTAAATCATATCCCGCAAAAGCACAAACTAACATCAAAAGAGTCGAACCGGGAATATGAAAATTTGTTAACAACGACTTCACATATTTGAACTGATACCCAGGATGAATGAAAATATTAGTGTCATAAGTGCCGGAAATGATTTCTCCATTCACATTAGAAGCAGTTTCCAACGCCCTGCAGCTGGTTGTTCCAACACAAATCTGCCGATGTGTTATAGATCTTTGATTAAGCCTTGTGGCAGTATCAGGAGAAATAAGAAACTGTTCTGAATGCATTGGATGTTGTCGAATATCGTCCACTTGAACGGGACGAAATGTGCCTAAACCGACATGCAAGGTAATGTGTGATTGATCAATTCCTTTATTCTTCATGTACTTAATCATTTCTTCCGTGAAATGCAGTCCTGCTGTTGGAGCAGCCAATGCACCCGGATTAGCAGCATAGATCGTTTGATAGCGCTCCGCATCCTCTTCATTCTTGCCTTCCCTTTTAATATACATAGGTAAAGGCATTTGTCCAAACTTATCCAATTGCCTCTCAAAATCTTCTCCACCGGTATCAAAACGAACAATCTTATTGCCATTAGGAAGAGTTTCTAGAATTTCACAAGAAAAATTGTTTCCGAATTCCACTTTGGAACCTGCCCGCATTTTTTTTCCCGGCCTGGCTAAAGCTTCCCAGATGTGATTTCCTAAACTTCTCACAAGAAATATTTCTGCGGTGCCCCCGGTTGGTCTTTTTCCAATTATTCGTGCGGGGATAACTTTTGTATCATTAAAGACTAAGCTGTCTCTACTCTTCAGAAAATCTTTCAGGTCGCGAAACACCATTTCTGAAATATTTCCGGTTGAACGATCGATGACCATTAAACGAGAACTATCTCTAGGCGTAATTGGAACTTGGGCAATAAGTTCCGGAGGCAAGTCAAATTGATAGGCTGATAATGAATTGAGGTCTGGAGACATAAAAACTTTACTGTGTACTAGGAGTTGTATCCGAGAAGAGCTTTTAGACTCTTCTCGGAAATGAAAGGATTAATTAGTTTTGTTATTATCGCTTGCGCTTGTGGGACGCACTGGTTGAGGAAGCTTATAAGTTAGCTGCAAGGAAGTATTTGGGAATGCTTTTGATAAAATCTCAGCAGCATGTTTTCCTTTTGCAGACATCCCTTCAGCATCATCGACGGAAAGAACTGTTCCTTGCGAAGAGCCTGTTGTCGACCACTTGGCAGGGAATGTTTCTATACTGCCCTTGCCACCGCGCGTCATCACCATATAGCGTGTTGTAGCGACTGCTTGATCAACTCCATTGGAACGCCCAACAACGGCATTGCCTTCATAGCCAACTGTTTTAGCTCTGACATGCCAATAGGAATTTGGAGCATGAGTAGCTTGGTACATGGCTTTTGTTCTTTCGATGATAGCAATTGAAGCCATTGCTTCAGGTGAGAGTGGTTCTTTAAATTCAAGGGCTAGCACGGAATTAATATAGTCTTCAAGTGGAACTTCATTGACTACACTAATGCGACCTTTGATATCATAGATGTAGATGGAACCGCGGTATTCAATCCCATCAACAACTGTAGTAATCCTTGGATCATCTGGAGTGATCTGAATTTGGTAAACACCAGGGAACTCTTCGCCCCACTTCAATCCACCGGCCATGGATTGGATCAAATGTCCCTTGCCAACGAATCGTGTGCCTAAACGACTGCCGGTATAGGGATCGAAAATATTGTATTTACCTTTAACTTCCAAAATAATTCCATCCTCGTTTTCTACGACGAGAACTTTAATTGCGGGAATAGGATCTTTTTGTGAAAAGATACTTTTAACTCGATCCCATACCCTCGCTTCTGCTGAACAGGTGAGTGTACAGATCGATAAAAAAATCATTAGGACTCTGATCAACATTTGTATGTCTCCTTACTTTAATTTTTGCCCATGTGCTCGTAAGCTAATGGTGTCACTTCCCGACCGCGGGGTGTTCTTTTAATAAAACCTTGCATAATTAGGTAGGGCTCATGAACCTCTTCAATTGTCGAAGGTTCTTCCCCAGTGGCTATAGCGATAGTATTTATGCCGACAGGTCCGCCCTCATAATGGTCTATCATGATCTCCAAGATTTTTTTGTCCATCTCATCCAATCCCATCTCATCAATGGCCAACATCTTTAGGGCTTGTTCGACGACGAGTTTAGTAATCTTATTGCCACTGCGCATTTGTGCATAATCTCGAACCCAGCGCAATAAATGATTCGCAATACGCGGAGTCCCTCTCGCTCGCTTAGCAATTTCATGCGCGCTTTCATTATCTAAAACGAGATTGAGAATCCTGCTTGTGCGCAGGATGATTTTTACTAAGGCGTGTGCAGGATAATAATCAAGCCGGCAGGAAAATGCAAAACGGGATCTCATGGGGCTAGTTAAAAGTCCCATGCGTGTTGTTGCTCCGGCNNGCGGTGGATTTCATCGATAAAAAGAACGTCGCCCTTTTTTAAATTAGTCAGGACGCCAGCAAGATCACCCGGCTTTTCAATAACAGGGCCAGAGGTGACGACAAGATTTGTTCCCATTGCTTTGGCTAGAATGTTTGCTAATGTGGTTTTGCCAAGGCCTGGAGGGCCACTGAAAAGGCAATGCCCGAGTGGTTCTCCGCGTTGCAGAGCTGCTCCCATTAACACCTCTAAACGCTCGCACACAGCCTCCTGGCCCACAAAATCTGCCAAAGCTTGCGGACGCAAAGGAACCTCAAAAGTGAGGTCTTCTTGTGAAAATGAGGATTCAATGAAACTTTTAGTCATAACCTACAACAGTGCATTTTTCTTTGTATGCTATGATAAAAAACGAATAGATGCAAGAAAATGTGCATCGAATTAACAGTTAACTTAGTAGTCAGATGACAAAGATGGAAATTTTAATTTATAACCCAATAAAATATAGATAATTATCTAACATTTTTTTTCTTCTTTAAATTCTCTTGGGACTTTTGTCTCTTCAGAATATGGGTGGCTTTGGGCAAAGACAGTAGTCAGTAGACTCGTCCATACAGTCTATCACAAACTATTCACTACAATCTTCTATCTACTGTCTACTGACTACTGTCTACTGTCTACTGTCTACTGACTACTGTCTACTGTCTACTGACTATTGTCCTAAAACTGAATTCCTAAGAGAAGTCTGCCACCATAGTTAATATATTTCGTTTCCAGAAAATCAAATGGAAAACCTGCAAGAGCGCCATAATGCCTGTAAATGTAAAATGGTACGGCGCTTACAGTCAAGCATTGATTGCAGAGATCAAAGTAATAGGTGATGGGCAAATCAACCTCATATTGAGTTTTTTCGCCAAAATGAATATTCACATCATCAAAATCCGGATCATTAGAAATATGACTTTCCGGATCATAGACAAATTTAGCTTTGAAATTCAAACCTACGCTTAAGCAAGGCCTGACATAAATGTTGGAAATGAAACCAACGACAGCGTATTTGAATGATTCTTTAAAGTGTAATGTGATTGGGGTTGGGGCATGGAATTTATTAGTTTGGCAAAAATATCCGGCACCAACGAAAGGTGTTAGTGTGGCACGGCATGCATGCTTAGTACCAATTGTATATCCAAAACGCCCTTCAACTTCAGCATCAGTTAATGTGGATTTTAATAGTGTCCCGCTGGAAGAAGAGCCAGAAAGGTCTCCACTTGCCCAAGCGCCTTCGATTCCTACATAGAAGTTATAGCGCTTGATCCGATCATAACCGGTTCGAAATCCATACAGCACTCCGGATTGCTGACTTCCGCCATGTCTCAATCGTTTGACATGGTAGATATCGGGACCAAAATATAAGTTGTTCCTCAAAACTTGAAAGCACTTCTTTTCTTCTTCACAATCACAGTATTCACCGCAGTCGCAGTCATATCCGCAACTACATTCACAGGAACCAGTATAGTCATTTTCTTGGGCATTTAAACTTGTTAGGGTTGACAGGGCAAGCATAACAGTCGTGGCATAAACTAAAAAGTGTCGCTTCATACTTAATTTCTCGTTTGGAATGAATAATTCATTTAAAAAAATAAAGGTGAATGAATATCATTCCTTTAGTATGCTTGTCAATAAAGATTTTGCTGTCGTATTCAACCCCTTTCTAAAATAGTCCTTGACGACTTTAGTAAGAATAGACTATAGATTCTTTTTTTTAATCCTAATCCAATAAGGAGAGAAGATGAGAGTTTTAAAGAAATATTTACCGTTTTTAACGAGCTTGCTCGTTGGTTTTTCATCAATAGGAACCACAGAAGAACTCGTTGTCAAAGCTCCGAACGGGAGGAGCTTTATCATGGAAATTGTCCCACAGGACAGTTTTGAGACTGTAATGAATCAAATTGATACAATGATTATATGCGCTGCTGAAGAAAGGGACGATAACTTTGTATTTCCCGATGAGATCGATGATGATGCTTGCCCATGCGACAATTTGCGCCAGGAATTTTGTGTGGATTTTTCTTTAGCAGGCATAAGCGTGATCCAAGCATCGGCTACTGCTAATCCGAGAAACTTTAATGCTCCTGTATCTCCTCAAGAGAAATCAGATATAAGACATATTGTGACAACTTTAGCTAAAAGTTCTTTGGTTTCACTTATGCGTCAAAAAGGGGATTTAGAAAGAACCGGCAATCGAATCAATCATGTGCACCCATTAAGATTTTTAATGACTGTCTTCACAGACGAAGAGCTTAAAGTGGGCATTCGCAATATTAGACCACGTGGTTGGGTTTGGAGTGATTTTATAAAAGGCTTACGTGAAAGCTTGTCTGAAGAAGCAGGTCGTGGAAATATCACAAATGAACAAGTTCAAGCCTTCGCAGCTGCTGTCGGAGTAAATCCTGCACAAATCCTGCCTTACATACAGAGTTATCAATGGGATGCATTGGTAGATACTTTGATCTCGATTGTGCCAAGACAAGGTGGAAATAATCGTTACGATATGTAAGTTGAAGCAAAAATTAAGCTTAGTGATCAAAACCCTAAAAATGCACAACATTTTTAGGGTTTTCTTTTTTTAGGAAATACGCGTGCGTAAAATTTGCGTTTAATCTGTATTAGTGTTAAAAATTTAAAAATTTATAACTAATATTAAAAAAAGGTAATAAATTATGTCGGTAAATCCTACTGCACTTCGTCCAATGGAAGGCTTATCTGTTCAACAAAGTACGAACCCTTATAATCCTTTCAAAGTTCCGGATGAATCTTTGATCAAAATAGCATTAAGAAGCTTAAACTTTCCTGGATCATCTGCAAGTTTAGCAAAGAAAATTGAGTGGGTAAATAAAACCAATTTAATGATGACGCCGGAAAAAATAGAAGAAGGGAATAAAATTTGGGATATAGGCAACGCTGATTTACACATTGATGTGCCGGATCTACCAGGGGGTATGACCTATAAAGATCTCTTATCGGACCCATGGGGAGATGATTTCCCTTGAAGGCGTTGTCTTTAAAACATTGAAGTAAACCCGAAGGATTGATATTTATCAGCAAAGGCGAGTGCAGCTATTTCCAGTTAAGACCAGCCTTATGCCGAAGGCCATATCGGCATAAGGGCTAATACGTAATGGCCCCCAGGGTTATTGTGAAAGGTAAATAGAGGTGGATGACATGAGTACCATAAATGCAATAAATGCTGATGAGGCTGGTTTACTATTGAATTTTGCTTCTTCTCAACAAAGGTCTAATCCATCACAAAGTTCACCAAAAGAAAAAGAAAGAGAAATTACAGTCGCCATCCCCAAACTTACTTTAATTGAATTTGGGATAACAAGAATGGAAATAGCACTTTGGCAAGTGGAATTTCCCAAAAAAGAAGCAAGCTTAAAAGAAAGAGTTAAATGGGCTTCAGGGGCTCGAAAACAAGTTCTAAGAGAATTTTGCAAGAAACTTTATGAAAGCAATATCTATCACAAGGACGATATTTTATGACAGGTCAAGTACAACAGAGCTTTTTATCACATTCTTCTCAAAGGGAACCAATTTCAAAAACAAACAAAGACCATGGCATATTCAATGGACGTTTTGTGCATACCATAATTTCTGCTCTTGGAGGAATTGTCAACCGTTTGCAGTATTTATTTACCATTACCATGACTAATCATGAAGACTTCCTCACAATCGAAGATATGAAGAATAAGGTTAAAGCTATCTGCATAAAAAATCACCTTACCCTTAATGAAGGGGAGTCAACCGAGAATCTTTTGTGTTTGAAGATTACGAGTAAAAAGCAAGAATTTAAGATGTATTATGATAGATCTGCGCATGCTCTAGAAAGCGATCCGAAAAAATTTAGGTTATTCCTTTTAAGCCTCTATGGAGATGGGGGCAGCAGGTACAGTGGATTTTATCACTTTGAGCGCTTCTTTTATGATTTAGAGCACTCACAGTAGTCGATAAAGGCTAAATAAAAGGGACGAAATATCGTCCCTTAGTTTTTATTCTTTAGTTTTATCCTTTAAAAAATAAGTCACAGCGAATCTTGGATCTCCATTGGAATAATTGCCCCCGGTATCTTCCATTCTGTATGCTGGATTGAACATATTACCTATTTTTTGGTAGAAAGCCTTAGTTTTTGGATTATTCCCTCTGAAGTCTAAATAGAGTTCTGAACTTCCACTTTCTCTAGCAGATTCGAGAACGCTAAACATAAGTGCAGTGCCCAATTTTTGATTTTGGACTCTTGGGTCGACTGCGATAAAGGGAACATAATTGGGAGAATGCTGGACATATCCGTTAATTTCACCATTAACTTTTGTGATTGTTGTTGAAGAATGCAATAAACTGCTTTGTATACCTCCAGTGTAATGTTGCCAACCAACCAGTTCATTAATTTTCTTAACAGCTTTTTTTGTTTCTGCCACATTTGCTTTTGAAACATCGGCAATTTGGATACTTGATTTAAAAAGTTCCTGCATTTTACCTGTAGCTTTGGTCCAAAGAGGTTCGCCTTCAGTAGATAAAGCGTTAATTGCCTCTCCTTTTTTCAATAGACTTTGTATTGGATTTTCAAGTTTTATTGTAT
>PLYI01000001.1 GCA_003151735.1 Candidatus Bathyarchaeota archaeon | reverse complement strand
GGGTCAAATCCCTCCCCGCCCGCCAATAGCCAATTCCCGCCCGTTTTGAGCGGGTGTTTATTGACCGACTTCACGGCGTTTGGTCGTGTGATTACCCCGACAACTGTTACACGGCGCGACTTCTATTGTGACCATACCCCTTAGTGTAGTGAGTATTATGTTACGCTATAACGAAGCATTAATATGAAAAGGTTGGATAAACCAACCAAACATTCAGAGTGATGATTTGCTGAACATTAAGAAAACTTCCAATATTTCGCTCAAAGTTTTAGTGATTAGGCAGTTAAGTAAATGTTTGAATAGTAAATGGGCAGTTTTTTATACAAGTGTATCCACAGTAAATAATCAACTTCATATTCATCCTAAACCAGTAACACAGCAATCGGTTAAGGGTGAAACTACATAGGAGGAAAAAACTATATGAAAGTTGTTGCTTCATGGAGCGGCGGCAAAGACAGCTGCTACGCATACTACTTGGCAACCCAGCAAGGCCACCAAGTAATCAACCTTTTAACTATGATGATGAGTGAAACCAAATCAAACTTCCACATGATACCCGTCGGCATCCTCGACGCGCAAGCTGAAGCCATTGGGATTCCCCTGATTAAAAAGACAATGTCCGCGGCGACCTACGAGAAAGACTTCAAAGAAGTATTGCAGCAGTGCAAAGCGAAGGGCGCCGAAGGCTTAGTGACAGGCGACATCTACGAAGTCGCTGGGCACGAGGAAGGCTGGCTTGGCAGAGTCTGCAAAGAAGTCGATTTAACACCCGTAAAGCCTCTTTGGATGGGCGACACAAAAAAAATCTACCTTGACTACCTCAAAACAGGGTTCAAAGCAACTGTCGTCCGCACCAAACTAAGTTTGCTCGGCGTAGATTGGCTAGGAAGGGTTCTGGACAAAAAATTCTACGATGACATTCTCAAACTCGGCAACGTTGACCCATGCGGCGAAGGCGGCGAATACCACACTGTAGTCACTGACGGACCAACATTCAAGAAAAAAATTGAACTTCTAGAAACAGAGAAGCACAAGCTTGAGGGCGGCTTCGGATACTTAGAAATCAAAAAGTTTAAGGTCGTCCCGAAGTCAAAATAGTGCCAGCAAGGTAACTCGAAATGGATGTACTGATTGCGAATAACGAACTCAAAGCAAAAGCTTTTCTGGATGAAATCGAAAGCAAAAAACCCCTATTCATCTGCACCATCGCAACTACCGAAACCGGGAAAATCCCCGGTTTATCAGCGGCTGGACAAAACCCCGATTTCACCGATTTTACTCCGCCTGCAGATGCAGAACTGCTTCTGCTTGGAAAATGCAAATCCATCGCGGGCGTCCCAATAACTCCTGATGGGATTCCGACACCTGGGCTAATTACGATGTCGGCGCTGCGTTTAGCGGATATTCCTGTGCTGGTTGTTAACGGGGGAGTCAAGGTTAAGCCGCAGATTCCCTATGTGGATTTAGGCGGCAATAGCGGCAGAGACATCCGAAGCGGCAATTCCGTCGATAACGTTGAAGAAGTGATTGAGCGAGCCAAGATTTTGGGCGAGCATTTAGCTAAAGTGTCGGATTACTTGGTTATCGGCGAAAGCATTCCAGGCGGAACTACGACAGCACTTGGAGTTCTGTCGGCTTTAGGCGTTAATGCGCAGGGAAAAGTCAGCAGCACCCTTCCAGAAAACCCACATAGCTTAAAAGCGGAAGTAGTTGCGGGAGGCTTGAGCGCTGCAAAAGAAAAATTCGGCAGCTTAAAAAACAACCCCATAAAAGCAATTTCCTGCGTAGGTGACCCCATGATGCCTGCGTTGGCTGGCCTTGTCATTGGCGGCGCCAAACAAGGCCCCGTTCTGATGGCCGGCGGAACCCAAATGACCGCGATTTTAGCAATAATCAACGCTCTAAACCCCGAGGTGCTGTGCAATGTAGCTGTTGGCACCACAAGATGGGTTGCAAAAGATGTCAAATCCGATATTTGCGGCATAGTCAAACAGTTCTGCGACGTACCCGTTTTGGCAGCTGACCTAGATTTTGGTCCTTCAAAGTACCCTGGCCTTAGAATCTACGAAACTGGGCTCGTCAAAGAAGGCGTTGGCGCAGGCGGCGCTTCAATTGCGGCTATGGCTAAGCTCGGCGGCGCAGTTACAAAGGAAATCCTTCTTAAGGAAATAGAGCGTAACTATGCTCTATTGATGGGCATAAAGTGACAGGGCTTGGTCGTTAAAGAACTAAAGAACCTATTTTCTTTCTTGACCGTTTTCCCAGTCGCCATGGACAAGGACTTGCTCACGGACTGCGCACGCAACATGTGGGCTTTCCCATTAATCGGTGCGTTCCTCGGTTTGCTGGCAGGTTTGTTTGGCTGGGTCGCCCTCTATTTTTTGCCTGACATCGTCGTGGGCTCATTGGTTCTGGCTCTGCTGCTGTGGATGACTGGGCTGCATCATATGGATGGGCTGCTGGATTTCGGCGACGGCGTAATGGCGCATGGCACATTTGAACGTAAAATAGAGGTTATGCACGACCGATTCACGGGCGCAGGAGCTATCGGCTTGGTTTTGATCACCTATCTGGTTACGGCTTTGGCTTTCGGGGTTCTAGGCAGGAATGTGTTTTTTGGGAATTTTGCTGTTCCCTTGATTGTTCCTGCCTTAATCGTGGTTGAGTTATGTGCAAAGTTGTCGATGGTTGTTGCCGGCTGGGCAGGAAAATCTGTCCATGAGGGCATGAACTCGCCGTTTCTGGAAGCCATGCACGGACGCGGAGGCAACTGGCGCTTGATTGCGGCGCTGGCGATTTCTTTGGCGGTTGCTTTGCCGCTGCTACGTTGGGCAGGCATCTTCACCGTTCTGGCAGCTGCAATTACGGGTTTAGTGATGGTTGCAGTTGCGCACAAGCACTTCAACGGGGTCACGGGCGACGTGTTCGGCGCTACAAACGAGTTGACTCGGATGGTTTGTGTGGTTGTGTTGTTGGCGGCGGTTGCATGGGCGTAGTTGCGCTTGTTATGGCTGGCGGCAAAGGAACCCGTATGAAACTCGCCGAAGAAAAACCCCTTATCAAAGTCTGCGGCAAACCAGTCATCGAATACGTGCTTGCAGCCCTAAAGGCCGCTAAAAAAATCGATTCCATCATAGTTGCCACATCCAGTTGCACGCCTAAAACAACCAAACTAATGAGGCAACTCGGCATCCAAGTCATTGAAACTCCCGGCAAAGACTACGTTTCCGATATGGGCTACGCAGTCCAAACCCTGAAACTGGGCGTTTTCTTAGCCATCGCAGCTGATTTGCCCCTTGTCAAAGGCGAAGTGCTCGACGCCATAGTTGAACGTTATGAGAGATGCGGCAAACCTGCCTTAACCGTTGCGGTTCCGCTAAAAACCAAAAGTAAACTTGGCATGAGCATCGAGTACTCCTTTAAAGTCGACGACAAAGATGTGGTGCCTGTCGGAATCAACGTTATCGATGGTCACAAACGGTACGGCGACGAGTGGCTTGACCAAGACATATGCCTCTTAAATCAGGCCGAATTAGCTGTAAACATTAATACCGTTCAGGAACTGAAACTAGCAGAAAGATTGCTATCTCAACATACATAAAAAAGGTCTTGCTTTGCGGTGACCCCCTCCCCTTATATAAAGTACCAAATTATTTACATTCTAAGAGCTGATTTTCAACCAGTGCCCGATCTACCCCCTATAGGTTTCTGCAATTAACCTTTATTAGGATCCAATAGGCTGGCGTGTGACAGCTAAATGACGGCTGACGCAACAAAAATAAGTAAGCAGTTGCTCAAGGTAAAAGCGTATGACACCTCCCAAAAAAGGATTCAAAACAACAGACGAGTACATCGCCTCTTTTCCCCAAAACGCGCAAACGGCTCTGAAGCAAACAAGGCTAGCCATCAAAGAAGCCGCGCCACAAGCCAAAGAAGTAATCAGCTACAGCATGCCTGCCTTCAAACAGAAAGGTATCTTGGTGTGGTTTGCAGCTTTTAAGAACCACATTGGATTTTTCCCGAAAGTGTCAGCGATGGAAGCCTTCAAAGAGAAACGCCCATTATGAAACAAGCAAGGGCACCATCAGGTTTCCTTTAGATGAGCCAATCCCAGTTGAGCTTGTTAAAGAAATAGTGAAGTTCAGAGTCAAAGAGGACCAGAGTAAGAATTAACTTTAAGGTTCCGCTTTCGCTTGCTTGCTATCTAAAACTTCTTTCAGAGTTGCCTGCATCTTTCTGGCGTCGATGTCGAGGATTGGTGATTCGCAAATCATTGTCGGATGCAAACCAAAATCAACAATCACTTCCGCCAGCATGTGGAAATCTGGTCCGTAACGTTCTTCGTCGAGGGTGTGATGGCGTTTCTCTCCTTGACTTGAAAACTCGATTTTTGAGAAGTGGCAATGCATGCTTCTGAGGGCTTCTGTGCCGAGTTTCTGCTCAACTTTTTCCGCGATTGCACGGAAATCCTCAGCTTTTTTGAGGGTACCCTGATGCAGGGCATGTAGGTGTCCCCAGTCGATCACGAGTTGTGTGGGTTCGACTTCTTGGTTGATGGTTAGGATTTCGTCGATGGTGCCGACTTGGAATTTTCTTCCCATCGTTTCTGGTCCGAGTTTTACTTTTAAGCCCAGAGTTTTCATTTCGGCGCTGACTTCTTTGAGGGCGATGAGGGCGTTTTTGAAAGCAAAACTTTTTTCCACCTTGCCGTAGAATCCCGTGTGAAAAACCACGACGTAAGCTCCCATCCAATCAGCTGCTATGGCGCAGGCGATTAAGCGCCGCTTGCTAGCTTCCACAACCTCCTTTTTACCCGATAAATTGATGAAGTATGAGCCGTGCATGCTGAGTTTAACGTCGTTTTTTCTTGCTTCTTCGCCGAGTTTTTGGGCGTCTTCCTGTTTCACCTGCGGTTTAGGTCCCCACCGAGAAGCTTGATACTCGAAGGCGTCTAGTCCTTCTTCATGGAGAAGCTTCGGCACATCCAAGGTGGTTGCGCCCATTAGCCGAAACATAGGCGGGACGCCTGCTGGACCAAAACGCGTGCGCTCACTCATCTAATCCCTTCCACCCTTAAGGATGCGTTGGCAATAACGTTTTCTCTAAAAACTCGCTGACGAAGGAGAAAGCTAGAATATCTGCAGTAAGTGGATTAAGCCGCCGGTAACAATCGCGATTGCCCAAATTATCAGGGTCGGCAACATGAATTTTTTTGCTCGATATACACCTCATT
The DNA here is from genome assembly GCA_003151735.1 of Candidatus Bathyarchaeota archaeon. Classification (GTDB taxonomy): domain Archaea; phylum Thermoproteota; class Bathyarchaeia; order Bathyarchaeales; family Bathycorpusculaceae; genus Bathycorpusculum. The sequence continues at coordinate 72,557 of PLYI01000001.1, read as the reverse complement.
TGTGAAGTTGAAAAAGCAAGCCACAAACCCAAGTAAATGGAGCTTGAAATGAATGCCACAGAACCAACGGTGATGTGTAACCATACGTTCACTGCATAAATAGGCGGTAAAGCTAATATCGCTCCAAAATTAATTGTAAAAGAAGGAAACATTTCAACAAGGAAAAGGGATGTTTGCAGAGCCAAGGCAGATGCAGCTAAAATGCCATGACGCTGAAGGTTCTTTTTAGTGTTTATACCCTTGACGAGCGGCAACCCCAAAACTAGCAAGAACAAGATGACGACTGAAAAAATAAGAATTAAAGTGCCTGGGAGGTCAAGAGGAGGCATAACCGCCTAACGCCTTTAAGAAAAACGGGTAAACCCCTCTCTTAAAGATTCTTAAGTTGATTTTTTAATATTGAAACCGACATAGCTGACCTGTTCAAGCAAAAACGTCGGTGAAAAGGGGCAAATCCTCCGACATTTTGAATAAACGTCACGTTTAAACCAGTTGAGTAATCGTTGGAATCGACACATAAAAGTGCACGTAAACCGCTATGGCAAGGATTCCAACAGTGATTGCCAGCAAACCGTAGTCGCCTCTGTGCAGCTTAAGCAGGTAGAGGTTGGTGCGTTTCTTTGTGGCTCCCCAAGCGCGGGACTCCATTGCCTCCGCCAACTCCAAACTCCTTCGGATAGCGCTCACAATCAACGGGATAAGTACAGGCACATAATTCCTAATTCTCTTAAGTAAGCCGCCTTTCTCCAGTTCCAACCCTCGAGCCTTCTGCGCATCCATTATCGTTTGGGCTTCCTCAGCCAAAACAGGAACAAACCGCACCGCAGTCGTGAATGCGAATGCAAACTCGTAGGGCACACGCGACTCCTCCAATGCTAAACCCAAGTGGTCTGGAGATGTTGTTAAGAAAAACACTGAAAACGACTCCACAAGCACAACAAACCTTAGTGTCAACGCGGTTGCGCCTTCTATGTCGGCGGGTGCAAGTGTATAGCCTTTTGTTAAGAATGTGGTTCCAATGTTAACAAGGAAGATAAATGTCGCCAAAAAAGCTGCTCCCCGCAAAGACCGCAGCCACTGCCTCTGAACACGCGCTAACAGAACAAAGGGAATCTGCATCAAGAACAAAATCAGCAGAGGAATAATCTGGTAAAAAAGAATAGCTACAACAAAGATGGCGATGACGTACACGAATTTTATTCTTGGGTCTAAGTTGTGGATTGGAGAGTAAACTTTTCTGAATCTTAAGCCGTCGAAAACGCTCATTTGCCCTGTTTGCTCTCCTTGGCTTTGAGGATGATTTCTTTAGCTTCGTAAATGTCAATGATATCTTTGGGAAAACCCAGCGGCGACAGCTTGCTAAAGACCTGAGCTATCTGCGGCAGAACAATCGACGACAACTCCAAAAGTGCAGGGTCAGTTAGAATTTCTTTGCCTTCTCCGTCTGCGACGATTTTGCCTTCCTTCATCAAAACCACTCGAGGGTTGCATTCCGCTACAAACTCCACATCATGCGTAACAGTAACCACAGTTTTTCCTTGGGTCTGCATCTGCATGATGAATTGGCGCAGCCTCTCTTTCTGCTCGTGGTCCTGGCCGATGGTGGGTTCATCCAAAATCAAAGTCGAAGGATCCCAAGCCAAAACAGAAGCCAACGCAACACGCTTCCGTTCCCCGCCGCTAAGCAGAAAAGGCGAAGTCTTTCGGTACTGAGTTAACGATAAAAGATTTAGAGCCCAAGTAACCCTGTCTTCGATGACTTCTGGTTTGAAACCGAAGTTTTTAAGTGCAAACCCAATTTCTTCTTCCACGGTTTCGCTGAAGAGTTGGTGGTCTGGGTTTTGGAAAACAAACCCGACGTTTCGGGCCAAAGTTGCCACGCTTGACTTGGTGGTTTCAACGCTGTCCACAAGAACTTTGCCGTGTGAAGGCTTGAGGAGCCCGTTGAAGTGTTTGACAAGGGTTGATTTTCCAGCGCCGTTCTGCCCCATTATAGCAACGAATTCGCCAGTTTGGATGGTTAATGAAACGCCTTTTAGGGCTTCAACTTTGTTGGGATAAGAGTACCGAATGTCCTGTACCTCAATCATTGGGGCTTTAGCGCCTCCAAGAGTTGATCTGCCAATTCCTCGGATGAGAGCGGAGTTTTGTCGTTTAGGTTTAAGCCGTCTTTTTTGAGCATCTGGTAGAGAAGTGTCGCCTTTGGGATTCCAACACCCATCAAGCGTGTTTCTTCGTTGCTGAGAATTTGTCTTGGGTCGCCTTCAAAACGGACTTTTCCTTCATCCATAACGATTAGGTGGTTAGCGTACTTGGCCGTTAAATCCAAGCGGTGCTCCACTAGGATGACGGTGATTCCCTGCTCCTTGTTTAACCTGTAAATTACCTCAAAAATCTTCTCGGCACTAAGCGGATCAAGAAATGAAGTTGGCTCATCTAAAACTATAACTTCGGGCTCCATCGCCAAAACCGACGCAATCGCAACCCGCTGCTGCTGCCCCCCCGAGATTTCGTGGGGAGACCGCTCGCGTATGTCGTATATTCCAGTTTGGTTTAGTGCCCAATCGACTTTTTTGCGCATTTCTTCTCGGGAAACGCCCAGATTCTCTAAGCCAAACGCGACGTCTTTTTCGATTGATAGGGCGAAGAGCTGGTTTTCTGGGTTCTGGAAGACTAAGCCCACATGTTTTGCCATTTCGTAGGTGTGATGTTTAATTGTGATTATTCCAGCGACTGAAATTTCGCCTTTTAATTCGCCTTGATAAAAATGCGGGATCAACCCGTTGAAGGTTCGGCACAAAGTTGTTTTTCCGCAGCCGCTTGGACCTGTAATTAAAACAAACTCGCCTTTCTCCACCTTGATTGAGACATCCACAATTGACGGTTTTGTGGCGCCGGGGTAGGTGTAGGTGAGGTTTTTTGTTTCAATTATAGCCATGTTTTCTGTGCCTGCTCACCTTAAGCGTGAATGTTTGCTCATTTAAGCGTAGCTACGCATTTTTGGCTATTTTCTGTTTTAGAAGTGCAAGGCATTGCTTGAGGGCCTGCTGGATTTCTCCTTCGCCGCTGACTCCTGAAGCCATCGCGTGTCCTCCGCCGACTCCATGCAAGAACTCGCCAAGCGGCGTTGCAATATCCACTCCTAAATGAACGCCCGCTTTTTCGTTGAATTGGCGTGTACACCGCAAGCTTAACTCCACTTTTCCGTTTTTCTTGCCTGCCACCGCCGACATATGAGCTCCCAAATCAACAAGCGCCTTGGCAGCGGGCGCCTGATACGCACTAACATGCGAGAGCGCAATAATCCAGCCTTCCACCTTAACAATTTTTGCCCGTTTGCAAGCCTTCAACTTAGCAACCCGCTCAGAAGGGTCGATGGGTAGAGCAAACAGCGCTAGAGTCTGTTGAGCATCAATCCCCTTAACAACCAACTTTGCAAGAATTTCGAAAGTTGGCGAATTAGCTAAAGCAAAATGCCTCGTATCAAACGCTATGCCAACAAACAATGCCTTAGCCTCGTTGAGGTTTGGCTCGACCACTGCTTGGCTGAAAAGTCGATGGATTAATTCGCAGTTTGCAGCTGCTTTTTCATCTATGATGCAGACTTTGCAGATCTGCATGGTATCAGGGCTAGGCGCATGGTGGTCGATGATTATTTTTGGAGCGGGCGATTTTCTTATTAAATCGGCGGATTCGTCAAGCTGCTCGACTGTGTTCATGTCTAAGAGAACTATGGCTTCTGCAGATTCAATGTTGGGTTTAAGGTTCACAGTTATAGGCATGTACTCAAACAGCAGCTTAGCAGGCTTGTTAACGCCCTGCGGACACCCAATCTCGATGACCGCGTTTGGCAAAAACCGTTTTAGCAAACCCTGTAACGCGTAGGCTGAACAAATCGCGTCAGCATCAGCGCTACGATGGCACAGTAAAAGTATAAAAGAAGTATCCTTTAGGGTATCTAATAATTCTTTGAAGCTCATTTTAGTTTTCTCAAAAAGTTTTCAGTTGCCTTATGCGCCACATTCACTGCTTCCTTAACCAAAGCGTCTGGGTCCACATCTTTTGTTTTAGAAGCTAAAACAAGGTTGATTTCAACCGTGACGTTTACAGGTTTTGCTCCGTCGGCTTCCACGCTGATGTCTAAGCGGTCAATATCCTTTAGGGAAACTTTGGATAAAACATATTTTCTAGCGGCGTCTTCAGCGGTAGAACCTAAAAGTTCAATTTGCTCTGTGGTTAGCTCTGGAAATCCGAGCTCCACCACAAGCATTCACCTTAAGATAATGGTTGACCTGAGACTGGACTTAGGTCTTCTTGCAGTTTTGTCTGTGCTTCTTTAACTTGGCTGCGTATACGTTCTTCTTGGCGTGCCATAACTGTGCTTCTTGTATCCAAAAGCGACTTGCGCTCTGCAAGTTCCTCAGTTACCTTTGGTTTTTCTGCCTTAACCAGCAGTGAACCGATTGCTTTGTAGATAACTGCATCTGCCGCTGTCTTCTCCAACTCAGCCATTGTCTGTTCAACTTCGGTTTTTTCCATTTCAACCTGCTGCTTCTGCGCTAAAACTGACTGCAGCGTTTGCTGGAGTTGTTGTAATCTAAGAAGCCTTTCTTGAACGTTAGGCGGTAATTTTGAAATATCGTCACTCAAATTGATTCCTTCCGTACCAGAAAAGACATGTGCTCTTAATTAAGCATTTCCAACCAGAAACAACGATGCTTTTCCTTAGAGGTTGTGACTGAAAAGTTTCTATACTACAACAACAGACTGCCCGTTTGGAAGAGAAAATGGTGCTAACCCAAAAAACGATTCTTTGTGCTTGGGCTTTAGGGGGCTGTTGAGTTCCAATAGTATACATGCTGATAATTCACGTTAGTCACTGGATAGGCTGGGTCTTCATACACAATGTCCAAGTTAGCACCATAGTAGTTTAACAGCATGCTTGTGACTATTGCGACCTGCTGGGTTCTGTTATCCGATGTCCAGAAACCCCAAATGGTATCGTTAGGGTTCCTGACGCCCCACCCAAAGTTCGAAGGCAACACTAACGCGGCATCTGGACTGCTTAAATCTGCAAGTTTCTTGGTGGTTATGTCATTCCAGAATCTTTGAATAGCATTTAGCTGGTCATTTGTAAGAGTTCCATAGGCGCCTCCATCGTAGGGATAATTGAAAACGGCAATGTATTTTGCTCCAGCCTCGTAGGAAGTTAACATTTGATTGTAGATTTGGTCTCCGCTGTCAAGGTAGGGCGGCATATCATATTTCCAAGTAATCATTGTACCCCAATCTTTATCCTGCATTCGCGCGGCACCTTTAACCAATGCTATCTGCTCGGTTACGCTGACATTCCAACCTAACTCAGCGAATATAGTATTGTATCCTCCCAAGTAATCCCACCAATACAAGCCATAATCAGAGGTGAAAGCGGGGATTCCAGCAGCAGTCAAGTTTTGAAGTCCTGGGTCTCCCTTCAAAACGTTATCTACAAAAAAGTTAGATTCTAAATCATAGTTTATAGGGAAAGTACCGTTCGACATCGCAGTCCACAAGTCCATGTACTCCTGAATTAGGGCAGTAATGGCTGGGTGAGGCGGATAAACTTGGCTTAAATTCTGTCCGTAAGTTGAATAAAACTTCCACCAATCCGCATCAAGCTGCAGTCCACCTGGCTCATCATTATAGTATATACCTAAGAATTTGTTTCCCCAACGTTGCGTAAAATTCTGTTTTATGCTGTCAAGTGACTGTTGTTGCCAGAACCAATTCCAAGATGATGGAGTAGTAACATCTTTGATTCCTAAATTAACAATTATGCTTAAACCTTGAGAAACAGCGTAATCGCAAATTTCCTCGACGCTTGACTGGTTTTTACTTATGGGGTTTCTGCCCGAATCCAAGATGAACAGGTTAGTGTAACTTTTTACTTTGTCAATCAGTACCTTAGCTTCTGCTGTAGTGTTTCCGCCAAAAGCAATGCCCACGTAAGCGTTGGGGTCGGCTTTTGCTTGGCTTCCATTAGAATACGACATGTAGACTGCTAGCATCGAAACCGCCAAAATCACTATCAGGAAGGATGGAATCAGAAATTTCATAATGCGACTGGGGCTGTCCATGCTCAAGCCTTACTATAGAATGTTAACTTGACCCTGCTTAAGCTTTACTATAAAACACCCCAATTTACCTATTTTTTTAAAAGAAATAACGATAATAGAGTGGCTAAACAAGTTTCAGAAAAAATTGTGAAGTCTTTTTAAGCATCCAAACATTAACCAACAACACAACAAGGAGCGAAAAGAAAATGGAACGTGCCAAAGTAGTAAAAGAAGAATTGCAAGAACAAGACAGGCGTTTTCTAGCGGTTTATGTGGAAGCCAAAAACTCCATAATGATAATGCTAAGTGAAAAAGAAGATAAGCTTGGAACCTTGGCAATCGCCGTTCCCAAACCCAAAGACCTCCTGGGCTCAGTCACTTCGTCAGTGCTTTTGGGGGATAAGAACATGATTTCCGCGCGGATGTTTGCGGAATACGTGGCTTCCAAGAAGGGCAAAATTGCCATGGTCTCAATATACTTAGAGACAGTTACTGAAATGCAGGCACAATCTTTCTTTATGCATTTAGTCGACAAGTTGATTAAAAGTGAAGCCCAAAAGGAGCCCGAAGCAGTTTAGGTTCCTCGACAATTAAGTGACGCCTCAATGATTTGTAAACTAACAAACACTCATTTTCAAGTAATCTTAACCGTCATAAACGACGCTGCCACCGCGTACAAGGGCAAAATCCCAGCTGACAGGTGGAAAGAACCCTACATGTCAAGCCAAGAGCTAAAAGAAGAAATCCAAAGCGGCGTACAATTCTACGGTTACCTGGAAAACAACGTTTTAATCGCGGTTATGGGAATCCAGCCTGTCGACGATGTCACATTAATCAGGCACGCATATACATTGACAAGTCATCAGCGGAAAGGCGCCGGAGAAAAACTCCTAAGTCACCTGATCGGTTTAGCCCGAACTGACAGGATTCTTGTCGGTACTTGGGAATCCGCGTCGGGGGCAATCAAATTTTATGAAAAACGCTGGTTTATGCTGCTTTCAAGGGAAGAAACAAATAGGGTACTGAAGAAATACTGGCGCATTCCTGAGCGGCAGGTTGAAACCTCAATAGTACTTGAACATAAAAGGCGCCTCCAATGAAGACCCTTTTTCTAAAAGTTGATCCAGAAAACCCTGGCCCAACAAAAATCCAAGCGGCAGCACGCATAATCCAGCAGGGTGGGTTAGTGGCGTTTCCAACCGAGACTGTTTACGGTTTAGGCGCAGATGCACTTAACCCAGCGGCTGTGTTGGCGCTTTTTGAGGCTAAGAAGCGACCTTTGGATAATCCACCAATCGTTCATGTGGCAGATCCCGAGGAAGTTTGTAGGTTAGTTGAAGAGGTGCCTCCAAAAGGAGCTGTGCTGATGGAGAAGTTCTGGCCTGGACCCTTAACACTCATCTTTAAACGGTCCAACATTGTTCCACAAGTAACAGTCGCAGGTCTGGAGACTGTCGCAATCCGCATGCCCAAACACAAAGTAGCCCTAGAACTAATCAAGCAAAGCCGCTGCCCAATAGCTGCTCCAAGTGCCAATCTTGCGGGCAAACCCAGCCCAACCACCGCCCAACACGTCTATGAAGACTTAAACGGAAGAATAGATTGCATCCTCGACGGCGGCGCCACGAACATCGGGGTCGAATCGACTGTTGTTGACTTAAGTGTTGACCCGCCAATGCTTCTTCGCCCAGGCGGCACACCTTACGAAGCCTTAAAGGAAGTGCTCGAGGACCTGAAACTTCATCCCTTCGTGCAAGCCGAACAAGAAATATCACTGCACGAGGTTCGGTCGCCTGGAATGAAGCACAAACATTACGCGCCAAAAGCAGAGGTAATCCTTGTCGAGGGAAACGTTCCAGCGGTCATAGCTAAAGTAAAGGAATTAGCTGAATCCTACAGGCTTAAAAGCGCCAAAGTTGGTATCCTCGCCACTGACGAAACCCAAGTTGCCTACAAAGCCGACGTAGTTAAATCGCTCGGTAGCCGGTTCAACTTGGCAGCTGTTGCGCGGAACCTTTTCCGTTTACTAAGGGAAGTTGACGCAGAAAACGTCGACGTCATAATCGCCGAAGGGGTATCTTCCGAGGGACTGGGTTTAGCGGTGATGAATAGGCTCCGAAAAGCATCAGGATACCGCATAATCAAAACAGAAGAATAAGCTGCCTAATCATTTACGGATAGGCGAAAGCATTTCATCCATATTTTCAGTGGTCACACATAGAACGCTGTCGGCGCCGCCGTAGTAAACAAAAAGTCGATTGTTCAAAACGGCGCTGCCGCAGCTAAAAATCACGTTGGGCACCTTGCCGAAGCGTTCATAATCTTCTTACTGCGCCAAAATATGCAGCACAAACGCGGATTTTATGCTGCAAACTCAGCCTATTCCCCCCAAACCTGCGGCATAACCGTCGACATCTGCGACAAATTCGCTGACTCCTGCGACAGATTTGATGACGATTTCATGAAGGAATGCGTCAGCATGTGTAGGTGTTGTGCTGAGTCATGCAGAGAAATGGCCAAATGAGCATTGAATTTTTTTTGAATTTTGATTTAGGTGGTGATTGGTTGCCTCCAAGAAGCGTTGAAAATGAAAAAAGAAAACGGTAGTATGAAAACATCAAACAAATCTGAGCTTAATCGTGGAGCATCGGAAGAGGATGCCGAACGCATAGCCGCCGCAACCACGAACAAAACAAGAAAAGAGAAAGGCGAGACCAAAGAATAATTCGATTGCAGAATTTGATGCTGTTTAGTTAGCTGTTTATAGCTTAAGCTCTGGGAAAAATTTATATCTAAAGGTTTGATTGTTCCGTTTAGTATCTAACTCAAAAAGGAAATATTTGGTGAAAAATATGTCTCAAGGTGGAGGAAACATCCCGATTCTCGTATTAAAAGAAGGCACAGGCCGATCAAGTGGCCGCGAAGCACAAAAAAACAACATCATGGCTGCAAAGATGGTTGCTGAAGCAGTGAAATCAACGCTCGGTCCATGCGGCATGGATAAAATGCTCGTAACCAGCATGGGTGACGTTGCAATAACCAACGATGGCGCAACCATCATGAAGGAACTTGACGTTCAGCATCCAGCTGCAAAAATGCTCGTAGAAGTTGCAAAAGCACAAGATAACGAAGTAGGCGATGGAACAACAACCGCAGTTATTTTAGCAGGTGAATTACTCGCGAAAGCTGAAGGCTTACTTGACAAAAACATACATCCAACAGTAATCATCGAGGGCTTCAAGAAAGCAAGTGAAGAAGCACAGAAAATTCTAGATAAAATAGCCATCCCCGTCGCATTCGAGGATGAAAAAACACTGCGCGACGTAGCAATCACATCTATATCCAGCAAAAGCATCAACGTAGCAGAAGACCACTTCGCAAAAATAATTGTTGAAGCCGTAAAGCAAGTCTCTGAAAAAGTCGGTAACAAATACGTAGCTGACATTGACCTGATCAAAGTTGTTAAGAAGCATGGTCAAAGCCTCGACGAAACCGAACTTGTCAAAGGCATGGTCTTAGATAAGGAAGTTGCAAGTTCAGGCATGCCAAAACTTATCGACGGAGCAAAAATCGCCTTATTAAATGCTAAACTCGAGATTGAGAAAACCGAATTCGACGCTAAAATCAACATTGAAAGCCCCGACCAAATGAAGATGTTCCTTGACGAAGAAGAACGCATGCTAAAAGACATGGTTACCGCAATTACCAAGTCAGGTGCAAACGTTATCTTCTGCGAGAAAGGCATCGACGACATGGTGCTGCACTTTCTGGGGAAAGCAGGCGTTTTAGCAGTTAAAAGTGTCAGCAGCAGCGACATGGAGAAACTTTCCCGCGCTACAGGCGGAAGTATCGGTGCAAGCGTAAAAGATTTGACGCCTGACTCACTTGGCAAGGCTAAACGTGTTGAAGAAGTCAAAATCGGCGATGACAAACTAATCTACATCCGCGACTGCAAAAACCCAAAGGCAGTAACAATCGTTATCCGAGGCGCATCAAACCACGTAATCGACGAAGCAGAACGCAGCCTACACGACGGCTTATGCGTAGTACGCAACGCGATTGAAGATGGCAAAATCGTTGCAGGCGGCGGCTCACCCGAAGCAGAATTAGCCAAGAACCTGCGCGCTTTCGCAGTGAAAGTTGGCGGACGCGAGCAACTTGCAGTTGAAGCCTTCGCTGAAGCAATTGAAGAAATCCCACTGACACTCGCAGAGAACGCAGGTTTAGACCCAATCGACATAATGGTCGCGCTACGTGCACAGCATGAGAAACCAAACAGCCAAACCTTCGGCATCGATGTAACAACAGGCAAAATTGTCGACATGTGCAAACAAATGGTCATTGAACCACTACGCGTGAAGCAGCAAGTCATAAAATCAGCTACAGAAGCCACAAACATGATACTGAAAATCGACGACTTAATCAGCATTAAAGGCGGCGGCAAGCTGCCTCAGATGCCACCAGGAATGGGCGGAATGGGTGGCGGCATGGGTGGAATGGGCGGTATGGGCGGAATGCCCTACTAAACAACCCAAACTTTCTTTTTCCTTTATTTAATTTTAAAAAAGTTTGTATTTCTTCGCTGATTGCTTTTGTTGAACTCTTTTTTAGTGTAAACTTATATTCAGAATCGCTAATTATTCGGTGTCTTGGAGACTTCCCTATGAAGCAGATAAAGATTTTAGCGTTCGACTGCCCCGACGCTTGGTACAAAGCGTTGAGTGCAATTTGGAAGGAGGGCGATGTTTTCAGAGTAGGTTTTGGCTCAGAAGAGACTGAAACTAGGAAGCTGAATCTTACTATCGAAATAACAAACCCTGAAAATCGACCGCTTGTCAGCGACAAAGCGCCATGCGACTTCAAGTACGTGCAAGGATACGCGTTGGAGTACTTATGGTGTGGAGAAAAACAAGAAGATGAAACCTACACCTACGGCAGTCGCCTAAATCATCCTGTTAACCAAGTTGAAGAAGCCATAAAAAGATACATAGAAGAGGTAAGGGATAGGCAAGTTACAATGGTTATCAGGCTTCCAAGCGACATAAAAAAATACGACGAAAACAACAAGAAAAGTGAACCGCCCTGCTTAAGCCTGATTGACACAGAAATTCTTGAAAACCGAATGCATTTTACATGTTATTTTCGAAGCTGGGATGCGTTTGGAGGTTTGCCAGCAAACATTGCTGGATTGCAACTTTTCAATGAAGCCTTCGTGAACGAAATAAACGAACGCGGTAACCTTTCATTGAAAACAGGCAAACTAATTTTCCACTCAAAGAATTGCCACATCTATCAACGACAATATAACCTTGTCAAGGAACTATTAGAGCCCAAAGATTCCGCAAAAAGAATGGCTAAAACCCTAAAAGAACCCCAGGAAGAACGTTAAACTTCCTTCTTTGTTGGGTAGCCAAGGTTCATCCAAGCCGTCATGCCTCCAAGGACGTTGGTGACGTTTTTGAAGCCTGCCCTCTCCAGCATGCTAACGGCGATGCTGCTTCTTTTTCCTACTGAACAGGTGACGGCTAATGGTTTGTCTTTAGGAAGAGAACCAGCTTTGTCTGGCAAATCAACGAAGAATATGCGTCTTGCTTCTTCCACAACGCCATCTTCTTTCCACTCGATTGGTTCTCGAACATCCACAAGATAGACTTCGTGGTTTTCCAATTTGTTTTTGAGTTGGATGACGGACATTGTGCTTACATTGTTTATGGGTTTACCTGCTTCCTGCCACTCTTCCATGCCGCCGCACAGGTAGCCGCACACGTTATCAAATCCCGTCCTCCGTAGGTACGCCGCCGCCTCATCCATGTCGACTGGGCGCTCATGCACGAAGACGATGTATTGGTTGGTGTCAAGTATCCACCCTGTGTAAGCGCTGGTTCCCCCAAGCCAAATGCTCAGTGAATTGGGGATGTGTGAGCCCGCGTAAGCGTAGGGCATTCTGGTGTCTATCACGGTCATGTTTTGTTCCTGCATTTCTTCCTCAAAAACCTCAAGCGACAATGGCTTAGGATACGCGAGTTCGCTTAACAGAGGTGCACCATTGAGGTTGTGCTCTTCCATCTTCTTGAAGTACCGCGGCAACACTAATTCTTCATCCAGTGTCTTTTGGATGAACTCTTCCCTGCCCAATTGCAGGTACGGGTTGGTTTTTTTCTCGTAGCCGATGGTTGTTGGTTCCTGTCCGCTTATGCCGTGACCGCAAACGCTTCCGGCGCCATGCGCCGGGTAAACAAGAACGTGGTCGCCGAGCGGCAAAAGTTTTTCGTGTAGGCTATTGTGAAGTTTTTCTGCTTGGGCGGGTTGGGCGGTTTTGCCGTAGAGGTCTGCTCTTCCAACTGAGCCAGCCAAGAGGGTGTCGCCAGTGAAAGCCACAACAGGTTCATTTTCTCCAGATTGGTAAACTGCGTAGCATAAAGATTCGTTGGTATGCCCTGGCGTGTACAGTACCTTGATTTTTACGTTGCCAAAGTTTAAGATGTCGCCATCGATGAGGTTATGTTCGCCGTACTTGAATGCTAACTCTTTGCTGTGGCCGATTTCTGCTTCGGTCATGTTTTGAAGTTCAAGCGAGCCTACAACATAGTCTTCGTTTCGATGGGTCTCCAAAATGTACTTGATTTGTGCGCATTCTTGCTTTGCGAGTTGGGTGTAGATTTCGCAGTCACGGCGTGGGTCGATCACGATGGCTTCGTTTCCGCTGGATAGGTAGTAGCTGTTGACGGCTAAGCCTTCAGATTTGATGGTTTTTATTTTCATTTTTTATCGCCCAAAATAGTGAATATAAAAAAATAAATTTTCGTTTCCCAAAAAGAGACCTCTACTGATTATTCTACAATCCCTAAGTGATTTATTCCTTTCCAAACCAAAAAACTCTATGATTAACCCTTTATACCGCAAAACCTTAGCATACATGAGGCACCTAACTTTGGGACACAACATGGCATCGTGGAAACTACTCGAAGACATGATGATAACGCTAAAGAAAAAAGGCGTACCTATCCCAGCCAACGTTATGGAGGATTTACGCGCTGCCAAATCCATGATTAAACTGTCCTGCATGGAGAACAGCCGAGGCGAAGCCATGCAAAAAGCTGAAGAATACACTGCGAACGTTGAGGCTTATCTTGTGACTGAAGCCCAAAAAGTTGTGGGTTCGGAAACTGTTGACCAGTGGCTTAGGCGCCTAGAAGAAGCCAACGCTGAAATCTGCGAAGAAACCCACAAAGAAGAAAGCAAATTTGTGACAGGCGTTCCAAGAGACCAAAAATGGATCCGCATTGAACCAATCACGAATCTGCCAACCGAGCGAATCCAGCAAATCGCCAGAGAACAAAACCTCCAAATCAACCAACAAAAAGACGGGCGACTCGTAGTTTATGGACAACCAGCCTGCATCAAAGAATTCCTCAAAAAAATGACCGCTGAGACATCCAAATAACCAAAATTCTTTTCATTTACCCAGTAATTTAAGGGTTTGAGCGATTTTTTGCTTCGATATGTTTTTTACGGTAAATAGCTAGAGCTAATGTGGGAACCGTTTTGGTGAAACTCAAAGGATTCCAAAAGTTAACGTTAACTGACCAAGCCCTGCAAACTTGGTTTAATGTCCTGCAACTTGGAAAGCCTAATGTAGTTGAGGTGTCGCTGCAGGAAGCGCTTCACCTTGTTTTAGCCGAAGACCTAGTTGCTTTGGAGGATTTGCCCCGCTTTGACAAGTCAGCTATGGATGGTTACGCAGTGAAATCCGCTGATCTATTTGGCGCTTCACAATCTAAGCCTGTGGTTCTTCAATTAACCCAATCCGATCAGTTGGACGCTAAGCAGGCCAATCCTGTTTGGACAGGAAACCCCATTCCCAAAGGCGCAGACGCCGTTGTAATGCTTGAACACACCCAGACGCGTGGTGGGGAACTAGAAGTTTGGAGCCAACTTACGCCATGGGCTAATATCTCTAAAGTTGGTGAAGACACTACAAAAGGAACAGTTGTTGCGAAAGCTGGTACTCGCCTAAACCCTTACCACATCGGTTTAGCGGCTGCTTTAGGTTACATCCAGCTTAAAGTTGCCCAGAAACCCAAAGTCGCCATCTTACCCACAGGCAACGAACTTGCAGAATTGGGCACCGAACGTGCGCCAAACCAGATTTACGATTCAAACAAAGTCATGGTGTCAGCGATGTGCCAAGAACTTGGAGCAGAAACAGTTGACCTCGGTTTGGCAAAAGACAACACAGAAGAAATCGCACAAAAAATCCAAAGAGCCCTAAAAACTTGTGATGCAGTTATAACCACTGGAGGCACAAGCGTTGGAGGCTTGGATTTGGTGCCTGACGCAGTTAACGGGCTTGGAAAACCAGGCGTAATCGTTCATGGTGTTGCATTGCGGCCTGCAATGCCCACAGCCGTTGCCATGTTGGAGAGTAAGCCTGTTCTGATTTTGTCAGGTAACCCGGTTGCGGCAATTATCGGGTTTGAAGTTTTCGGCAGACCTCTTATTTGCAGGATGCTGGGAATGAGCCAAACAGAGCCAAGACCCATCGTCAATGCAACTTTGACTAAAAGAGTCACAAGTGCACTTGGAAGAAAAACCTACGTTCGAGTCCGTGTTTCCTTGAAAGCTGACAAACTCACTGCTGAACCCGTGAGCGCAAAAGGTTCAGGTTCCATATCCACCATGACCCAGAGCAACGGATACATAATCGTTCCAGAAAATCGTGAAGGAGTCAGCGAAGGCGAAACCGTGATTGTCCATATGTTCGGCAGCTTGGAGGTTGCGTAGATGTTTAGGAAACTGTTGACGTTTGATGAAGCAAAAAAGAAGATTGATGACGAGTTTAAACCCGTTTTTTTGGGTGAAGAAGCTGTTTTGCTAGAAGCCAACAACCGTGTGCTCAACGAAGATGTGGTTTCAACGCTGGATATTCCGCCGTTTAACCGTTCAACTGTCGACGGCTACGCAGTAAAAGCCCAAGACACGTTTGGATCGGACGAAAATAAGCCTGTTACCCTCAAGGTTTCGGGTGCTGTGAACATTGGTGAACTGTCAAATGTTAAACTGGAGAAGGGTGAAGCAGTTGAAATAGTCACTGGAGCGCCGATTCCGGAGGGCGCGGACGCGGTGGTCATGGTTGAGGATACTGAGCGGGAAGATGCTGATTTGAAGGTTTTCGTTGCCGTCACCGTAAGTGAGAACGTGATGAAGAAGGGTTCAGACATCAAAAAGGGCTCTTTGGTGCTAAAGAAAGGGCAGGTTTTAGGCTCCTCAGAAATCGGTGTTTTAGCGGCTTTAGGCTTAACCCAAATTAAAGTCTTAAAAATCCCGATGATTGCAGTTTTATCCACAGGTGCAGAAGTAACCGAACCTGGCAAACCGTTGCCGCCGGGAAAAATCTATGACATCAACGCCTACAGTATATCCACAGCCGTTATCGAGAGCG
The DNA here is from genome assembly GCA_003151735.1 of Candidatus Bathyarchaeota archaeon. Classification (GTDB taxonomy): domain Archaea; phylum Thermoproteota; class Bathyarchaeia; order Bathyarchaeales; family Bathycorpusculaceae; genus Bathycorpusculum. The sequence continues at coordinate 57,020 of PLYI01000001.1, read as the reverse complement.
GCGGAAAACCCGTTTACTTCGGTGTGGTTCCAGATGACAAGGCAGCGCTTTTGAAGGCGTTGCATACAGCGGTGGCTTCATCGGACATGGTGATTACTTCAGGCGGCGTCTCGGTTGGACCAAGAGATTACACGCCGCAAATCGTGGATTCACTGGGTAAGCCTGGAATCGTTGTTTACGGGATAGCGGTGAAGCCTGGAAAACCCACAACCGTCGGATTCGTCGGCAACAAACCTATTTTTTCATTGCCGGGTCACCCAACATCTGCTCTGCTGATTTTCTATTTGCTTGCGAGACCTTTGATTCTGCGTTTAGCTGGCAGACCTGCAACTGGCATGAAGATGGTTCGGGCTTTTGCGGGTTCACGAATGTTTAGTGCTAAGGGCAGGCGAACCTTTGTTATGGTGAAATTAGAGTTTGATAAGTCCTGCCGTTTGATTGCTGAACCTGTAGAGACTGGTGCTTCAGGCGCAATTACAACCTTGGCAAATGCTGACGGGTTTGTGGAGATTGCTGAGAACGAGCAGTTTGTGGATGTGGACCAGGAAGTGGCGGTTGTTTTGTTCCGCGGTTCCGCCGCTAAAGTTTAGCTTATTTTTTCAGGATGATGTACGCTGTAAAAATCCATGTTAGAACAGCGTAGCCAAGCATGCTAACGCCAACCAATGCGTCGCTAAAGCCCGCTGAGAACAAGGTGTCCAGCGTAAAAGCCGTGATTATGATGAACATAGCAGCGACTAACCATTGTGTCCAACCTCTTTTTGTAAAGAAGCTGTAGGCAGTTATGAGGCTTAGGATTGCCAGAAAACCAAGGTGGGGCGGAAAACCAGTGAAGAACAGAGACGCCAGTAGGATAATTCCTGTGACTGCGTAGAAAGATAGGGCTGCAAGTTCGAAGGGCTTGAATGCTTTTAGTTTGGTTGCTAGGGACACAATTGTTCGCCTTTACCTTAAGCAGTAAGGGGTTAATTAATAAATTTAATGTATTCACTTTGAGCGAAAGAGTTCAGAGTCTATCAATATCGACCTACCCTTCTTAGGTTTTTGCATGAGTTTCTATTAGACTCCGAGGGGTGTGCATTATTCTGTTTTTTTGCGGTTTTTTGCTTTTTTACTGTTACTTCTCAAGTTGCTTACCAGAAAAGTTAAACATCAAAAAGAATACAAAACCGAATTATGCACACTTCTCGACTCCAAATATGATTGTGGAACTCCATAAGTTTACTTTTTGAGGGTTGGTTAGAGCTTGGATTCTTATATTTTACTGTGCATAATTAGTTTTGAAGGCTGAGGGGTTTGGCTAAAGCGTCCGAATTGGTGGTTTTAACGATTGGGCACTCCACCCGAACACTGGAGGAATTTGTAGAGTTGCTGCAGGTTTACGGCGTAACTTTGCTGATGGATGTCCGCACGGTTCCCCGAAGCAGACACAACCCCCAATTCAACAAAGAAACCCTGCCCACAAGCCTCAAACAATACGGCATACGGTACATCCACATGCCAGAAATCGGCGGCTTACGCCACCCAAAACACGACTCCATCAACCTAGCATGGAAAAACAGCGGTTTCCGAGGCTACGCAGACTACATGCAAACCCAAGAGTTCACCGACAACCTGCTAAAAATTGTGGCTTTGACAAGAGAGAACTGTTTGGCGTTGATGTGTGCGGAAGCTTTGCCTTGGCGTTGCCACCGAAGCCTTATCTCCGATGTTCTTGTGGTTCGGCACATCAAGGTGGAACACATCATAAGTAAAACAAGCACCATCAACCACCAACTCACCGAGTTTGCACATGTAGAAGGAACAAAAATAACCTACCCACTTTTCACTAAAGAAACCTCGCAAAGAACTCTCGGTGACTTCGGCAGAGTCTAATTTTTCGGTTTTCAATTATTGTTTTTGTAGTTTTGCTATGAAGAAGCCGTTGCATTGGTGAATGTGTGGGTACAGTCGTTGGCATTTTGTTAAACCGTTGAGTCCTGGCATGCCAATTTTGGGTTCAATATCCATCAGGGTGAATTCTGGGTATTCTTTTAGGAACCGCTCGATTATTTCCTCGTTCTCTTCAAGGGTTATACTGCAGGTTGAGTATGCTAAGATGCCGCCTTTAGCGACTTTTTCTGCGCAGTTGTTAATCATTTGCCACTGCAGTTCCGACATGTTCCGAATTGAGTTGGGGCTAAGGCGCCATTTTGCTGAAGGTTGCTTGGCAAACACACCTGTGCTGGTGCAGGGTGGATCTAAAACAACAAGGTCGGCTTCACCGAGCAAGGGCACAGAAACCATGGCGTCAGCAACTACGGGTTCCGCGATTTTGGTTCCCATGCGGCTGGTTTCTTTTTTCCATGTTTTCATGCGTTTAGCAGAAAAATCCACCGAGTAGATTGCACCTTGGTTTTGCATCAGCTGTGCAAGGAAGGTTGTTTTGGCGCCTGGTGCCGCACAAACATCAAACAAGATGTTGCCTGGCTTGGGGTTTGCGGCTTGGGTGGCAAAGCAGCTTGCTTTGTCTTGAACATAGAATAAGCCTTCTGCGTAGCTTGGCAGGGCGTTTAATGGTTTTTTGGATCCTAAGACTTTGTAAGTGTAATTTAGAAGCGGGGTTTTTTCTAGTTCTACGCTTTCCGCCTTGAGCTTTTGCACGGTTGCTTCTTCAGCCGCGGCCAAGGTGTTGATTCGTATGTAGGTGGGCGGCGTCTTCATGCTGCCGTTCAAGAATGCGATTGCCTCATTATGCCCAAACAGCTTCAAACAGTACTCCACAAACCATGTGGGATGGAAGGTTTGCAGGCTGATTTTTTCTGCTTCGCTTGCAGTTTCAATGATTGGCTCCAATTTTTTGGTAAGCAAAAAACCCAAAATCGTCTCGACTTCACGCATGGTTTGCCAGCCCAATATGGCTCTGCCCATACTTGCGACGTTTTCAGCTTCTTTCAAATTGATTTTTGTCCAGTTTTTGCTGACTCGGGTCTGGTAAACGTACAAGCGCAGGAACGCTTGGATGCCCATAGTGTACTCATTAATTTTTTTGGGCTCCACAACAGCGTTTATGAATTTGTCGATTAGGTTTTTTCTTCTTTCTGTTTCAACCACTAAGCCGTAGGCGAAGCGTATTGCGCTTGGGTCTTTGACGCCGAGTTGCTTTACTGTCCGCATCAAGGCTGCTCGCTCGTTAAGCCGCCGCATTTCTATCCAGCTGAGAGTTTCTATGGCAACAGTCCAAGCGTCACGTAACAAATCTGGTTCACAGCAATGAAAAACACGTTGGACTTAATAAGAATTCAAAAAGCAGCTATGTTACTGCATGTTAACAGCCACATATCCTTGTGAACTATTCATTTATGCTAGACCCTGCGCAAACTGAATCAATTTCCAAAGAATGGAGGTGACGTGTTTGTCAAGAAGGCGAAACAGTGATGAAGACATGGGCACGGGCTGAGGTAAAGATGATCGTTCAAGAGGCAGGTAGAAGAGGCGGCGCAAAGGGCGGTCCGCGAGTTCGTGAACTCATTGAAGAAGGCAGAGCGTACGAAATGAGTAAAGCTCTTGTGTTTTCTTCCAATTTTTTGCCGGGGGAGGTGATTTATTTGAAAGAAACATCAAGAAGAGCTCAGGACGTTTATTTATGCCCTGAATGCAGCAAACCGTTTGAAGAGGAAGTGCAACTGAGAGTCATCTCAATGACGTTTATGAAGTTCGTGTGAAAGCTTCGCATGCTAAACTACATGATTAAGGGCACTGGAAAATCTGTCTACATACTATTTCTCATCGTTTACTAAGATTTTATCCTTCATGTTCAATCAAAAAGATAGAGTGTGTAACAGACCACTGCACACACCTGTTTATGTCATGTTATCCTTATTTTTGATCAGAGCTGGAATATTGAGTCAAATAATAAAACGCAAATTCACCCCTGAAACCAGAGCAGGGCAATACATGTGTCCCGAATGCGGTCAAATCTTTAATACCAAAAAAGAAGTTGACAAGCATATCCGCGCAGTGCATGAACTTAACTAAATCCCAAGATAACTACTGCTAAAAGTTAATGAAATTCTGAATTTTTTCCGTTTTTTGTCTTCGTTTTATAACGTTAAAATATGGGCAATTTTGTTAGTTTTTTGTAAGTAGACATTTTAGTCTCTATGTTCAATATTAGAGTCTAAGGTTAAGTGGGGATGGCGCGCACTCTATTAGATTATTGCATCAGCGAACAAACTAAACCTCTCGTGAAAGAGGAGGCTAAAGCGCTTGCGCCAGCTCAATTGCCTGAAGTTCAGCAGGCAGTAGTAGGGGTTAAGCCGAAAAAGAGGCAGCGCCAACCATATCCGCCAGTTTGCCCAGAAAACCTTCCACCTTCATATTTCGTCTCTGCTTCCTATGACGGACGCCAGAAAAAAGTTATAATCAAACTTTATGAGCCGGAATCAGGGCAAATCTACTTTTGGTATGACAATACCGGCCACAAACCCTACTGCTTAACCAACCTAAAACCGTACGACCTAAACAGAATAGAGCGTTTGGTCCATCATGAAGGCTTCGATAGCCTAGAAGTCGTAAAGAAATACGACCCTCTTCTAAACCAAACTGTTGAAGTTACAAAAATAATCGCTAAAGACCCCTTAGCAATCGGCGGCAGACCCCAAGGCACCATAAGAGACATCGTGCCCGAAGATTTCCCAAGAATCTCCGAAACCCACATTGAGCCAGAGGAAATCAAAATTTGGGAGTCAAAAATCAAGTATTACCAATCATACATTTACGACCGCCAACTGTTGCCCGGAATGATTTACGAGGTCAAAGACAGCAACCTTGTTCCTGTTTTGCTTGAGGAAGCAACTGAGAACCTCAACAAAATAAAAAGCCTATTCAAAGAATGCTCTGAGGAGGAACGCGAGTTCGCTGAGATGTGGGCAAAACTCCTTGAGTACCCTGCGCCGAAGTTCCGTCGAGCAGCCATCGACATCGAAGTTTACTCGCCCCTATCGACAAGGGTGCCTGATTCACGTGAAGGCGCCTCCCCCATAATTGCCTGCTCAATCTACAGCTCCGACGGCGAAAAAAGAGTGCTTGTTCTAAAGCGTGAGGGCATGAGGGAAGGTAACGTACATTTAGCCGCCGACATCGAAGTCGAATACTGCGAAACCGAAGAAGAGTTGCTGCGCAAAGTCTTCGACGTACTCTGCGATTACCCATTCATCTTAACCTTCAACGGCGACGACTTTGACCTCCGCTACCTAGCCCACCGAGCAGCAAACTTGGGCTTTAATAACAAACGTGATGTTCCCATAGAAATCGGCAAACGCGTCTGCCTTCTGCGCTACGGCATCCACCTTGACCTCTACAAGTTCTTTTTTAATCGGTCTGTACAAATCTACGCATACGGCAACCGCTACAAAGATGTAAGCCTTGGCGATGTAGGCAATGCTCTTCTTGGCGTAGAAAAAATCCATTTAGAAAAAACGTTCGGAAACCTATCCTACAGCGAACTAGCCGCCTATTGCCTGCGGGATTCAGAAATTACCTACAAACTCACCAGCTTCGAAGACGACTCCGCCATGAAACTGATGTTGGTTTTGGCCCGCATCAGCAGTATGCCCATGGAGGATGTAAGCCGACAAGGCGTAAGTCGCTGGATACGCAACTTCATGCATCGGGAACACCGAAAAAGAAACATGCTTATCCCAAACGCCGAAGACATCCTGACCAAAAAAGGCAAAACCACCTCAACCGCGGTAATTAAGGGCAAAAAATACAAGGGCGCCATCGTCGTCGAACCTACGCCTGGCGTGCACTTTAACGTGGCTGTAATGGACTTTCCCAGCCTGTACCCCAGCATCATTAAAGTCTGGAACCTAGGCTACCAATCCATCTGCTGCAGCCACCCCAACTGCAAAGGACACATGATACCAGACACACCCCATTGGAGCTGCCTAGAAAAACGGGCGCTTGAAAGTCTCCTTATCGGTTCGCTGCGCGATTTGCGTGTGCGATGGTACAAGAGCCGAGCCAAAGACAAAACCTTGCCGCCTGAGCTACGCAGTTGGTACAACATCACCCAAGGAGCGCTCAAAGTCATTTTAAACGCCAGCTACGGCGTTTTTGGCGCAGACAGCTTCGACCTCTATTGTCCCCCAGTTGCGGAAGCCACAGCCGCAATCGGAAGGTACAGCATCACCCAAATCTTAAATCATGCAAAAACCGTGGGAATAACAGTGCTCTACGGCGATACCGACAGCTTATTCCTCAAAAACCCCACCAAAGAGCAGATCGAAGATGTCGTGCACTACACCGAGCACGAGCTGGGAATGGGCATAGACGTCGACAAAACTTACAGATATGCGGTTTTCAGTTCACGCAAAAAGAACTACCTCGGCGTCCTCGAAGACGGCACGGTAGACGTTAAGGGGTTGACAGGCAAGAAAAAACACATTCCCATCTTTATCAAAGACGCCTTCAACCAAATGAAAGAACGTCTTGCAAAAGTTAAAAACCCTGAAGAGTTCGAAAAAGCAAAAAAAGACATAGCGGGAATAGTGCGCGACCGCTACAACATCCTCAAACGCCGAGAATGGGGCGACATGACAGACCTCGCCTTCCACGTAGTGTTGGGCGATGAAGTTGCAAGCTACACCAAAACAACACCCCAGCATGTTAAAGCAGCGAAAATTTTGCAAGCAAGTGGACAGGAACTTCGAGCAGGTGACCTCATAAGTTTTGTTAAAGTCAACAGCAACAAAGACCGCGTAAAACCTGTTGAGTTATCTTCAAGAAACGAGGTGGACGTAGACAAATACATCGCGTATTTGCAATCGACTTTTGATCAGGTTTTGGATGCGTTGGGTCTCAACTTTGAGGAAATCATCGGGTTAACGAGGCTCGAAAGCTTCCTTGGAGCTTAACGACTAAAAGTTTTATGACAAAAGCTGGATTAGTCCCCCTAGCAAAGTAAACAACGCAACTATCCCTGAGATTATGATGACTACTTGGCGTTCAGTTAAGGGACGATGGTAAGTTAACATTGTAACTAGACTTCTTCGGTTGTCTGAGGATAGGTTTTTGCCGTCGAAGGTGACTTTGGCTTTTTTGCGCACAAAGAATATTGCTAGCAGGATGACAACTGAGTTGAAGATGTAGGGAATAAGAGAAATCAGCAGGCTGAATTTTAAATCCGAGATAACGGCGAAAGAGGCGATAGTCATTCCGATGGCAAATGACCCTGAATTCCCAACAAAAATCTTGCCCCTAACATTTAAGTAAGCTAAAACTAACCAGAAAAGTAAGGGACCAACCATTATAATGTATAGTGGTGAGAAAGCCATCAATCCCATGATGATTATTGCTGGGCAGACAGTCTCTAACCCGTTTAATCCACCAAGCATGTTCACTGCGTTTGTAACTATCATAACAATGAGTGGGATGATGACTGCGAAGTATATTGAACCAAAATGTAATGTTCCGATAAATGGCAACGCTATGTCTGTTCTTGCATTTGCTTGCATCGCAAAAGCAATGAGTGGTAAGGCAGCGATTAAGGGCATAAAAGCCTTGTAGCGCCATTTCAAATCCATAAAATCATCTAAAAGCCCCATGAACCCACCGAATAGTATACACGCGGCTAGAGTAAATGGTGCCGAAGCATTGGGTATTTTTAAAAAATAAAGAATGAAAAGATAAACGGTGGTGGTTAGGACGAAAATAACGCCTAAACCATTGGGAATTAAAGGTCGACCAACTTTATGCTGGTCGGGGACCTTTGGAAACACCAAGCTACTTCATGCTTCCTTAGGACGGCGGTGTTATGCCGTGCTGCGCGTCCCATGTTGCCCAGTCAATTGAGTAGATTGCAACAACCGGGATTAATCCGCCGTATTGTCCTGGACCTGTGTTTAGTCCTGCGAAGTATGCTTCTTTGAAGTATGTTGGCGTTGTGGTTGTTAGGTCTGGGGTGATGGTGATTTGGTTGTTTGTAGCTTGTGTGATTGTGTTGGCGTACTGTACTTCTGCGTAGTTCAACAGTTCTTCCACGGTGCAGTTTAAGCCTTGGTCGTTCCATACCCACTTGCCCGTTGTTGGATCGCTGGAACCAAAGGTTGTTTCATTTGTCCATGCGGTTGCAGGATCCATGAACCCTTCCTTTTCCAGTCTACTTTCTGCTTGCCCTGAGATTCTTGCCATCCATACCCATTTGCCTTCATCTCCGTATCCAGCTGGGCTTGCAGTGTATGATGAAGACCCGCTGGCTGATTGAGATATTTGGAGGACTTCAAAGACAGCGATGTATTTGACACGTGATTGGCCATAAGCTGAGAGCATTGCCATTGATTGGTTCTCGTTACCCATGAATGTGAAGCCCACGTTTTCTATTTGCGTAGCGTTTTCTGTGGTGTTGTCAGCTAAACTGGTTACGTTTCCAAGGTCGCTTAGCCAGTTGCCGTAGTCCCACCACATAACAACAGCATCGGTTGAATGAACATTAGTTTTCATCCAGCCGACTGCGTCAAGCCATGCACTGACCGGCGCACTGAGACTTGCTCCACCTATTGGAAGGCTTGAGGCGCTGATTGCTGTTGGCACATAAGCTTGCTCGATGGCTCTTGGCATGCCGCCAGTTTGTGGTGAAAACGCCAAGTTTGTTACAAGCATCATGAAGATTATGAAAACTGCGACGCCACTGTATTCCTTGCTTACACGTGCCATTTTACGCTTTGACTTTGCAAGAGCGCGCGGTGCTTCTTGTAGCAGTGTGAAGAAGGGCTTGAGTATGCTTATGACGCCGATGCCTGCTATGATGGCGAATGCTGGAGCGAAGAGGACTAATAGACGTATCATTGAAGATGCGAAGTAGAGTCCAGTTACCGCGAAAAGTAGCAGGAAGATGTTTCTGTTTGTTGGATTTCGCAGTACGAAGTATAAACCTACAAGGAAGAATAGGATAGCTATTCCAAATTCAAGGTATATGTTTCCCCATGCGGCGATTCTCTGTTCAGCCACTGAATCGACGAGCGGCGAAGCAGCCCTGATGAAAGGATCTAAAACCGTTACGAATTTTCCAGTTATTCCGCCAAGTTTGTCTGTTGCGATTAAAACTGCAAATCCGCCCACGATTGCTACTAACGCCGCGATTGCAAGTGACAGTTTAGTTTTCATAGATATGTTGTTTCTCAGAATCTCTGCAACCACAAGCACGATAAACACTGCAGCTACCGGAAGTACTGCACCCGAAATTACGTAGTTAAGCGAAATGTATGGAACCTTTGTTCCTATAAACAATGCCAAACCGAAAGTTATGCTGTAGTTAATCAGCAGTCTTGGTGTGTACCTCTTTAGTAGAACCATGACAAAGACGAATAGAACTGCGAGGGCAATCAGGTAGTATGCTGCTCCCCAACCTGCGATGAAATATGCCAATGCTGCACCTGAACCTAACGAATACAATAACGAGGCACGTAGGGATTTGTTGCTATCCACTGACCTTAGGAACAGGAAGATGAATAGTACCAGACCAAGTACACCGGGCACTTCTGTATCAAAGAATCCAAGAGAGCTTCGCTGCAAGAATGAGGGCGCCAAAGCGAGGAATAGTGCTGCGAATAGACCGACTGCTTTTCCACCCATGTCTTTGCCGATTAAGTAGAGAATGAAACATGAGACTACAGCTATAGCCGCTGGGAGAATGGATGTGAAGGTCATTAAATCAATTTTTGCGCCGAATAATGTGACAACTTGATAGAGCACGGCAGCTGTCATAGGCAACGCTGGCAGCGAAGTAGACATGTCTAATCCGTCTGGATACCATTTCTGAGTGTTAATCCAGTGGGTTGGCCAATATGGTGAAAGTAAACCGTTCTGTACCATATGCTGGGTAATGCTGAACTGGTAGTATGGGTCAAACTCGTTTAGAAGAGCGGTCCCTTGAGAGAGGTTTTCCCAGCGTAAAGGTAGAATACGAACTGTGAATGCGACAAAAAGAATCATTATTAACGCTGCAAAAGCTAAGATTGAACCGTGGCTTACCTGAATTCTTAGTCTGCTAAAAATTGATAAGCTGTTACTGAGTCGTTCCTTAATTCCTTCAGGCACCTTAAGTCATCTCTTTTCCAAGTGTATATTGCGATTGTACTATTTTACACATTGGTGATTTATTTATGGCTTTCCAAAACCTACAAAGAATGGCTTCAGCGACTAGAAGGGTTAGTAACGTGACCTATAACCAAAAGGTTAAACCTAAACACTCTTTGCACCTCAAAAATTTTCTAAAACCCTTATCTATTTTTTAGCTTAAGCCCCATCAAGGGCATGAGAATTAAGGTCGACACTTGAAGTGGTGGCTTTGGTGTTAGTAGCTAAAAGCGATAAGCACCCTTATGCGCTGATATTTATCACTGAGATATTTTCTTGAGACAAATCTATTGATCTAGAAAAAAAATCGGTTTCTAGGTTAGTAAGGTATTTGCCCATTTTGGTTTTAGCCGCCAATTTCCAGTGTGTCTAAACTGACAAATTAACCGAGGCTTCGGTTGGAGTGCTCAAGTTTGCTGTCAACGCTTGCTTAAAGGTTTAACTTCCACGTCCAAAGGCAACAAAGATAATTTTCTAGCGCATTTTGGGCATTTTCCCTCATACTGCGCAATAATTTCGTCTGGCGGTTTAAGGTCTTTGCCTTCATATAAAATATGGTTACAACCCTGGCAAATAACGCGTTGCGGCATCCAAATTCCCCAGTAGATACATGGCTATGGCGTATTTATCGGTTGCTAAAAATTTTAAGCCCGAATTAGTTACGCACTTACTAAAGCTTTAAACAGCAACTCCATTTGAAATGTTTAAAGTGCGGTTACAAAGCGTTTGGAAAAATATACATTAATCATCACTGAAAAACCTGATGCTGCAAACAGGATAGCCACGGCGTTGGATGCTGAGGGGAAACCGAAAAAAACAGTCAGCAACGGAGTACCCTACTACCAAGCCTACCGAGATGGCTGCATCGTGGTGGTTCCAGCGCTGGGACACCTATACACGATCACAAGTAAACAGAAAGGGCGGCGCTACCCAGTTTTTGATTACCAGTGGGTGCCGCTTTACCTTGCTGAGCGTGGAGCGTCCAGAATTCGTGTTTGGTTAAAAGTCATTGCTCAACTAGCTAAAGACGCAGAGGGGTTTGTTGATGCTTGCGACTTTGACATTGAAGGCAGCATCATAGGCTACACTATCCTGAAATACGCTTGCGGCGGCAAAGAAGCGGTAGCTAAACGAATGAAATACTCAACCCTCACAAAAGAAGAACTTCAAAAATCATACGCTCACTTGCAGCCAACTTTGGATTTTGCGTTTGTTGAAGCAGGATTAACCCGCCATGAAGTTGATTGGTTATACGGCATAAACCTGTCACGAGCCTTAACTCAGGCTGCCCAAAACTGCAGTGGACAATACGCCACGCTCAGCACTGGCAGAGTTCAGGGACCAACACTAAGATTCCTCGATGCCCGCGAAAAAACCATAAACTGCTTCGTTCCTACGCCCTACTGGAGCTTAACTGCAAAAATAAGCGTAAACGACACTGTTCTTGAAGTGGAATACGAGAAAACTCTTGAAAACAAAGCTCAGGCAACGGCGATAAGGGACGCTTGCAAAACCAAGGAAGGTCAAATAGAAGCAGTGGATGTGAAGGAGTTTTTGCAGAATCCGCCTGTGCCATTTGATCTTGGCGCTTTGCAGAGTGAAGCCTACCGCATCTTCAAGTACACTCCCATGCGTACCTCAAGCATTCTTCAGCACCTGTACTTGTCAGCGTTGATTTCTTATCCGCGAACCAGCAGCCAAAAACTTCCGCCCTCAATCGGCTACAAAACCGTGCTTAAAAAACTTGGAAAAGCACCAGCATACGCTAAACAAACCGCTGACCTTCTCTCTAAACCCACATTAAAGCCTAACGAAGGCAAAAAATACGACTCTGCGCACCCAGCAATTTACCCCACGGGAAACCTGCTTGAAAAACCCCTCGATTCCGCAGAAAGAAATATCTTTGACTTGGTTGTGAAGCGGTTTTTGGCTGTTTTCGGCGAACCCGCATTAAGGCAAATCATAACTGTAACCGTAAGCATCAACGGCAACTTTTTTCGCTTGAATGCAACGCGAACGTTGAAAGAGGGTTGGCTGCGGTTCTATTCTCCCTATGTCCAGTTGAAGGATGATTCCCTGCCGTCGCTAGCCGAAGGACAAAAAGTTACTGTTAAAAAAGTAACTCTGGGCGACCATCTCACAAAGCCGCCCGCCAGATACAACCCTCGCACTTTACTGTTGAAGATGGAGAAAGAGGAAATCGGAACCAAAGCCACTAGAGCCGCAACTATCCAAACACTCTACGACCGCAAATACCTAAGCGGTACCGACAGCCTCTTTGTCAGCGATCTTGGCTTTGAAGTCATCGAAGTTCTCTCAAAATATTGCCCAAGCGTAGTCTCTTCAGAAATGACAAGAATTCTTGAAGGAAGAATGGAGGCAATCCAGCAGGGCAAAGAAACAAAACAAAACGTTCTACAAAACGCCACAGAAACCTTAAAGTTCGTAACATCGGAGCTTAAAGAAAAAGAAGCCCAGATAGGTGCCCAGCTGAGTCAGCCGATCCAAAAGTCAAGGATAGAAGAAAGAACCGTGGGAGCATGCCCAAAATGCAGCGACGGAAAACTCGTGATTTTGCGCTCAAAAAAAACTGGCAAACGCTTTGTCGGCTGCACAAACTATTTCTTAAGCAAATGCACCGCCGCCTATCCTCTGCCCCAAACTGGCACCGTTAAACCTTTGCGCAGTGCTTGCAAAAGCTGCGGCTCACCTATAGTAGCGGTTTATCTAAGAAGTAGGCGACCTTGGAAGCTGTGTCTTAACCCAAGTTGTCCCTCAAAAGGAGAGCGTAAAAGTGAAGTGTAAAATCTGCAGTAGAGAAGCCGAAGAAAACGGTTTTTGCCCGTTGCATTCGAAGGCTTACACGAATGTTTTGGAGAAATTCAGGGTTTGGGAGGCTGCATCGAACGTTTCGTGGATGGGGTATTTGCTGGAGATTCAGAAAAATTCATTAACTGGAGTATGGGCTAAAGAAGTAGCAAAGTACCTAATTGAGGAAGAGAACAAAAGATGACTAGCAAATTAAAGAAAAGCTCTTCGGAAATGTCGTTTTCGCTTAGCCGATGGTTCCGCAAACTTACCACAAATGCACCTACCGCATTCATCGTTACAGTCGTGGGAATATCCTATGCAGTATTCCTCTTCGGCGGCGGCTTATACACCCTCATTACCCATCCTCAGCCATCTGCTTACGTTAATGGCCGATTCTTCTTCCTGTACCCTGACATCAGTTCACAATTCGTAGCCGACACACTAATTTCAGTAACACTTTACGCATTAGGTTTTCTTGGCTTACTATTTATCTATCAAAGCAGTAAAAGCGCCTACAAACCAAGACAAGCATACATGATGATGGTTATAGGCGTGGCATTCGTGTTGTTAGCATACGTATTCTTGGAAGGCTCAATCCAGTTTAAAATAAGCGGCGGAAAATAACTTTTAAGCCCGCTTAATTTTTTATTTTTTTAGTACTTTTACCACGGGTTCTTTTTCAAGTTTAACTTGTAGGCTAAAAAGTTAGTGAACAAGTGAATAGGCGGGGTTATCAACAGAACAGTAACAACAAGTTCCCAAGTTAAACCCTGCCAGTTTATCAAAGCAAGCGGAAGCGAAAAAACCACTGCACCCACCACAAAATCAATCTGATCTACAACAGGCAACAACCCGCCCGGAGCAATATCCAATCTTCGTTTTATGAATGCGCCTGTCAAGTCGCCTAAAAGTGCGCCCAACGGGATAAGCAGGCTAAGCAGCACAGGAACCTTGTCAAAGCCGAAAACAAAGCCTTCAACTAACCCCACGCCGACGCCGACTGCCCAACCGAAGAAGAAGCCCCGGAATGTTTTGTTGTTGCCAAAGATGCGTTTTCCATCGACAAAGTTTTTTCCAAAGTCCATGCGTGTTCCGCCGCCTGCAATTACAGGTGTGCCGTTGGCGCAATATGCTGGGAAAATGAAAATTAAGGCTTGAGCGATTAGCAGGGGGATATCCATGGCTTTCAACCGTTACTTTTGGAATTGTGTATCCTGTATTCCCTTTTCACCTATTTGTACATAACACGTTGCTTCCTGCTCGATTTCCCGTGCCTTCTCCAGCGTAGCTTTGATTGTTTGAGGTTGCTCGGTGGGTTTGAGGGCAATTATGTTATCTGCCCAAAACTTCAAAACTCGAGTTGCAACAGGCCTAACGCTTGCACTCTGATCGGTGAAGACGCTGCGTACTTGGCTTGTTATTATGAGAGGGATTTTTCGGATTTTTGTGGTTTGAGCCAAAATAGCTAACTGCCGATTTAACTCGCGGTTAACGCTAAATGCCTTCGCTTTGCCTGGTGATTCAGAGACTTTTGCGCTGTAGAGTGAAGTGAAGGTGTCAATGATGATTAACCCGACGTTAGCGGTGTAGTCTTGAATTTGGTCGATGAGTGCTGTTTGCTCCTTGAAATCCTTGGGCTTCACCAGAATTATGCGTTCGGCAACCTCGTCAAAGCGGTCGTCTGAAATCTGAGCCAGCCTCTTAGCGTAAAAAGTGTTATCGCAGTCAACAAAGAGAACCTTAAGGTTCTGGACGGCGCAGTTGACGGCGCACTGCATGGCAAGGGTTGTTTTTCCAGTTTCAGGTTCACCATAAATCAACGTGACTGTTTCAGGTGAGATGCCTCCGCCGATTTTGCTGTCGATGCATTTGCAGCCTGTCTGGATTGTAACCATGCTTTACACGTCAAGGATTATTAAGTTGAAGCTAGTAATGTGTTTTGCACTTAAACGTATACTTTAAGGTTGCTTTATGAAAAAAAAAGTTGTTGTCGCAACAGTGCAAGGGAAAGCCTACTTCCTCATTGCCAACCAGTTAAAGAATCAAGCCATTCCCTTCATCAGTTTAGTTCCTGGAGAATCTGTGCCAGCTAAAATATCGGTGGTTATAACAACTGAGCGGGAAAAACAGTCATTAAATCATGAAAAAATATTAGTTTTCCACGGTGAAGATGACCTTGAGGGTTTAATTGATGAAGTAAAGAAGTTTCTTTTGGGTAAGGAAGATTTCGAGAAAATAGTAGTCGGATTAGACCCAGGGTAGCAATTGGGTTGGTTGCTTTGGGCGATGGAAAAGTTATTGAGGAAGGTAACTGCTTTAGCTCTAAAGAAGTAATTGACAGTATACTTAAGATATTAAGAAACGTTAACTTTGCAGTAACCAGCGTTTCTGTTAAGATTGGCAATGGAGTTCCAGTCTACAAGGAATTGCTCAAAGATTTGGATGATTCCTTGCCCCCTCAAGTGGTCTTGGAAGTAGTGGGTGAAGCTGGAACTAACAAACCTTTAAAAGAAAACAAGCGCAGCAGAGGGGTTAGGCATATCTCCTCAGCTACACGCATAGCTGGAAGAAGCGGAAATATTGTTCCAAGGAGAAAACTAATTGCAGCAAATGGTCGAATCTAATAAAACGATGCTCGTTGATGGTCCAGCGTCAGTGCGGCTAGTTTCGGGAAAAGCCGAAGTTTTCGGTTACCCGATGAAAGAATCCCAAAGAGTGTTGATTCGGGAAGGAAAACGTCTGCCTTTTTTTGTCAGTGAACAATCGACCTTTGACGTTTCGTTAGGAGTGAATTCTGGTATAGCTGAAACTGTGGGCGATACAAATCCACAGTCATGGAATAAAGCCGTTGAAGCAATTTTAGGTTTGCAGAAGCGCCCAGTAGTGGCGGTAGTTTTGGGAGCAGCTGACTGTGGCAAAAGCAGCCTCTGCACCTACCTATTTAATAAGTTGGTTGACGGGAAATGCAAGGTCGCAGTCTTAGACGGTGACTTGGGTCAATCAGATATCGGTCCATCTGCCACTATTGGCTATGGATTGGCTTCTAGACCTGTGCCGCAGCTGCATAACTTAAGGCTGAAGAACGCTTTTTTTGTTGGAGTTACCTCGCCGGTTGCTGCATTAGAAAAAACTGTGGAAGGCTTAGTTGCAATGAAGGCTGAGATTTTGCAGCAGCAAGTGGATTTCGTCTTAGTTAACACTGACGGTTGTGTCAGCGGCGACGTCGCTGTCAAATATAAAACTGCACTAATTCAAGCGCTTGAGCCCGACATTATCGTTGCGATTCAAATGCAGGATGAACTTGTACCCTTAATCGCGAGTTTGGAAACCCAAAAGGTTGTGGTTGAACCATCTTTTGCTCTTAAGCAAAGAACGCCTGAAAAACGCAAGATTATCCGCGAAATGACTTATTCACATTACCTTAAAAACGCAAAGCTGCAATGCTACCCCAGAAGCCAAATGACAGTTGAACCCAGAAGCGCTATCCCCAAAAGCCAGGACCCAGAAAAAGGCCTACTGCTTGGCATCTTTGGTCGAGGAAACAAGTTTCTTGGAATTGGCGTGCTTCGTCTGATTAATCCGGTTAGGAAAGTTCTGAAGGTTCAAACTGCGGTTTCAGCTAAACCGCTAAAGATTATCATCGGGAAAGTAGTTGTTAACGAAAAGCTTCAGGAAGTAATTCAAGACTGAGTTCTAAAGAAATTGCTAACTTCAGTTGCTAAAACACCTTTTCTATCAGGTAAAACTTTCATTCCGCTGGTTATCCATGAAGGCAAAAAGTTTTTGCAGTAATTTGTTGCGAAGCGGAAATCCAAGAATACTATGGCGCCTCGGTCGTCAAGCGTTCTTATGGGTCTGCCCGCTGCCTGAGAGGCCCTCTTCATGGCGGGCAAAACGTAGCCGTATTCGCGTCCAAACCCTGGAAAACGTTTTTCGTAGTACTCTATTTGCGCTTTAACTCTGGGAGTAGGCTCCGCATAGGGCACACCTACAACAACCACCGAATTCATTTGGTTACCTGGAAAATCAACGCCTTCCGAGGTTCTGCCGCCCTGAACACCCAAAAACACAGCGCCGCCTTTGTCGCCGCAGGCTTTGAAGTCCTGGACCATTTTTTCGTTAGCTTTAGAAGTCATGCCTTTGCGTTCGTGGAAGAGGGGTTTTAACAGCGCATTTTCTAAGCCTTCAGCCAGCAAGGCGTTTAAGACTTGGAAGGAGGCTGCGAAGATGCCTGTGTTGGTTGGGGTGCTGTTTACAACTTCGTTTATGCGTTCAACCATGGTCTGGTACATCTGCGGGGTTCTTTTCTCCATGGATGTGGTGACGCCAAGGCACACGGCAGAAAAAACGTGTTCTTTTGGAAAGGGCGAGGGCGCAAGGAACTTTACGGTGGTTTCGGGAAGATGTGTTATTCGTGCAAACGCCTCCAGCGGCTGAAGTGTCCCAGACATAATTACGTTAGCGTACGTGGATGAGAAAACGGGCTGAGTTATCTTCGAGGGGTCAAGCGCCGCAATCTCCAGCTTGGCGGTTTTGTTGTTTTCCTTGTTGAAGTATCGGCTTGCAACATTAATGTAGGAATCATCCTCGCATGTATCATCCCATTTGATTAGAAACTCGCTCATGGCATGTACGTATGACCTTGGGTTTTTGCCTTCAGCAAGCAACCTTTTCCTGATTGTGGCGCCTGCTTCATGCATGCGCTCAAAGAACTCTCTTGGACGCGGGATATTTCCTTGTTTTTGGATGATTTCTATGATGTTGCTTGGGGAAATTATTTCTTCACGGCTTATTTTGTCGGTGATTTTTTCAACTTCGGTTCGGAAGAAATGGGAGAATTCCTCTATATCTTTGTGGCCGAATCGGCTAGCCTCCATCTCTGCCGCTTTCATAACAAACAGCGACAAAGCACTGCCTGAGATGTCGATGGCTGTTTCAGGCAAATTGTGAGCTTCGTCAACGATTAAGATGACTTTCTGCAGTTCCGTTTCAATATTCTTAAGAAAAGGCGTTCGGATGACGGGGTCAAAAACATACAGGTAGCTGAGTGCGATAACTTGGACGTCTGAGAGCCCCGCTTTTACAAGTTCGTAGGGGCAGACTTCTTTTTTCTTGCATATCCGCTGGATTTCGCTTCCCATGTAGGGTCGGCTGGCAACTTGCTGCTGAAGCTGCATGTAATCGTAGGTTCGCTGCTCCACATTGCTGTAATATGGGCATCTGCCCTTGGCTTTGAGCAGTTCGCAGACTTCCATAAGTGACTTCGAGTCGAAAGCGCCTCTTGCAGCAAAGACATTGAGGCACATTTCGTTGCGCCCGCGGATTGAGAGCCCTGAAATCTGGTGTTTCCTAAAAACTGCCCGTAACTCTTCGATGACGCGGTCATGTTGGCGGTGGGTTCGCGCTACGTAGAGGATTTTGAGTTTTTTTTCGATGGCAATAGGCAACACGGCGGAGAGGGCTGAGATCGTTTTTCCCAAGCCGTTGCTGCCCTCGATTAGAATTGAACGCCTGCTCGCTACGGCGTTGTAGACGTTTGTTATGAATTCGTCTTGGTGGGGTCGTACGCTCTCGTAGGGGAAATATTCGGCGACTTGGCTAGGCAACTTAATCATTATCTCTCCCCATCACTGACTGAGTTGTCATACCTTCCCCTTCCTGAAAATACAGCCACAAGTATGGTATGCAAACTATAAATAGCAATTGCGGTAAAACCCAGATTCTTAAGAATATTTTTTAATGTTGAATTCCCGTTTTAGATTGCCTTAAGTACCTCTTTTTCTTATATCATTTTAAGTGTTTTTTTATGCAATACAAAACTATCCTGAGATCTTATGACCTATCTTCCCTTACGGGAAAATCTGCTCAATTGGCCTTTGAAATGGAAGATTGGAACAATGCATTAAACAAATATGCAAAAGAACGGTGGGCTGTGATAAACAGCGGCGTAATTGAATCAGGCAGTAACATCATATTTTGGGTTTTGCTGGAGAAAGCAGAGCAAGAAGAAGCCATTAACACAGGTTTTTAACATTCAGACGGATACTTATTACCGTTAGAATCATCCTAAAACCTTCTAAATAGTGTGGATTGGGTTTTGCTTTTATAGGAAAGGTTTTTAGTGTGGTATTTGTATGAGACTGTGAAAAAGTGTATAGTGTAAAGTGAGGTTAACATTATGTCTGTATTTGCAGCACCAGGAGCATATGACCGTGCCATTACCGTTTTCTCCCCTGATGGAAGACTCTTCCAAGTAGAATATGCAATGGAACTAGTGAACCGCGGGGCCACCATCATAGGCATCCAAAGTTCAGAAGGGTTAGTTCTCGGTTCAGAAGAAAACATTGAGGTCCTTGAAGAAGCAGGGTACTCATGGAAAATCTTCAGAGTAGACGACCACATTGGCGCAGCCATAGTCGGGTTAAGTTCCGACGCCAGAATTCTAATTGACCAAGCAAGAATCTACGCTCAAAGCAACAAACTAACCTACGATGAACCCATCGACGTAGAAGTCGTAACCAAACGCATATGCGACATCCAACAAATGTACACCCAACACGCAGGTGTCAGACCCTTCGGAGTTTCCATAATCTTCGGCGGAGTCGACAAAACAGGAACACGCGTCTTCGGAACACATCCAAGCGGAACCTACCGAGGCTACAAAGCCACAGCACTTGGCGCAGGAAGAGAAACAGTTCTTGCCATACTAAAAGAAGAATACAAAGAAAACCTAACCCTAGACAACAGCATAAAACTCTCAGTCAAATGCCTAGTAAAAGCCCTCGAAGCACGCCAACTACCCCCCAGAATCAAAATCGCAATCGTCCCCTCAGCAACCCAGAAAATGGAAATGCTAAACGACGACACAGTGGAAGGCTACATCAAAGAGCTGGGTTCAAGCAAGTGAAAAACTGATGAGCGAAAAGTTCACCATCGCACGCTTAACAAGAGAAAATGAGCATTTTGAAGTATTAGTTAAGCCGCAGAAAGCGCTGGACTACCGAAACGGCAAAATCGCGGGGATAACTGAGGTTTTAGCCGCTGAAATAATTTTTGCTGACGCAAACAAAGGCACCAAAGTTTCTGAAGAAGCAATGAAAAAAGCCTTCAAAACATGTGACCCCCTAAAAATTGCAGATGAAATCCTAAAAAAAGGAACCCTGCAACTAACAACCGACCAAAGACGGAAAATGGTCGATGATAAAAAAAGACAAATAGTAGACTTCATTTCTCGCCAAGCAGTTGACCCAAAAACGAATCTGCCGCATCCGCCTGCACGCATAGAAAACGCGATGGAGCAAATCCGCTACCCCATAGACCCATACAAGCCAGTTGAAGAACAAGCCAAAGACATAGTTAAACTTCTACGGCCAATCTTGCCACTTAAAATAGAGCAGGTAACCGTTGCGGTGAAGATACCCACGCAGCATGCGGCAAGAGCTTACGGCACAATCAAAACTTTAGGCACCATCAAAAGGGAAGAATGGCGCGGTGACGGTTCATGGTATGGCGAAATTGAATTACCCGCTGGATTATACGCTTCGCTGATAAACAAACTTGGCGACGCAACCAAGGGAAGTGGAGAAGCAAAAATAATCTCTTAGTAATGAAAAAAAATGATAGGTGATTTTATGCCAACATTCTTTGAAAAAAAACAGCTTGTAACGCCCGGAGAAATGCTCGCTGAAGGCGACTATCTGCCCGGCGAAAACACGTATGTGGAAGCAGGCAAGATTTATGCCTCAAGAATTGGACTCGTAGACGCTGACAACAAAAAAGTAAACGTTGTTGCATTAAGGGCTTTTTACGTGCCAAAAATGGGTGACATAGTTATAGGAACAATTATTGAAGTCGGATTCAACGGCTGGACCGTCGACATTAAAGCACCCTACACAGCACTCCTACGTGCGTCAGACGTTCTTGCAAGACCTTTTAAACCTCAAAACGACGAGTTATCCCAAGTCTTAACCGCAGGCGACTTAATCGTTGCCAAAATCGCATCCTTTGACCGAGCACACGACCCTCAACTCACCGTTGGAGAACCAGGACTGGGAAAAATTACTCGCGGCCAACTCCTACATGTGACACCAACAAAGATTCCACGCATAATTGGGCGGAAAGGCTCAATGATCTCGATGATTAAACAGGAAACAAACTGCCAGATCATCCTTGGATTAAACGGTATGATCTTGGTCACTGGCAAAAACCTGGAAGATGAGGAACTTGCTATAACCGCAATCCGCAAGATTGAGGAAGAATCCCATACAAGCGGTCTTACAGATCGCATTACACAGTTGCTAAAAGAAAAGAAACAAGTTAGAGTGGAGGAAAACAAAGTTGAATGAGAAAACAGAAAAATTAATCGATAAAAAAGGCATCCGATTAGACGGTAGAAAAGCGGATGAACTTCGCCCCTTAAAACTTCAAGTAGGCGTACTCTCACATGCTGATGGATCAGCCTATGTTGAACATGGAAAAAACAAGATTTTAGCCGCAGCATTCGGCCCAAGAGAAGTGCATCCAAAACACCTTATGCAAGCTGACCGCATGGTTCTAAAAGTCCGCTATCACATGGCACCCTTTTCCGTGCAAGAACGAAAATCTCCAGCACCTTCAAGAAGAGAAGTTGAACTTTCAAAAGTCATAAAAGAATCTCTTGAACCAGCACTATTCCTCGAACTCTACCCAAGAACAGGAGTGGATGTTTTCGTTGAAATATTGCAGGCTGACGGAGGAACAAGATGTGCAGCTATCACTGCAGCAGCATTAGCAATTGCAGACGCAGGTGTTCCAATGCGCGATTTAGTTGTTGGATGTGCAGCTGGAAAAGTCGACGACACAGTAGTTGTAGACCTATACGATGCAGAAGACAAACTTGGAGCTGCAGATGTTCCAGTTGCTTACATGCCAAGCTTAAACGCAATTACACTGCTACAGATGGATGGAATTTTGGAACCTGCCGAATTCGAGAAAGCCGTGAACATGGCTATAGAAGGATGCAAAAAAATCTATGAATTGCAGAAGGAAGCATTAAAAACCAAGTACATGGTTGTAAAAGAGGTTGAAGAATAATGTCATCACTTGTAACTAAAGTTAGACTAAGACAAATCGAGCAACTCCTCGAGAAAGGCAAACGCCTAGACGACCGAGGTTTACTGGATACCCGCGAAATCAAAATCGAACAAGGGATAATTGAGAAAGCTGAAGGCTCCGCAAGAGCATATCTTGGCAAAACCGAGGTTCTTGTCGGCGTCAAAGTCTCAACAGGCGAACCGTTCCCAGACACACCAAACGACGGCGTCTTAACCGTAAATGCAGAGCTTGTGCCAGTTGCTTCACCCAACTTTGAGCCGGGACCACCAAACGAAGAATCAGTTGAACTAGCCCGCGTTGTCGACAGAGGCATCAGGGAATCAAAATGCATCGACACCGAAAAACTTGTCATTGAAGCAGGCAAAAAAGTGTTCGTGGTCTTCGTTGACGTCTACATACTTAATCACGATGGAAACCTAATTGATGCTGCAGCAATAGCTGCCATGGCAGCGCTAATGAACACAAAAATGCCCAACTACGAAATCAAAGACGGCGAACTAAAAATCAAACAAGGCTACACACCGCTACCCATGAAGAGTCACCCCGTAACAGTCACATGTGGCAAAATAAACAACCACCTGATTGTTGACCCTTGGCTGGAAGAAGAACAAGTCATGGATTCACGCATCACCTTCGCAACCAAAGAAGACGGAACTATCTGCGCTATTCAGAAGGGCGGCTCAGGCTATTTCACACCGCAACAGATTTTAGAAGCCTCAAAGATTGCTCTGGACAAAGCAGCAGAACTGCGCAAGAAACTTGATTGGTGAGATAAAAGTTGCCTAAGATGAAGAAAGTTGGTCCAACACGAGGTTTAGGGGTACGTTACGGCTCCACAGTTAGAAAGCGCTACATGAAAGTAATGATTGAGCTCAAGAAGCCCCACAGATGCCCAAACTGCGGCTTTAACCGCGTAGCACGCGAAAGCGTAGGCATCTGGAAATGCAGCAAATGCGAATACACCTTTGCAGGCGGAGCATACACACCAGTAACTAAGCTGGGTGTTGTGGCTAAACGTGCAGCTAAAGGCGCGCCAATCGAAGAAACAGCCAAAGCAGTAGACGCTGTTGAATCGGCAACTGAAGAAGGAACTGAAACCGAGTAAACCTTTCTTCCCTTTTAATTTTTGTTTATTTTTTGAATTTTTGTTTATTACTTTGAAAACCTTGTCTTAAGCAGGAATGCTCAATGGCAACCGGTGCGAAGGGCTCTGTACGCTTAAAATTTTCTTCACAAAAACAACTTTGCGCTCTTCTTGATGCTTTAACTCCTGAAACCAACGCGATGGTGACCAGACGAGCCAATGTGAAACTGGAAAAAGACGGTTTATTCCTGATTTTAACTGTTGAGGCTGATGACACCGTTGCCCTGCGCGCAACATTCAACGCTTACCTGCGATGGATAAACTCAACAATCAACGTTATGCAAGTAGTTGAAGACGCATAGTTTGTCTTTTTTTGTGTTTTAGGGCATATTTGAAGCCTAATAGTGGTTCATTGCAGAAAACGATAGAGGGGTAGGCAGTTTACCAAACTCAAATGTTATAAATGTACTAAAGAATTAATGCCAGTTTAGTGACTGCTATGCGGAAAACCTTGCTCTTAAGTTGTGTAATCTTTGTTCTAATTGTTGCTTTTATGGCTCAAACCTTGGGGTAAATCCCAACTTTTACAAAGACACCGTCAATAGCAACTACTGGCCAAATAAAAAATGCCGCATCCACAGTAAATTTCACTTCTTGGGAACTGCAAACTTGGCTTGGCATAAAAACCGCTTGATCGTTAACAATTCAGACCCTAACTTTAAGGCGCCCGTGCACTTCAATGGATTTCAATGCGTAACAGTTCAAGCCTTGATTACCGCCAAAAATCAATGGAGTATCTGTGTTTTTGGCCTGGACGGGGCGCTGATGGAGAATAGGGAGCAGTCGTAAGCCATCTACAACGTCCCGAACAGTACTTCGGATTTCGTGGTCGAAGTTTCAAGGTTTACATGGCACCAACTCTAGGTTCTTTTGGATGGTAACGTCATGATTGACTTTCCTCAAGTAACAAACGACACAACATCGCTTGGCTACGCAACTTTCCATGTGATCCCATCCTTAGCAACCTTTGAAGAGCTGAATGAATCATTTGTATTTTATTTTGAAAAATAGAATTGCGATAGCTTGGAGGAAAGCCAAGGAATTGGCAATAATAATCGGAAAATTGTTTACAAATAATCCATAAATGAACCATACGAGCCCTCCAGCAGATGTCAGCGCGAACATTCCGGTGGAGATGTCTTTGGTTGATTTTGTTTTCCAAACCTTGATTAACTGTGGCAATAGAGCGCCTGTTGTTAATGCAGCGGCTATCAAGCCAATAACCATTATTGTGTCCATTGGGTTTCTTCGGGTTTTATTGTTTGTTGAAAGGTATTTAGGTTTCGCTGGAAATGGCGTTGTTCAACAAAGATTGCAATAATCCGTGTTTTACGTTGACGGTTTATAATACTTTTTCGAAAGGAAGGTTTAAATAAATACCGCCATATTTCGTATATGCTTTAAAGTTAAAAAACGGATGAAAACTTAGCATGTCACAGCAGGAATATCGCTATATACTTCGTATAATGGGTACAGACGTTCAAGGTACCTTAAAGACTGTTTACGCAGTGGCGCAAGTTAAAGGTCTAAGCGCTGCTCTTGCAAACGCAGTCCTCAAAAAGGCAGGCGTAAACCCTGACTTGCGAGTGGGCTTTATCACAGAGTCAGATATCTCAAAAATAGAAGATGTCATTAAGGATCCAGTTAAATACGGTATACCAAGCTGGATGTTTAACCGTCGAAAAGACGCAGACTCAGGAAAAGACCAACATGTTTTGAGCGCTGATCTTGCATTAAAAATTAAAACTGACATTGATGGAGCCAAAGAAATCAGGTCTTGGCGTGGATACCGCCATGCTTACAGCTTGAAAGTACGTGGTCAAAGAACAAAAACCACTGGAAGAGCAGGTAAAGCTTTAGGAGTTAAGAAGAAGACTCTGATGCAGAAGCCCGGTGGAGCACCAGCTGCTGAAGGAGGCAAATAAATATGGGAGATCCGAAGAAACAGCGTAAGAAATTTGATACTCCACGTTTCCGATGGAGAAAAGATGTTCTCCAAGAAGAACTTAAACTCCTGGGGCAATTTGGTTTAAGAAACAAACATGAACTCTGGCGCCACAAAACTACCCTCTCTAAAACCAGAAGCATCGCACGTTCACTCATCAGCAAATCCACTGAAGAGAGAGCAAAAATGGAAAATGAATTGCTCGCTCAACTGAAAAAGAAGGGTATTCTTCAGGATACCGCAGTATTAGATAACGTCTTAGACTTGACAATCGAAGACATCTTGGAACGCAGGTTGCAAACAATCGTTTTCCGCAAGGGCTTAGCAAGAACGGTTTTCCAGTCACGTCAACTGATCACTCATGGACACGTAACAATCGATGGCCGCAGAGTAACAATTCCAGGATACATCGTTCCAAAAGAAGCAGAAGCAAAAATCGTTTATTCACCCGAAAGCGCAATAGCAAACCAAGAGCACGCGTTGCGAGTTGGATTAACAGTGGTCGCTAAACAAGTTGAAGCTAGACCACCTCAAAGAGGTCGCAGAGGCGGACGCGGAGGCGGCAGATTCTGAGCGCTCCCAACAACAAGCGCAACGAGAAGTGGGCAATTGTCCACATCTTCAGCAGTTACAACAACACCTTAATCCACATCACTGACATTTCAGGCGCAGAAACCATCGCTCGCACCACAGGCGGAATGTTCGTTAAAGCAGACCGCATGGAATCTTCACCCTACGCAGCTATGCGTGCATCTACCGCAGCAGCCGAAGTAGCAAGAGACAAAGGAATAACCGCTATCCACATCAAAGTCCGAGCTCCAGGCGGCGCAGGACCCAGAACACCTGGACCAGGAGCACAAGCAGCTATCCGAGCATTAGCACGATTCGGCTTCAAAATTGAACGCATCGAAGAAGTCACACCAATTCCCCACGATGGCACAAGAAGGCCTGGTGGAAGAAGAGGAAGAAGAGTTTAAACTCAATTTCCCTTCTATTTTAATACAAATATATTTTTTTATTCCAAGTTTTTAATCTTTAATTTATAATTAATTTTTTTAACGGGAAAATTTTTGTAAAATGCTCGTTCAATTTCACTGCTTATGCGGTTATAAAGCCTCTGTAGGTGTCCATAATTTGTCGTCCATTGTGAATCCAAAAGTTGTTGAGCACGTTGAGTTTTTGTGCTATGTTAAGAATTTTTAATCCTTTTTCTCTTAATGTTATTGCTACAGTGCTTCTTTCCTTCTCTATGTTTTTGCAATGCGCTAATTCATCGGGTGTTTTGCCTGTACACATGCAGCATGCTTTAAGTAATTTGATGTAGTCTTCTTCTGTTGAAGATTCAAAGCGGTGTTCACCACTATTCGTGAGGAACCATTTTTTGACTGCCTCGTAATCTTCTATTTTTAAAATCTTTCACCCCATAGTCGCCTTTTTGTAACCCTTCGCCTCCTTTTAGAATGGGCTTAACTTTGTGGCGGCAAGCTACCAGTTCCAATAAAGCAATGTAAAATAGTGGCGTTGCAATTCAGGCATGCTTGGTAGCCATCAACAACCAGCCGCGTTTATCGATTTTGATTTAACTTTCGTGTTTTGATACGGGCTATGAGGGGTTGTTATGAAGTTTCAAGTCTTCGGGGAATGCCCTCAATTAAATTAATAGGCAACCTTGGCTATAAGGGTTAAGAAGTATGAGTCATGGAAAAGAATTGTTTAGTGGTTTCCATATATTTCAAGAATAACACGAAACGTTTTTATCATTGCCTTGTGATTCGTTTGTTGCAATAGCCTATTATGGCGCTTTATTGGAGTGTAGCAAGTGAAAATAGAAGTCCTTGAAAAAAACGATATCAACCTCCGCATAGCTGTCAGAGATGCGGACGTTCCCTTAATGAATGCTCTGCGCCGCTTAGCGCTTGCTGAGGTTCCCTGCATGGCAATTGAAGAAGTTGTAATGGTAGAAAACTCCTCAATTTTACAAGATGAAATAATCTCTCACCGATTGGGACTTACTCCCCTGAAGACTGATTTGGACGCCTACAGCCTTCCTGAAGAATGCGAGTGCAAAAGCGAATTCGGCTGTTCACAATGCCGCGTAACATTGACGCTTGACGCTGAGGCAAAGGACGGAACAAGAACTGTTTACTCAGGAGAAATAGTCTCTGAAAACCCCGAAATCGTTCCGGTTTCAGATAAAATCCCAATAGTTAAACTGGCAAAAAACCAGAAACTAAAGCTTGAAGCATACGCAAAACTTGGAATCGGCAAAACTCACGCAAAATGGCAGCCAGTTTCTATGTGCGCATACAAATACTACCCAAAAATCACAACTCCAACTGGGAAATGTGACGGATGCCAAAAATGCGCTGATATCTGCCCCAAAAAAGTTTACGTTGTCAAGAACGAGAAAATCGATGTCCGCGACCTTTTGGCATGTAACCTATGCATGGACTGCGTTGTTGCTTGTCCACAAAAACCCTCGCCACTCAAAGTTGAATGGGAGAAGGACTCCTTTATAATGAGTATTGAATCCACAGGTGCGCTTCCTCCAGAACGGGTCTTAAAAGAAGCCATTAAACTATTAGGCAAACAACTAAACGAGTTTGAAGAACAGATAAAGGCTGAACCACAATGAGAGAAACAAAAACCACAAACCCTCAATTAATCGATCTTATAGGTCTTCTAAAGAAGGAAAGCCGAGAAAAACAAGCACCCATCTGGCTAGACGTCGCTGACCACTTAGCAAAACCACGCAGCCAACGCGTCGCAGTTAATCTAAGCAAACTGAACAGGCACACCAAAAAAGCCGACGTAGTGATTGTTCCAGGTAAACTTTTAGCTTCAGGCAACATAGAGCACGCTGTAACTGTAGCAGCATTCGACAT
This sequence comes from Candidatus Bathyarchaeota archaeon, assembly GCA_003151735.1. Classification (GTDB taxonomy): domain Archaea; phylum Thermoproteota; class Bathyarchaeia; order Bathyarchaeales; family Bathycorpusculaceae; genus Bathycorpusculum. The sequence goes on along the minus strand of PLYI01000001.1, from coordinate 29,023 downwards.
CTCAGCTACAGCAAAAGCCAAGCTTGACGCTGTCAAAGCAAAATACATCACGATCCCAGAGCTAATGGAAAAAAACCCTAAAGGCTCAAACGTAAAAATCATACGGTGAAAAAATGTCAACAACAACCCAGTCCCCAATAACCTTCGTGAACGCTGAAGGCTTAATCGTTGGCCGAATGTGCAGCAAAGTTGCCAAACGACTACTAAACGGCGAAGAAGTAATCATCCTCAACGCAGAAAAAGCTGTGTTCTCTGGCAAAAAGAAAAGCAAAGTTTTAGAAGCACACAAATTCCTCGAAGTTGGCGCACCAATGCGTGGACCTTTCCATTACCGTCGACCTGACCGTTTCCTACGCAAAACCGTACGCGGCATGGTTCCCTTCAAACAGCCTAAAGGCAAAAACGCCTATAAACGGCTGAAGGTATTTATGGGCGTGCCACTTGAATTCAAAGACCAAAAGATGATAACATTCGAAGAAGCCAATTCAATAAACCTGAAAGGGCCACACTTTACCCTTGGGGAGTTGGCGAAGGAAATCGGATGGTTCAATAGGATGGAATAATTATGCCCGCAAAAAAAGTTTTAGTCGTTAGTGGAAAGCGAAAAACCGCAGTTGCCCGCGCCATAGTCAAACAAGGCGTTGGCAGAGTGCGAATAAACCTCACTCCAGTTGAAATTTACGAACCTGACATCGCGAAAACAAAAATCATGGAGCCCCTCCTGCAAGCAGGCGCAGACGTTTGGCAGCAACTTGACATGGATGTCAAAACCAGCGGCGGAGGATACATGGGACAGGCAGAAGCAGCACGCATGGCAATATCAAACGCACTCCTCAAATGGACTAAGAGCACTCACCTGCGCACCGTCTTTAACGAATACGACCGAACCATGATTGCTGGAGACAGCAGAACTAAAGAAACAAAGAAAGTCGGCGGAGCAGGCGCACGGTCCAAAGAACAGAAAAGCTACAGGTAAGGAGAGAAAAAACAAAATGATTATTCCCGTAAGATGCTTCACCTGCGGCAAACTCGTTGGCGACCGATGGGACGAATTCACCCGCCGAATAAAGACAGGCGAGAACGCCAGCGACGTACTCGACAGCTTAGGCTTGAAACGGTACTGTTGCAGACGCATGTTGCTCTCTAACGTGGAAATCATCGATGAAGTTCTGCGATTCTACGAAGAAGCAGAGAAACGCAAAGAAGCCCGCAACTTCTACTAAACTTTTCTATTTTTAGTTTCTAAAATTTTTAATTAGTTTTTTGAAAAGCGTTATATCGTTAGATTCTGAGTTTCCGCGTTATCTTATAACCAGCCTCTTCTTCTGAAAATTACTATGAGACCCACCGCTACGCAAACCATAATCGCGACCATGCCATAGAACCCGTAGGCGCTACTGCTGCCAGGTATCAAGAATCCTTTTCCGAAGTTGGTCCCATACATTTCAGCTATCAAAGCCAGAGGCAAAAAGATTGCTGAGATAATTGTTAATATTCTGATTATGTTGTTTGTGCTTAACGTTTGAACGTTAATCAAGATGTCTCCTACATCGCTAATTTCTTCACGGTGGTTGTCTACCACTTCAATCAACGAGATTGTTCTGTCGTAGAGATCCTCAAAGCGTGGCAGTGTAGCGCTGGAAACAAGAGCAAATTCGCCTCTTGTTATTTTTCCCACCATTTCACGCATGGGTCCTATAGACTGTCTCATGACCAACACTTGGTCTCTTGACTTAGCAATTTCTAATCCAAAACTCCTGTCCAACTGCTTGGGCGTTTCCCTAAAGAGGGCTCCTGCCTTTTTAGTCAAATTCTGGAGTCTTTCATGCACTTGGTCAGAAATCAAAAAGAACTCGTTTGTGATTAAATCCAAGAATATATACAAGAGAATGTCTGTGGATGGCGAAAGGGAAAGCGCGAAGTAACCGTGAGCGCTGATTTTCTTGTAAACTGCGCATGTTATGTCCGAATAGCCCTTGTGAACTGTAATAATCCACTTTTTCCCAACCAGCAACGAGAGTCGTTCCATTTTTTGGTCGGAAACAAAGCCTTCTCTTTTTGGAAAATTGAGGATGCATGAAACATGGTTCTCCTACTCTTCAATTTTTGACCGTTGCCCCTCCTCTGTAAGTTCTTTTAGCTTTAGTTCATTTAATTCAAAATGCTTTCCTATGCTTTGATTTCGTAGCTTGATGGGTCCTCAACGTCTACCCACAAAACTGCATCTTCGTTTATCATCTCTGGAAAAGACTCTAATGTATCTGACTGCCATCGTCCTTCGTTATGTTTCTTCTGTTGGGTTATGGTTAACAGTTATGGTTCACCGTTGACTTTAACGAAAATTCTTCTCTGAACCTACATTTAGCCATACAAAAAAGCTGCATATTAAGCATACGTTAAGTTGATGTTAAGCTCCAAACTCTTTAAAAAAATATTTAATTTATGACCAGCTTTACTGATGCTGTTTTTTTCTTTGTTAACTTTACAATTAATGAAACAGTAACGAAACAGATGACCACTAGAATCGATATTACAGAGCCTTAACCAATTGCAACCGTCGCCTCCGTTTTAGGAGTAACAGCCTTAGTTATTAGCGTAGGGCTTGATTGTTTATTTTTAAGAAATGGAACAATTGAACCAGGGCGGCATATTTGGATCCTATTATAAACTCATTGCAGAAACGATAGAGGGTAGGTGAAAAATCACTAAAGGAGGTAGGGTCGCATTGGCGCTTTACACAGTCATCAGCATGTTAAGAAACAGTGTTAAAACGACGAAAAAATTAGAGCCGACAGTTACAGGAGAATTCTCTTTATTATCCAGGCGTGAGTGGCAGTTTTCTCCATAAAAACGCTGATTTTGTTTTCGCCAACACTCATGCAAAGCACCTTAACGTTTTTGCCCTCAACCAACACACTCTCTATATCCGACAGGCTGAATTGTTTCGCGATTTCCAGGCTTGACTCGGAGATTTGAGTTGATAAAATGGCGTATTCGATTATTTTGTCCTGTTCAGTTAGGTCAATTATGGCTGAACTGTTGCTTCTTAGAATGTAACCCATGACGCCTTTGAGCTTGCGTATTTCAGCTAAACTCGTAGTTAAACTTGCGAACTCAGAGTTTTCAGCTCCGACCGAAATAACAGCGGCGCCTTCAGTAGGTTCTGGTGATTCTGATATTGTTTCAATGGTTGTTTTCTGCTTCAACATCATGCCCTCCGTTATTCAACTATTGGCTTAACCATGACCAGTTTGCCTTTTTCAGTTTGCAGCGTTTGAAGAATTCTCTCTGGAATTTGGATGACTCCTTTGGCGTTGGATTTTGACTCCTTTATCGCTTTGACTTTGCACGTGGTCTTTTTTCCATCTAAGGCTTCGATGTTTACCGTCTTAATTTCTTTGCCGTCATATAGCTCAGTCCATTTCGCTATAATTTCCCCATCTATTCGCACAGTATCAACCGGGACTAGCATTCCAGATAGTTTTTCCACCATGAACTGGTTTATAGGCGTTTTTGGCGGAAGGGGCTCAAATTGTGGTTGCGGTTCAGTGATGTGTTCGGGTTCAACTTGCGGTTTTTCTTCAACGAGCTGGATAGGCTGGACAGTTTCTTCAATCGGTTTCTCTTCAATCTGGACAGCTTGGGACGGCTGGTTTTCCGGAAGCAAAGATGCAACTTGGTCAACAAGCCTAACAACAGTAGGAACCAAAACATGCGTTAATGACTTAACAATTTCTGGGTTTGCTGCCCGCGAAGAAACCGTTGCCAAATAAAGGCTGTTCATTGCAGTGATGGCGAGTTGGCTGTCGGCTGCTAGGATAGTTAGGTTTTCTATGCCGCCGATTGATTCAGCTTGCGATGCGATGTTGATGAAGTTGAGGATGAGTCTTTTGGTTTGGTCTTCGGTTGTTGCTTTTGTGTTGGCTATGGTTTGGCCGTTACTTTTGAATATTAAGGCGTTTTTGGTTTCCGGGCTTATGATCCTGAATTCATCTATGATCGTTTGGAGAACATCAGAATAAGCCTCAGTCGCCGTTTGCCTTTCCCTTCCTAATCCTAAGATATCTTGAACAGGATCCGCTCTGGAATGCCTTCGTCTTCCACCACAAGGTACCTGAGGCCTTCAGTGTCGCCGAGTTGGTCAAGCCATTTACAGGATTCACGCACCTTCTGCAAAACCAACAGCCTTTCTTGGTGGCTGCGAACGACGGATTCTATGGCGGTTAACTCGTGGAATGGGTTAGCATCCAAAATAATGTTTAAGGTTCCAACTGTGATTTCGCTTGCGTTCTCTGTTGGGGCCTTTTTGCCCGCGAGCTTAAGGACGACTTCCCGGACTTTTTTAGATTTCTCCGCTAGGGTGCGGATTTCATCGAGTTTTCGCAGGTACTCGCCCAACACGCTTTTGGTTTCAGACAGTTGCTTATCTAACGCCTCAGCTATTGCTTGGGCGGATGTGAATTCTTTGATTTGTGTTACCATGATTTTTATCTCCTGATTTTTTTAATAAAGAAAGAGGAAAGATTGGTGAATGCTTGCTTCACCTTACCCCCGAATTTCTAAAGATCTAATTATGGAGCTACTTGAGCATAGTTTATGTTGTTGCCCTTGGCTGTTGTGAATTTGAATTCATAGCTGGTGGCTGATACCCAATTTAGATTTACAGTGACATCTGTAATGTTTCCTTTAGGAATTATCGTAGGTGTTGCACTATAGAGCGTTACTGGACTAATACCAAAGCTTGTTTGACTATTCACATAGACTTTACTAATTGTCGCATCAGAACCGCCGTTATTACGTATGCTAATTGTAACACTATTTGTGGTAGCTGCATTGAATTGGACATTTGTTACTGAAAGTTGCTCTGCGTTACCCATGAGACCGAGAGACATTCCTCCCATCCATGCTGCAACGACAACGCTGACTGCGACGGTGACGGCGATGAGGATGATTGATGCTACGACTGGGCTGAGGGCTTTTGAGTTTTTCTTTATTTTTCTTAGGTATGTGTTCATTTTTGTTTTTAACCTTCTTGTAGGTTTGTAATACTTATCGACAAAAACTGACTTTTAAATATTACGTCTTACTACACAATATTATAGATGTGCTGAACACAACTACACAATTACCCCAAAACAACCCTAATTCCTTAAAAGAATACCTAAATTCCCCTACAAAGCAAGCAAATGCTTATCTCCCGAAACTATTCAGTCAACTTTGTCCTCAAAAGCCGCACTTAAAATAACATTAACATCAGGGTCATCTTTCACGACTTCCCAACAATAATCATTAAAATAAAGAAAGAGAACGGCTATTGAGCCATCCATTTAAAAATTAACTTTTGACATCGAGTTCGTCAAAAAAACCGAGAAGAAGCTTCGCTACTTTTTCCCCAAGTTCAGTTTTAACGTAGTATTTTTTGAGGGGGTCGATACGTTCACTCTTAGCTAAACCTAGGGATTCAATCTCGATCATCCTAGCCCTAAAGGTGCCATCGCTTAGAGTCAAGTTGTTCTCTCGCATAAAATCTTTAGCATCTTTCCATTTGCCGCGACCAACATGGAGCAGCAGCAAACAGTCGATTGCATGATCTTTCTCAAGCATCGATTTCACGGCGGCTAGCTTGGGCTCTGTGAGCACGCGCTTTATCTTCTCTTCGTCCACATTCTTCACCATTTTTTATGTCTCCTTTCTTTGTTTATTGTTATTGGAAAAAGACGCCAAGGCATATAAACTATATTACGAAAGACGACACATATCTCCAGACGCCTATCTCCCGAATAAAATTATAACGACACCCCCTTAATAAACCTACAACCAAGTTAGCCAAAACACACATCAAGCACCAATAAAATCAATCATAAAAATAGAACCACATGCACAAAAAATCGGTAAATAGCTGAAATTCCAAAAATACACTGCCATAAAATAGGCATGGGGAAGTTGGTTATCGAAAGGCTTAACAGAACCCAAAATTGTAGTTTCCCAGACAGAAGGAAAAAAGTTGCCTGCCGAAATAGACTATGAAGTTCCCACATGGAACCAAATCTACGACATGCTCCTATGCCAAGCCCAAAAAATCCAAAATCAACCCTGCAAACCAGACATCATCGTTGCCATCGCACGAGGAGGCTTGGTTCCAGCCCGAATCTTAACCGACCTATTAGAAATCCCCGAACTCGGCTTCATTCAAATAGAGTTCTACACAGACATCAACCAAACAAGTAAAGAACCGACCCTAAAACAAACCCTAACCGCCCAAATAACCCATAAAAAAGTCCTGTTAGTCGATGATATCGCAGACAGCGGCAGAAGCCTAAAACTTGCCAAAACCCTGCTCCAGCAGCTGGGAGCCGAAGAAATCAAAACAGCCACCCTGTACAGAAAACCCCAATCCACAGTGACTCCTGACTTCTACGAAAAACAAACCACCAACTGGGTAGTGTTTCCCTGGGACACAAAAGAAACCCTGCGAAAAATAAAGCAAAAACAACAGGGCAAGCGCAGCTTAAATCAGGAAGTTTCAAAACTCGTAAAAGCAGGCTTACCAAAAAAGCTAGCTGAAAAACTCCTAAAAGACATACCGTAAGGAACCCGGAAATGCTGCAGCACATAGAAGAATTTGGCAAATACGTGGAAATAACAGGCTACAAAAACATAGCCTTCGATAAGGCAGAGGCATTTTTGAAAGCAAACCGAAAACAAACACGCCAAAACATAGACATCCAATTCTTTGACGCCGATCTAATCGCGACGCAGGAACACCTGTACTTCGCCGTCCTAAACGCCCTGCAAGCCTTCAAAAACAAAACCAACTTATCCAAAACCCCCGCCATGGAAACAATCCTCTACGCCTCAGCACAACGCCAAATACAAAAAGCCATCGAACGCTGCGGAATAAAAACCCAAACAAAGAGCATGGCAATGATAATTATCGGCGATGACCCAAAACAAATCGAAAACGCACTTGAAGAGGTAACCAAAAGCGTTGGCAGCGACCCAGACGCCGCTGTTCTTGAAATGACAAAAAACAAGGAAACAAAAATCAAAAAAGCCTTCAAAATCACCGACCAAGAACTAAAAACTGTGGAGAACAGCCGCCCGGAGAAAGCAATTGTCAACTTGGTTATCGAACTCGTTGCACTGCTAGCGACTCAGCTCTGAGTTAAAGCATTTTTTCTTGCATAACAGCCAAAACCTCATTCGGCTTCAGCACCGACAAACCCGTCAACGCGCCTAAAACTTCAACGAGCAAGATTTTGTCTGGGCTTTCCAAATTAACTTTGTTTTTGATATCTCCTGCTGCTGCCTCAATCAGATCCTTGGTGTGAAGGGTTGTGAAGCGTTTTTCAACCGTAACTCTGAAGGTTTCGTTCTCACCAATTTTTGCAGCTAATTCTGCCGTGGCTTTTTTAATTTCCTCAAGGTCTGTTGGCACAACCCGCTCGATTGGCAGGATTCTTAGGGCATAGCGGAACTCGTATGGGCGCTCTTTCAGGATTGTATGGAATTTCTCTATCACCGCAATGGGGTTGAGCGCGGTTTTGGCGACGATTAAGCCGCGGACTTTAGTTTTGGAAGCTTGTGCCTCGGCATCACCCAGTTCATCTTTGAGTAGGTAGAGTATTTCATTGGTCATTGGACGTTCGTTGCCGCGGGAGGTTGTTGCTATGAGGTTGAAGCCGTTAATCATAGAAGTTATCTCAGGAAAGGAATGAATGTGGACTGGTTATTTTTGCTTTTGCTCGCTTTGCAGTTTTGCTCTAAGCAGTTCTGGCATAAATGTTTTTGGCCTGATTTCAAAAGTACAAACTGCTGGGTTGCCCTACACTTGTTGAAAGTATAAATCTGTAAATCAAAAGCTTGAACTTTAGAGCAGTAAATCTGCATCTAAAACACTCTCAATGCATTCCGCCAAAGTATCTACCAGACCAAAAAAACAAGAACTGTACAACAAAAAACCTCATCGACACAGAAACAGAAACACCAACATACCCCCACACTACACTCACACTGCCCAACATAGCATCCATGATGACTGTGTGAACCAACCTCTCTTTCCACACTCAAACCGCAAGAGAGAAACAACCCAAACCAAAAAACCAAACAATTCCTAAGCTCCAAGTGTAGTGTGCATTTTTATCGCACCACACCCACACAAAGAAACCTACAGATGAAGCGGTAGATGGCAATCTTTAATCACCAAAACCAATAACAGCTCTAATCCTCTAAGAAAATTCTGATCCTCCGAAAAGGGGGCTATAGACAAAAAAAAGAGCACTAAAGTAAGCAGACAAGAAACAAAAACGAAAATCACTACCGACAAAAGATTAATTAACAAAACAAATAACGCTACAACACCTTTAGTAAGCCTTAAAGTTTATATTCACGTTTGATTTTTGCAATAATCCGAATTAAACAAGTTCTAGTAATGTAGGGAATGATAGTATGGCGTATTTAACAACAACAGGTTCAGGACAACCAGTCCTCATCCTTAAAGAAGGAACAACAAGAAGCAGAGGCAAAGAAGCCCAAAGAAACAACATCATGGCAGCACGAGTAATCGGTGAGGTACTAAAAACCACACTTGGCCCACGAGGCATGGATAAAATGCTTATCGACAGCCTAGGCGACATCACCATCACCAACGACGGCGCAGCCATCCTTAAAGAAATCGACGTTGAACACCCCGCTGCAAAAATGATGGTTGAAATCGCAAAAACCCAAGATGACATGGTAGGCGACGGAACAACATCCGCAGTCGTTCTTGCAAGCGAATTACTCAAAAAAGCTGAAGAGCTCCTTGACCAAAACATTCACCCAACAATTCTGGTAAGCGGCTATAGAAAAGCCTCCGTGAAAGCAATCGAAGCCATCGAAAAAATGTCGGTACCACTCGACGTCAACGACCGCAAAACACTCCTCAAAGTAGCCTTAACCTCAATGAGCAGCAAAGCAGTTGGCTCAGCAAAAGACCACCTAGCAGAAATATCCATCGACGCAGTATCACAAATCGCTGAAAAACGCGGAGACAAAACAATCGCTGACATAGACAACATCCAACTTGTCAAAAAAACAGGCAAAAGCCTCCTTGAAACCCAACTAATCCAAGGCATAATCATAGACAAAGAAGTCGTCAGCCCAGGAATGCCAAAAATCAAGGAAAACGCAAAGATCGCACTCTTAGATTCAGCCTTAGAAATCGAGAAAACCGAAATCACCGCTGAAATCCGAATAAAAGACCCCTCACAGATGAAAGCGTTCCTAGACCAAGAAACCGACATGATGCAGGACATGGTTAAAAAAGTCAAAGCCTCAGGCGCAGACGTAATCTTCTGCCAAAAAGGCATCGACGACATGGTCCAGCACTTCCTATCCAAAGAAGGCATAATGGCAGCACGCCGCGTAAAAGAATCCGACATGGAAAAACTCGCAAGAGCCACAGGCGGAAGAATAGTCAGCGACTTAGATGACCTAAAGAAAGCAGACCTCGGAATGGCAGGACACGTTGAAGAACGCAAAATCGGCGACGACAAAATGATTTTCGTCGAAAAATGCAAAGACCCACACAGCGTTGCAATCCTAATCCGCGCAGGCTTAGAACGCATGGTTGACGAAGCCGAACGCGCGATGATCGATTCACTCTCAGTTGTCTCAGACGTACTAGAAAACAACAAAATCGTCGCAGGCGGCGGAGCAGTAGAAATTGAAATCGCAAAGGAACTACGCAAATACGCAACCAAAGTCGGCGGACGCGAGCAACTCGCAGTAGAAGCATTCGCAGACGCAGTTGAAGTTATCCCACGCACACTCGCTGAGAACGCAGGCTTAGAGCCAATCGACATACTCGTAGAGTTACGTCAAGTGCATGACAAAGAAAACGGTAAGTTCATGGGTATCAACGTGTTTACAGGCAAACTACAAGACAGCATCGCTAACGGCGTGGTCGAACCAATCGTAGTCAAAGAGCAAGCTATCAAATCAGCAGCGGAATCAGCAGCCATGATACTGCGCATAGACGACGTCATAACATCTAAAGCGCCAAAAGGCGGTCCAGGTGGCCCAGGCGGCGGAATGCCGGGCGGCATGGGCGAAGAATAATTTTCCCCTTTAATTTTCTTTTTTAGTTCTACTTTAAAACAAATTTTTTGTCTCTTGTTTTTTCTTGTTTTTTGCATTCAGGCAAGGGGGGTTGTTTTTTAAAAACATTTTTTATACAAGAGAGCCATAAGTTGAGCGTGCTTCAACTGTGTCACTGGTAGAGTCAATTGCGATAGTTATCGGCTTGATTGTCTTCGAAGTTGTCAACAGCGTAGATAACGCAGTAATAAACGCCACCGTGCTAAAAACGATGAGCGTGCTGTGGCGCAAAAGATTTCTCTTCATCGGCATCCTAACCTCAGTGTTTCTTGTTAGGTTTCTGCTACCTTTAGCTATAGTTTGGATTTCCGTTCCGACCATAAGCCTATCCGAAATCTTTCTTGCTTTTTCAGGACAAAGCCAAGTTGCCGCCCAAGCCATCACCATACAGAAACCTGTAATTCTCATGTTCGGCGCTGTCTTCCTTTTGTACCTCTACTTTCACTGGCTTTTTCTTGAACAAAAAGACAACCTGTACTTAGAGAGGTTCCTAAAAGAGAAGCATGGCGCCTGGTTCTTCGCCGTCGCAGCTGTCATACTCGTTACCATAATGTATTTCGCACGTTACAATCCGCTTATGATGCTTGCTGCAGCAGTAGGCAGCGCAACTTTCTTCATAATCTATGGTCTTAGGGAAACCGCTAAAACAGGTGAAGAGAACATGGTTGTTGGGTCAAGCGGATTAAGTGATCTTTCAAAGTTCGTTTATCTGGAAGTCTTGGATGCCACATTCAGTTTCGACGGCGTTGTTGGAGCATTTGCGTTCACAATAAATTTGCTGTTGATACTCATCGGCATGGGCATCGGCGCCATCGTAGTAAGGGAATTAACCGTGAAAGGCGTAGACACCATCGGCAAATACAAATACCTCAAAAACGGCGCCTTAACGTCAATTGGTTTCTTAGGATTTTTCATGCTTGTTGAAAGCTTCGGCGTTGAGTTGCCATCGTACATTCCGACGATTGTAACCTTCATAGTTGTTGGATACGCATTCTACAAATCCCGCAGACTGCTGATTCCTGCCAACCCCGAAAGAAGTGCAAAACCAGCAAAAACCTCGCGTTGAGCTCAACTTCCGCTCTTAACCCGTTTTGATTCAAGGGTACAAAACCTATTTATTTCTAAGAACGAACCTTTTGTCCCGAGCTCCGGTAGTATAGTCCGGTCAAGTATGCCGGCCTCTCGAGTCGGCGACCCGGGTCCAAATCCCGGCCGGAGCACCAATCACTTACTTCTCTAAAAAAACTCTGGGTTTTTTCTTTCTAGCTCTGTTAATTTCTTCTCGGATTTCCTTGTCAGGAATCTTCAGTTGCTTATTATCCATCGTTTTAAGGGTATCCGCACATTCTTGCTTTCTGCTTTCTTCATAATATTTAATGGCTGCTTCCAAGTCAATCTTTGAGACGTCAATACCTGAGGCTTTCAATTTCTTGGTCAGTTCCTTCATAGGTATCATGAACAATTAATGGGACATTAAGAATTAAATCTATTCAGGGTTCCTTAAGCAAAAAAGAAGTTATTTGTATGTTAGTGTTGAGCATTGTTCTTCTACTGTGCGGTTAAGGGTTAGTTCTGCCATGTTGCGGCTGTAATCCATTACGCGCCTTGAACTTTCAAAGATTAACCGCAGCACCGACGCGATGTTTGGGTCAAGTTTTTTGCTCGACATCAAAAGAATTAATTCGTTTTCAAGCGGAAGGAGGGCTTCACGTTTGGAAATTAATTTTTCCGCGTCCTTGTAATCTCGTTTGAACAGTGCCTTAATGGCTTCATCGTAGAGTTGGTGGGCTTGCGAACTGAAATAGACAAGTTGATTGTAAATCTCCTCATCAACGGGGTCTTTTATGAAGAGCGTTTCCTCATCGATTAGTTTTTGCAGTGAGCCAATGTTGTTTATGATGTTCATGGCGTTTTGCGCAATGCTCTCTATGTCGTTTACAGCTATGCGGTAGAGCAGGAACTCTTTGGGCGTTTTAAAGCCGAGTTCACGGTAGAGATTGCGTTCTATCCCGTGCTTTAGCTGGCGAACAATGTATAGTCCAAGGCGGTTTACGTCGTTATGGGCGCTTATGACGCTTTCGACAAGGGCGGTGTTTTTGTCTTTTAGCGCAGCGATGGCGTCGCGGTTAGCGGCGAGAGCTACGATTGCCATTCTTCTGACAGCTTTTTCGATTGGGAATTCTGAGTGTTTGATCAGGATTTGGAGGGTGATTTCATCTTGGGTTTCATCGATTATTTCTGAGCCTAAAAAATTGTCTCTGGCGAGGTTTTTTATTTCGTTTTTGTTTTTTGTGGCGTCCGGGAGGTTTTTGAAGTGGATTCTTATGATGTCGGCGCCTATGGCGTACAGCGCGCGGATCATGCGCAGGGTGGACTGTGGGGGTTCTTTTGGGTCTATGTTTATGAGGTATTCTTTGGGTTTGTTTCCGTTTTCTCTGCCTTCTTTTTCCATTATTACTCTTGGAACCAACGCTAGGGTTTGGTCAGATTGGATGTTGAAGGCGATTTCGCTACCTCGCTTCAAGCCTATGTCTTCTACCCATTCTTTTGGTAGGGATATTATGTATGAGCCTCTGCCTGTGCATTGGACTCTTCTGTATCCGAGGTCTTTTTCTGCCAATCCTTTACACCTTTGGTAAATGTTTCATTTAGATTACATATTTCATTAAGTTACATATAAATGATTATCAACAAAGTTATATAGAATACATGCTATTTGGTGGGCTAACCTGACAAAAGAGGGAGATAAAATGCCGCTGAACACATGTAAAATAATAATCCAAAACGATAACCAAGCAACAAAAAGCAAGGGTGTTTTATGCGCAAGCGACATTCCACTCCATATCCTCATGTTCACCTGTCCACGCGAACCATAATTCACAGAGGTTTAAGTTATGAAAAAAATAATCGCAAACCAACAAGCATGCATGGGCTGCGGACTATGCGAAGTCTACTGCACCGTAGCACATTCAAAATCAAAGGACATAGTCAAAGCCTACAACAGCGAAAAGCCCAAACCCATAAGCAGAATCAGACGCGAAGTAAACAAACCCGTCTCCTTCGCTATCCAATGCCGCCACTGCGAAGACGCACCATGCGTAACCGCCTGCCTATCAGGCGCCATGCAAAAAGACCAGAAAACAGGCGAAGTCACACACAACAAAGACAAATGCATTGGCTGCTGGACCTGTGTAATGGTTTGCCCGTACGGCGCCTTGATTATGGATAAGGAAGGCAAAGTTGTCGCTAAATGTGACCTCTGCCAGGGCCTAGCTGAGCCAGCGTGTGTTGTCAACTGCCCCAACCAAGCGTTGGTTTTCAAGGAGGTAAAATCCTAATGGCAAAGTACGTAATTGTTGGTGCTTCAGCAGCAGGCGTAGGCGCAGTTGAAGCTATAAGAAAAGTAGATCCAGCAGGCACAATAGTGGTAATCACAGAAGAGTCATGTGCAGACTACAGTAGACCCATGATTAGCGACTTAGTCAGCGGCAAAGCTGATGTCCAAAAAATGAAGTGCAAAGTTGACAGTTTCTGGAAAGAACACAACGCAGAAGCACGCTTAGGCAAGAAAGTTGTAAGCCTAAACCTAACCGACAAAACCGTCAGCCTAGACGATGGGGAAAAAATAGTTTACCAAAAGCTCCTGCTGGCAACAGGCGGCAAACCCTTCGTTCCTAAAATGGAAGGCCAAGACAAAGACGGCGTATTCACATTCACAAACATCGCGGACGCCCAGCGTTTAGCCGCAAAAATCGACAGCATAAATGCCAAAAGCGCTGTGGTTATCGGCGCAGGTTTAATCGGTATAAGCGTTACCGAAGCCCTTGTTAAACGCGGCTTAAAAGTTACCGTCGTGGAGCTTCAGGAGAAAATCTTAAGTTTGCTCTTAGATGCCAAAGCCTCGGACATTGTTGAAGCCGTCATCAGAAAAGCAGGCGTCAACTTTGCAACAGGTCAATCAGTCCAAAAAATCGTTGGCAAATCAGAAAACTACGGCGCAGTCGGCGGAGTAATATTAACAAAAGGCGACCAAGTGCCATGCGACCTAGTAATCGTGGCTATCGGTGTGATTCCAAGAACTGAACTTGTGGTCGGAACCTCTGTGAAAATAAACCGGGGTATAGTTGTGGATAATTTCATGCAGACCAGCGTGCCTGACGTTTACGCCAGCGGCGACGTTGCAGAAGTATACGATTTCATCCAGGGGCAGAATCGGCTTTTGCCTCTGTGGCCTTTAGCGGTTTTAGAGGGCAGAGTTGCAGGCTACAACATGGCAGGCACAAAAACCACTTATGAAGGCGGCACCAACATGAGTAGCCTCAAGTACTTCGGCATACCCATCGTCTCCATCGGTTTAGCTAACCAAAAAGATGATCCAACGTTGGAAATCCTTGTTAAACATGATACAGAACAAGATGTATACAAAAAACTGGTTTTAAAGAACAACGTCATCGTAGGCATGACACTAGTGAACTGCATTGAACGCGCAGGTGTCCTGTTCTACCTTATAAAAAACGCCATTAACATAAAGAAATTCAAGCAACAGCTGCTTTCAGACGATTTTGGCTGGGCAGTTTTGCCTGTTGGTCTTCAAAGAAAAATGAGTGTGGTACAATAATGAACAAGCAAGATAGAAAAATAATCAGCCCATTCGGGGATGACAAAGATTTCTCAGGTTGCGCCCTCTTCGGCATGATGAACACCAGCGGCAAACGCTTCGGCTCCAAAGATCCAGTTCGCGCAATAACCAACATGCATGACCGCGGCAACGGACTCGGCGGCGGCTTCGCAGTTTACGGCATATACCCAGAATTCAAAGAGTACTACGCCTTCCATGTAATGTACCTGAGCAAAGATGCCAAAGAAAAAACCGACCACATACTTGCCTCACGATTCGACATTATCTATGATGAAGAAATGCAGACAAAACTAGCCAATGTACGTGATCCACCGGTTGTTTGGCGTTACTTTGTGCAGCCAAAAAAGCACCGGCCTGAAAACCAAACTGAAGAAGACTACGTCATAGACGCCATAATGCACATCAACTCTGAAACAGGCAAAGCATTTGTCTTCTCAAGCGGCAAAGACATGGGCGTCTTCAAAGGCGTCGGTTTCCCCGAAGACGTTGCAGAGTTTTTCTGTTTAGAGGATTATCAGGGCTATTTGTGGTCTTGCCACAGCCGATTCCCAACTAATACACCAGGCTGGTGGGGCGGAGCGCACCCATTTAGCATCCTTGACTGGACAGTAGTCCATAACGGTGAGTTGTCATCTTACGGCATCAACCGCAGATACATAGAGATGTTCGGTTACAAATGCACCATGCAGACAGATACCGAAGTGTTAGCTTACGCTGTGGACTTGCTTATGCGAAGACAACATTTGCCAATTGATTTGGTAGCTCAAATCTTAGCGGCGCCACTATGGAGTGAAATAGACCGCATGGAACCTAAACAAGCACAGCTCCTGAGAACACTGCGCCAAACCTACGGCAGCCTACTGATGAACGGACCATTCAGCATCATAATTGCCCACCACGGCGAAATGATAGGCTTAACTGATAGAATCAAGCTGCGGCCAATGGTGGCTGGCACAAACGGCGACTATACTTATTTATCCTCTGAGGAATCAGCTATGCGGCTGGTTTCTCCGAACCTTGACAAGTTCTGGTGCCCCAGAGGCGGCGAACCCGTGGTTACCCGACTAAAAAACAGTTATAGAGCTGCTGAAATGCTCGCTGGAGGCTTAATGAAATGAAAACCTACATAATCCCTGAATACATAGTTGAACGAGACGAGAAACGTTGCATACGCTGCAAAGTCTGCGTTAACCAATGCACATACGATACGCACTTCTACGACCCAGAAACCGACGCTATATGCAGCAAGGAAGAGAACTGTGTTAACTGCCAGAGATGTGTCACTTTCTGCCCAACCCATGCCATCACCATAAGAAAGAACCCGAATGTTAGCAGAGAAAACGCTAACTGGACAATGGAAGCAATTCGCGACTTGAAAAAGCAAGCTGAAACCGGAGGCGTAATCTTGACGGGTATGGGCTGCGACAAACCAGACTACACTTACTGGGACAAACTGCTCCTAAATGCAAGCCAAGTCACCAACCCCTCGATTGATCCGTTGCGGGAACCCATGGAAATCAGAACTTATCTAGGCGCGAAACCCGACCAAATCGATTTAACCTCACAGAACGGCGAAACAATCCTAAAAACTCAGCTTACCCCACAACTTTGCCTTGACACACCAATAATGTTCTCTGCAATGTCTTACGGCGCTATCAGCCTCAACGTTCATGAGTCTTTGGCGCGGGCAGCAACAGAATGCGGAACCTACTGGAACACCGGTGAAGGAGGTTTAGACAAAGGCCTCTACAAGTACGGCGACCACACGATCGTGCAGGTTGCTTCAGGCAGATTCGGAGTCCATCCAGACTACCTGAACGCTGGGGCAGCAGTTGAAATTAAAATTGGTCAAGGTGCAAAACCAGGCATCGGCGGTCACCTTCCAGGCGAAAAAGTCACCGAGCACGTTGCCAAAACACGCATGATTCCGCAAGGCACCGACGCCCTTTCACCTGCACCGCAGCATGACATCTACTCAATCGAGGACCTTCGACAGTTAATCTACGCGCTTAAAGAAGTTACAAACTACGCTAAACCCATCTCCGTTAAGATAGCGGCTGTCCACAACGCAGCGGCAATCGCAAGCGGCATGGTGCGGGCTGGAGCAGACATAATCGCTCTTGACGGCGTCCGCGGCGCAACAGGTGCAGCGCCTAAAGTTATCAGAGACAACGTAGGCATTCCCATCGAGTTAGCCATAGCACAAGTAGATCAACGGCTCCGCGAAGAAGGCATAAGAAACAGAGCAGGTTTAGTGGCGGCTGGAGGATTCCGAAGCTCCGCTGACGTGTTCAAAGCTATAGCGTTGGGCGCTGACGCAGTGTACATTGCTACGGCAGCTTTGATATCTATGGGCTGCACGGTCTGTCAACGTTGCTACACGGGCAAGTGTCCATGGGGCATCGCGACAAGTGACCCGTGGATTAGCAAACGCATCAACCCCGACATCGCATCCAAGCGGCTGGTGAATTTGCTCAACAGCTGGAGCTTGGAGATTAAGGACATGATGGGCGGCATGGGCATAAACGCAATTGAAAGCCTACGCGGCAACCGACTAGCCCTGCGAGGCGTCGGCTTAACCAAAACTGAGCTTAAGATACTTGGCGTTAAAATGGCAGGAGCTTAAAGCATGTTAATGCAGAGAATTAGACCTAAAGAAATCGATGCAAAATACCAAAACCTAATCAAAACTGAAAACAAAGTTGTCAAAATCAACGCTGAAGGACTCTACTACAAAGAATTAAACAGCCTATTAAGACAGGTAATTACCACCGATGTGGAACGCATAGAACTACACAATGTTTGCGGACAAAGATACCTTGGAACCGACTTAGACACCAACATCCAAATCGACGTTTACGGAACACCAGGCAACGACCTCGGCGCATTTATGAGTGGACCAAAAATGGTGATTCACGGCAGCGCACAGGACGCAAGCGGCAACACAATGAACGACGGACAAATAATCATCCACGGACACGCAGGCGACTTGACAGGGCATTCAATGCGGGGCGGCAAAATATTCGTAAAAGACTACGTTGGCTATCGAGTCGGAATCCACATGAAAGAGTACCAACGCAAGATCCCCCAGATAATTATCGGCGAAACTGCTGGCGACTTTTTGGCGGAGTACATGGCGGGCGGAGTAATTCTCATCTTGGGCTTGAACCTTAAAGAGGGCGAAAAATGCGTCGCTAAATTTGTGGGCACAGGCATGCATGGCGGAGTCATCTATGAGCGCGGAGAAATCTTGGAACCTGAAGCTGGAACTAAAACCCTTCCAGTGGGCAAACGCGACTTGCAAGTGATCGAAGGATTAGTCAACGAGTACTGCAGCCACTTCGGGGCTGACCCAAAATTAATCCTATCTGGCAAATTCAAGAAGATCCTGCCACTCTCAAAGAGACCCTACGAAAAACTATACTCCCACTAAACCTTTTCTTTTGTTTTTTTAATTTTTGTATCTAACATTTAATGGCTGGGTCGCTGGCTTAAAGCAGCTGATAAGATGCCGTTTTGCGGTTGAAGAGTGATTTTTTTGTTTGTAATAAAATGCATTTCAGGTATGCTTCTGATATTGATGGGTTCCCTGGATTGCTTAACCACTGTTGTTGGATCCTTGTACTTTGGGGCAAGGGAACTTAACCCGTTAATAGTGGGGTTAGTTAACTCAAACTTACCCGCTTTTGTCGTCATAAAATTGGTGGTGACAGTTTGTATGGGAGCAATTTTTGTCTTCGCAGAAAAAAACCTCTTGCCAACGCGAACAGCAACGGTTTAGCTTTCAAAATAGCTTACAATATGTTAAGAGCTTCCTATGTTTTCATAGTGTTGTTTCTTGTCTTTGTCGTCGCAAACAAAATTGTAGTTATCGTTAATGCTTCGCTGTGAAACTTTAGATAAAATATGCTCAGCAGCTATGGTAGAGGATTAACCTATTTTGCCTACCAGCAGCGCCCATGAAATCGGTTAAAGTCAGGTTCTCAGAGGGAAGCTCAGCTGTGCCTAAAACAAATGACGGATGCTTCTCTAAGGACACTTCCCGCGTGTACTTTGTTTTAACGAAGGATAAGACGGTGGTTGCCCTTGCAAACGTCATTTCTTGAAATAAACTGTTTCTTTTGCTGCTTTCATAAGGCAAGTAAGTTGTTACGACTATGATTTGGTGTTTTCTTGCAAAGTTTGAAAGGTAACAAACGATTTGACTGTAGATTCTTTGTGCTTCTTCCTTTGGAACATCGTTGTCTAAGAAGAACCCAGCTATGTCAGAGATAACTACGAGTTTAGTGTTGTAGGTTTTTATGGTTTCTTCTAGTTTTTCCATTATAAGAGAAGTTAACTGGTATGCCGTGAACGCCCTTGAAATAAAGATGTGCTCAAGCGTCTGCGTTGGGTTTAGTTGATGCAGCTGCGCTAAACGCGCGATGTTGTATAGCCTAAACGTGTTTCCGCCATCTATGAAAACAACGTTACTTCCTAAACCACCAAGCTGGACAGGTAACTGCGCTCTTACACATAGCAGAGAAGTTAATGAAATAACTGAAGGTGACCCGTGGAGAAGAGCGAAGTCGCCTGGTGCAAATCCTGAAAAAAGTTCATCTATCCCTGGCATGTTCAAAGAAAACAGTGTTTGAGCCATTGTAGGTTTGGCTAAGTTCTGAAGCATCCTTTTTTGTCTCCCTTGGTATGGAAGCCAATACGCTTCCTAACCCTTTTTAAACTATCAGCAAAACGACATTGCAAGGTAAGGGAGAGTAAAGTGAAAGTGAAAAAACGCTTGGCTATGCTTGGGTTTGTTTAGTTTCTCTTTGTTGGCGCAGAAGAGCAGCTGCCAAAGTAGCCAAGAAAATTATTGTAAGCACTATCACTGCAATACCTATCTTGTATGTCCAGTCTATGTTAACGTAGAAAATCACTAACATAGACACAAGCATCAAAGCTAAAACAAGCGCTTCTTGAATTCCATTAAAAACCTTCATACTTCCAAAACTCAATTTTTTAACTCACCACTTTCCATGGGTCATGGACAATCGTGCCATATTAATTTTCTGTCTAAAACCTAAAATTTTAGGATAAGCGAAGTATGCTGGTTGGTTTTTTTGCAGTCTAATGGCTGGATTATTGAAAATTAGTATAAAATGGTGGAAAATGGGGTGTTAGGTGGGTTTACGTTGAGAGTTCTTTAACTCGGCTTTCGATGAATTCGGCGACTTTTTGCTCACTAAACTTCCGTTCGTTGTCCTGAGCTTGCAATTGTTCCTTCACAGTGGAGAAGTTTTTCAACGTCAACGGGTTTAATTAAGTATGCATCAGCGTTTTTGTTTTAAGCAGATATCGCGTTCTGCATTGATGGGTAACCTGTCACCATTATTTTGCGTGTCCTAGGAACACTGTCGTGCATTAGTTTTAACAGTTCAATGCCTTCCATGTCTGGCAATCGAATGTCAAGTAATGCAACGTTGTAGCTTCTTTCTCGAGTCTTTTGGACTGCTTCTTTTCCAGTGCCTGCTAAATCAACAATGTATCCTTCGTCTTCAAGTATAGCTTTCATAGTTGTTCTTATTGTTTCATCGTCATCAACTACGAGGATTCGGGTATTTTTATCCATGTGTTTTCACCTCCAATTTCAAATTTAGGTTCAACCGGTAAAGTTACTGTAAAAATTGTTCCTTTATCCTTAACAGTCTTAACCGCTATCGATCCACCATGGGCTTCGACGATGCGCTTGCAGATGGCTAATCCAAAACCCATGCCCTGCGCTTTCGTAGTAAACAACGGCGAAAAAAGCTTTGGCAAAACTTCGTTAGCTATGCCTTCGTCTGTATCTGAAAAAGAAATCTCTAAAGTTCCATTGATTTGCCTGCTATCGATGGTGATTTTACCTCCATTAGGCATTGCATCGAATGCGTTTTTGATTAGGTTTATGAAAACGCGTTTTATTTTATCTGCATCAATCTTTACTGTGACATTGTCGTTCAGTTGGTTTTGGATTTCGATTTTTTCAGGTAAATCAAGAAGGCTTAGAGACTCAGCGAGTAATTTTTTGAGGGGTTCCTCCCGCAACTCCAAACGGACTTCTTTTGAGTAATCTAAAAGGTCGTTGACAATTTTGTTGGAGTAATCTACGCATTTGTCGATTGTTTCAAGCATTTCATGCGCTTGGCTTTGAGAGATTTCGCCCCCTTCTTTTTCATGAAATAAGCAGAATTTTTGATTCCTGTCAAAGGGTTGCGTAGGTCGTGTCCAACCATTCCGGCTAATTCACCGATTGCCGCAAGCCTCTCTGATTTTACGAGTTCCGCTTGTGTTTTCTTTAATTGCTCAGTTCTTTTTTGCACCAGTTCTTCGAGTTTTTGCGAGTACTCAGAGAGTTTGTGTTGTAGACGTTTTCTCTCAGTTATATCCACGGTAAGCTCTAGTGCTGCTATAACTTTTCCGTTAGCATCCTTGATAGGGGTAGCTATGAGTTCAAACCAACAGGGCAGATCCTTGTCACTCAAGGTTTTATTGAAGTATTCTCTTGAATCAAAAGGTTGACCTTCAAAGATTTTTTTAGGTCCACACCCTGGACATACCATATCCAACGTGTTAAACGTTGAATAACACGTTTTGTTCTTAATATCGCTGTCTAATCGTTTCAAAAAGTTGTTTGCCCAAAGTACACGGTAATTTTTGTCGATAATAACTAGTCCGGCACCGATATTTTTCGTGATATCTTCAAGCATGTCTCGTTCTCGTCGGAGCGCTTCTTCAATGGCTTTCCACTCCGTGATATCCCTAACAATTGAAAGCAGACAGTTTTTGTCCTTTAACTTCACGGATGTTATAGTGAGGTCCATTGGGAAAGTGGGTCCTTCTTTTTTTAGCGCATTGAAACCAAAATGTCGTTTTGACAATTGGTTCTGCTTTAATTCTTTTAGTAACGCTTCATGCTTTTTTTGTCCGTGTGGTGGGATGACTAGTTCTCTTAGCTTTCGACCCACAGCTTCACTCTCTGAGAAGCCGAACGTTTTTTCTGCAGCAGGATTCCAGTAAGTAACTTTGGCTTCCTCATCCACCACGATAATGGTTTCTTTAATTGAGTTGCTTATGCCTTGAAATTTTTCTTCGCTTTCATGCAATCCCCGCCGTAGTTCGTTTTGAATTTTGTTTTCTTCTGTGACATCATGAATAACTGCGAGGTCTACTGTTTCTCCCGCGTTAATGAAGCGGTTCGCGCTTATTCTCAGGCATTTGACTTCTCCATTCTTGGCTGTCACCTCAATTTCGTATGGCGTAATGTTGGATCCTGCTAACCGGCCTTCATTTTTTCAGTAAGCAGCTTTTTGTATTCTTCGTTAATGAAGCCTAAGCTAGATAAGCTCTTTCCGACTAACTGTTCCTTGTTGTATCCTGTAATCTTTCCAATCATTTTGTTTGCGGCAACAATTCTTCTTGAGCTATCTATGACTACGACTGGATCAAGAATAAGATCAATCAAAACTACCAAGGCGTCATTGTGTTTGTTGTTCTTGTTGTTCTCCAGCATCCAATGTCACCTCTAATTCCCAAGTTTTTTCTGTATCTTCACACCAAAGCTCCAGCAACTTTACGTATTTTGCAAAAGTTAAATCTGGAACAAGCCATTTTGGGCCAGCCCACTCGTACTTGCAATTGATCTTTTCATTTAGGCATTTCATGATTAAAATCTCAAGATGCCGGGCAGCTAGACCGAATATTTGTTCAAGAGCATCCGAAAAATCGCTGATTCTGTCAGGAATATCCTTTTTTGAAATTGAAAATTTAGTTTCAAGGTGAAAGTACAATGATGATTTTGCGTTCTCACCTAACGTTAAGAGTGCTTCGTCTACGACCTTCAGCAAGATTGCGTTGAATTTTTTTTCGCGCCTTCTTTTGATCATTTTTCTTTTCATCCTTAGTCCGTGCCCTAGCTAGTCATGAACGTGCTCTTTGAGTTGTTAGTGTTAAATGCATTGAAAGCAAGTAAAGGCTTATGAATTTCTACTTCTAACTGCTGATTCACTAAAATTCTGGCGTCTCTTTTTTAATCAAAATTTCATTGTTAGAGAAGGGGGGTTTTGCTGGGTTGTTGCTTTGACAGTAAAAACCCGACTGCTAATTCTATTATAACCCATACCTAGAGGCAGTATGCCTATGAGGAAGCTTCCATACTGAACTGCCGGGGCCCCTATTTGTCGGCGAGTCCTTTCTAAAATAAAATTGTTTTTCAATTTATGGCAGGGTGTTTTCTGGCGGGTTTACGAAGGCATGGATTGTTGATTCACGAATCCACCCGTCTGGATTTTGATATTTTATCAGAGGTGTTATCTGCATGCGGTTCTCTGTTTCTTTTGCATCAAGAATATACTTGGTTTCAACGATTATTTCTCGGTGTTTTCCTTTTTCTTCTATTAAATATTCGATTATCTTCTTGAAATTAGCCAGGCTTATCATTCCCGTTTTTGCTAGTTCATCGACGATGATTCTAGCGGAGTTGGATTCAAGGTAATTTGTGTAAACTTTGCCGAGGGCAACTTCAAGTTCAATTGATTCTTTTAGAATTTCAGATGAAACCAGGTAATCTAAGCTGTTAATTTTGGAGATTTTTTTTTCGAGCGCTATGATTTCTTCAACTAATTCTGACAAGTCTTTTCGGGCAATTTTATTTTCTAGTTCAGGCATGTCAAAGCAATCCAGTATTCCCTGAATGATTTTTGTGTTTTTCAGGCTGTCGCAGGCGATTCCTAAGATAAAGCTGCTTTCTGGCTGGTTAATTTTTTTGGATAGTGTTTCGTAGAGTTTAATGGCTTCATTTTCTATGATGCTGTACTGTTTTAGGTATTGTAAGCTTTCTTGTAATTTGTCGCTCATGTTGCTCATCCATCAAAACTGTATATTAAATATTAATAAACGTTATTGCTTTCGATGTCCCCACATCAACTGTCCAACAGTTGACAATCCAAAATAACTCTCCAACTAGGTTACAGATGCTTTTTGCAAAAAAACTAAGAGACATTCATCACCTAATATTTTCCAACATACACGTATAAGCGCAGTTGTAATAGAATAGCTTTTATACGTATGTTGATGAGAGATGTTAAAAAGAAAACATTGCTTCCGAGAGGATAAAGACTAAATGCCCTACATAAAAAAAATCGAGTTAAAAGGCTTTAAGTCTTTTGGGCCACAAACTGTCAAAGTAAACCTAGACAAGGGTTTCACAGCTATAACTGGTCCAAACGGAAGCGGCAAAACCAACATAATGGATGCACTGCTTTTTTCGCTTGGAGAACTAAGCACACGAAGGCTCAGGGCGGAAAACTCTGCGAAACTCATCTTTCACGGCTCAGAAAAAGCTGGACAAGAAAAAGCCAAAATGGCAAAGGTAGTTGTTCAATTCGATAATTCCGATGGCATAATGCCTGTTGACACCACCACAGTTACAATTTCTCGTGAAGTTTACCGGAATGGGCAGAGTGTTTACCGATTAAACGGGCGCAGAATGTCGCGTACTCATGTCACAGAAACTCTGTCTATGGCTGCAATAAGCAGTATGAGCCAAAACATCATTCCACAGGGCACAATCACAAGATTAACTGATATTACTCCGCTTGAAAGAAGAAAAATTATTGAAGACCTAATCGGCATAGCTCAATACGACGATGAGAAGACGGAGGCAGAAGAGAAGCTTCGCGCCGCTGACATTTCAATCCGCACTGCAATGGGCCGAATAGATGAGGTCCAAAAACGCCTCGACGACCTTGAACGTGAACGTAACCAGCTTTTACGCTACAATTTTATCCAAACCGAGACTAAGAAGTTCCAAGCTATAAAAATCTCAAGCGACGTCTCACAGATGAATACAAAAATAAGCGAAGGCACAGGGCAAACCTTGAAGGTAAAGGAAAGAGTTGACAAACTAAAGGAGCAACGTGACCTTCGCAGATCTAAACGCCATGAAATTGAGGGAGAATGGCGAAAACTCAGCGGCGAGGGGCTTGAGCAGGGCGGTTCAGAGGTTCTTAAGGTTCAGATAAAAATCGGCGAGTTAAAATCAAAGCTTACTGAGTTAACTACCAAGATTAGTTCAGGGCAAGCTACGCTTGAAAGTTTTAAGCGTGTTAGAGAAAACAACCTCTCGCAACACGAAAACCTAAGAAATGAGATTAGGGAAAACCGCTTAAAAATCCGTTCTTTCCGCAATGAACATGAAAAACTCAAAGTCCAAATTGCAGAAAAGGAAGCGGCGCACAGTACGTTGGCGCAGGAAACTTCTCAGCTTTGGGGTGGATTGGACGATAATAACCTGAAGATACGTGCGTTGGAAGCTCAAATTGAAAGTCACGTTAAACGAATTGCCTATTTACGCTCTGTATATACTCAGGACAAATCTGCTCTGCGGCTCTGTATGGGAAGAATAAAGAACTTAAGTGTTAGAAAAGAAAGATTCTTAACAAGCCAAGTTGAAATTGAGAAATCTCTCGCCGAGCTCGAGCAGGTTCAACGCGACCAGAAATCTCAACTTAAAAATCTTGAGAATACAATCGAACGCAAAAAAGCCCAGAAGGAAATTGTTCTAAAAGAAATCACTGATGCAGAAAAGATTGCGAGTTCCGCTAAAGACGCCGTCATAGAGTTTGCTACTCAAAGAGACCTTGCCGCCACCATAGCTAATGAAGAGAAAGCTCTAAGAGGCATCGAGGAAATGGGCGATGTCGGCGCCATCGCTGGAATACAAGGCAGGCTGCGTAACCTGATAAAAATCGATAAAAACTTCAAGAAAGCCATCGACGCGGCCGCAACAGGTTGGCTTGATGCTTTAGTCGTAAAAGACATAGACATCGCTTTTACATGTATGGAAACGCTCAGACGCATGAAACTAGGCAGGATCAAGATTATTCCGCTCCAAGGTGCAATCAACATAAAGCACAAAGAGCCGCCAAAACGAGACGGCATAGTCGGACCCATTTCAAGCTTCATGAAGTACGAGAGCAACTTTGGGCTTGCTGTCAACTATGTTTTCGGAGACACCGTAGTGGTCTCAAACGATAAAGCGGCTTTTGCGCTTTCAAACGAAGGTTACCGTGCAGTCACGGTTAATGGTGACTTGTATGAGCCTGGCGCTTTTGAAAGCGGTTACTACCGTGCTCCAATCGATTTCTCAACTATAATTCCCAGCGAGAAGGCGTTAAATAGCTTGGATGAGGCGGTTAAAGCGCTTCAGCAGCACCTGTCTCAGCGAGGCACTGACATTGTAGGTATCGAGGAAGAGCTTGAGTACACTAAAATCGCGATTACAAAACTCACAGAATCCGTTGCTACACTGGAAAGGGAATTAATCAGGGTTAAACGCGGCGTTAAAAGAACCCAATTTAACATTCGACACCTAGAAAAGTATGGTGGCAAACTTGAACGTGAAGCAGCATCTTACAAAGGCCGCATGGAAGTCTACAGAAACGAGCGAAATGCCATCCGAAAAAACCACCAAAAAATCCACGCTGAAATTGCAGCTCTACGCTTAAAAACCGACGTAGCGCATATCCAAGAACTCGAAGTACACCGTGAAAAAATCGGCGAAGAACTAAACACCCTGCGCCAGCGTTTAGGTTCCGCGCAGACGGAAATTTCAACTCACCAATCACAATTCGACAGAGTTCTAAGAATTGGCTACAAGAACACAAAGATTCAGCTATCAAAGGTTGAGCAGCAACAGCGAAAGCTTGAGAAAGAAGTTACCGAGGCGCTTTCGGAACGGGAAATTATAAAGAAAGATGTGGATGAACAAGAAAAAAGTCGTGTTGATCTTTCTAAAGCTATTTTTTCCGCTCGTGAAGAATCCAAGAAATTCACTTCTCAAATTGACTCTATTGACTCGGAGCTTAGGATGCTGGATTCGGAATACGAGCAGGCTGAGAGACTTCTAAACCAGCTTAATCTAAGCATCGAAACTAGCCAGCTTCGTTTGCAGCAGCTTCAAGGTCAACTTAGAATGTTTGGTTACGAGTTGCCCTTGGAAACTAACCCTCGGCAGGTTCAGGAAGCAGAAACCACCATTCGCATGATGCAGTTTGAAATGGAGGGAATAGGCGCCATCAACCAGTTAGCGTCCTCGCATTATTCGGAGCAGATTTCACGTTACAGAGAATTGTCTGTGCGTTTAAATGAGTTAGAGCGGGAAAAGCAAGCGATTGTTCTGTTTATGGATGAGATTGAATCTAAAAAACGAAAGATTTTCTTGGGCGCGTTCGAAAAGATCAACAAGAGCCTAAAGATTTACTTTGCAAAACTTACAGGCGGCGGAGAAGCAACGCTTAAACTGGAGAACCCCGAGGACCCCTTCAACGGCGGTATAGACATGCTGGTGCAGTTTCCCAATAAGCCGTCAATTGTTGTAAGTGGAGCAAGCGGCGGTGAACGCTCTGTTTCCGCAGTTAGCTTCATATTTTCACTAAAAGAGTTCACGCCCGCATCATTTTACATCCTCGACGAAGTTGACGCACACTTAGACGCCTTCCACACCACTAAACTTGCCGACGTGCTTTTAGAGGAAGCCGAAAAAATCCAGTTCATAGTCATCAGCCTAAGACCCGAAATGGTTAACAAAGCGCAGAAAGTCTACGGCGTCTACGAACGCAACGGCATCTCAAACGTTGTGACTGCAAAGTTCCCACCGGAGGCACATAAGTAGATGGCATCAGCATCAACAGCGCCGATGAGGCGACCGTTTTATCTGCGACCGCCCTGGAACATTCTCTTTGAAATCAGTAAACTCGAGAAGCTTACACCCTGGAACATTAACATAGCGTATTTGCTTAGGTCATTTCTTGCGGAGATGGAGCGAACACATCCTGAAAAAGTGGATTTCCGCGCTTCCGGCGTAGCTTTGGATTCTTCAGCTCTGATTTACTTGATGAAATCCAAGTTGCTGCTTACATTGCAAGAGCCGCCTGCGTTGCCTAAGGCTCCGACGGATTTTGTCCCGCCGCCCCTATTCCTGCCCCTGCGACATGAGTTAACATCCACAACCATCCAGCATCTGCTTGAAGTCTTAGATGACGTGCTGAAAGGTGAAAAGCTTCTCAGCCTAAACCATGTGGTTGAGCAGCATCCCGTTTTGCCAGCAGTTACCGATTTGCTACCTCAATTTGACAAATTCATAGCTGAGCTTGAGTTGCAGGTTGACCAGCTATACGCTATACTTGTCGAGAAAACGGGTGGTCAAGGCATAATTGATTTCTCAACCCTCTCCAAAGGCGCAACTCGCATCGAAGCGCTGAGAATGTTTATTTATTTGCTGTTCCTTGCGCAGGATGGCCTAGTTAGCCTCTGGCAGAATGAAGAAACCGAGGAATTGTACATAGCTGTGGGGAAACTAAACGTTGGAAAAGCCGAAAAACCCATTAGTTGAACAAAGACAAAACCCGAATCCTGAGGTTGAGCAGGCACAGGAAAACGAGCGGAAAGCTCACAGCTTAGCGTTGCTGGAGGCTGCCCTCTACGTTGCAGGACGCCCCCTGGACATAAACGAACTCTGCCAAGTCATAGGCAGCCGCTCTAAAAAACGAGTAATGATTTACGTTGAGACGCTCATGGAAGACTACAGGGCACGCAGCAAAGCACTTGAGATTTTGCCGCTGAAAAACGAGCGTTATGTTTTGCAGGTGAAAGCAGAATTTACGCCCCTGATCAAAAAACTCGTCAATCGACCACTCCTCTCGTCAGGTCCACTCAAAACGCTCTCTTATATTGCTTATCGGCAGCCTATTTCCCAGAAAAGAGTTATCGACGTCCGAGGTCAACACGCCTACGGACACGTAAAACTGCTCAAGGACATGGGCTTAATTACGGCTGAGCGAAGTGGCCGTACATTGGCACTAAAAACCACAGATTACTTCTCTGACTACTTCGGCTTAACCACTGACACATCGGTTATGAAGAAGGACTTGAAGAAAATTTTTGGGGAGGCCATAAAAGAGGATTTGGCAGAGAGACAGCAAAAAGAAACAGATCAAGAAAACCAGGAAAACAATGCCGAGCAAGCGTAGGCTGCATCTGTTTACCACACAACCATTACAATCAGAAAACAAGCCAAAACCCGCTTAGATATCAAAACACAATTAGTATAGCAATCTTTAGGTTGTTTTATATAGCAACTTCTCGGCAACAATTACTATAGAAAAAACAAGCTAAAACCCAAACAACACCCAGAACATTAGTCTGTTAATGGATACATTTATATTGAAA
>PLYI01000093.1 GCA_003151735.1 Candidatus Bathyarchaeota archaeon | reverse complement strand
CTATAGGTTTCTGCAATGAGTTTCTATTAGGATCCAAATAGGCTGGTGCCAGTGAAGAACTGGCTCAGTGAAAGAAAAAACCACACTCATTAAAAGTAATTTCATACAATTCGCTCAAAAATGAAGAGTTAAGCGGACCAAGCCGCGCGCTAAACAGGTAGGGCCAAAAAAGCAGGTGGGCAACGGCCTTCTCCTTGTTTAGCAGCCGGATATTGAGCAGTAAGAGACACTATTGGCGATGCCTGTGGATAGAAATGAAGCAGTCACCTATCTTAAAGAAGTTTTAGCTCTATGCGGTAATATGTTGCCTGAGACTGTTTCTTTTGAAAAACTGGACAACAGCGATTCTGTGGGTTATCAAGTGCGCATTAAAGGTTCAATTTATGAGTCTGACCGGCAGATGGTAAGAGAAATTGCTAAAAAATATATTTTAACATTGAAAGAAGATACAGATAGCATTATTGTTTACACGTCTAAATTACATGCTTGAAAGATAATTCGCATTGTTAGAAATGTAAACTTCGATGCAGAACGCAGAGTTCTCTATTTTTCTCGAAGCTTACAGAGATTTTTGCCGCATTTGGGACAGGTGACCATATTAAACACTTTTAACAGAAAAGAACCGCACCAGCAACGGATAAAAGAGTTTGTTGACTCATCTACGTAGCTACAATTTGCATAAAACTCTTTCAAGAAGGCTAACTTCCCCTGGCCGCTTCATCTAGCCGGATTACCGTTTGGGCGGATGGAGCAAATTTGTAAAAACAGAAATCACAAGCTGCCAACTCCAAAAGAAGTAGCCGTGCATCAACGTATCCGCCTAAAAAGGCGGAAGGGAAACAGCCCAAGAAAGGCGGACGGGGCTGGCTACACACAACCTAAACAACAAAAACGCTAAGTCACGTGCTCCCAACTAAAAAGTAGGTAACTGAGACCTATCGGTGGCTCCTCATTAACCTTATAATAATCAACACCATATAGCTATAAACAATCTATTATCCGAATAGGCTAATAGAAGAGAGAGGGAGAAAAGAAATGAGTCAGAATGAAAAGAGAAGTGAAATTGGCGATAGAAGAAACTATCGAATTGACATTGGAGCTTATGGCAGTATAGGTATAGAAGCTCCAACTAAAGAAGAATGTTTGGAACTGTTCAAGGAAGTTACCAGAACCAAACGTCATTCAAGCATAGACGAAGCGATAAGATAGGAACTGAATTTCAACCATATTTTCTGTCCTTTCAGTACACCCTCTAAGTCATTTATCACTTGTTTCCCTCTCTTTTGCCGCTAAACCCCCCCGCTTAGCAGTGTTAAATCTACTCTTGCTGTGGATTGCCTTTATGTATCTTTCCATTAACTGAGAAAAAATAGATTACTAATTTAAATGAAAAAATTAAGAAAAATTTGGGTAATGTCCTAGGGCGATGGACGGGTTCCCAAAACCACAGTTACATCAATCTGCAAGCTTCCCCTAACTACCGTTAAACTGATTCTGTCGCCTGGCAGAGTGTTTTGTTCTAGGAAGCTTGCTAGGTCATCGTTGTTTTTTATGGTTTGATTGTTCATTGCAATTATGATGTCGCCTGGCTGTAGTTTTCCATCTGAAGGTCCTCCGCTTGCTACTGTAGCAATTTGCCAGCCGTAAGTGACGCTTGAATGAGTTTGCTGTGCAGTAGTGAAATCCATGTCTGTTCCTGTGACGCCCAAATATGAGTGTCCATGATAAGAGCCTGTTGAAATCAAAGCGTACACTTCACGTAGTATGGTGTCTGAGGGAATTGCAAAGCCTAAGCCTTGAGATTGGGAAACTATCGCTGTTGTTATGCCCACTACGTTTCCAAGAGAGTTGAGCAGTGGTCCGCCTGAGTTTCCAGGGTTTATGGGGGTGCTGGTTTGGATTATGTTGGCGATTGCGTATCCTCCAGCTGTATCTTCAGTTATAGTTCGTCCAGTGGCACTTACAACGCCGGTGGTCAATGAACCTACCAGTCCATAGGGGTTCCCGATAGCAATGACTGATTCCCCAACACCCAACGTCGATGAACTAACGATTGTTAATGGTTTAAACTCTAAAGCAGGTGCATCAGACGAAACAGAAACAACAGCTAAATCGGAGTATGGGTCGGTTCCTAGAACAGTGGCTGAGTAGCCATGTCCATCAGAGAAAGTAACGCTTAAACCAGTTGTTCCTTGGACAACATGGTAATTGGTCAATACCACAATGCGGTCATTAAAATTGTAGACGAACCCCGAGCCTTGAACGCCTCCGCTACTGGTTTCTCCTTGGACTAAAACCACAGAATCCCGAACATTACGGTAAATGTCAGCTAGGGATGTTCCATTTTGCAGTATGGTGATACTTTGGTAAGTGGCGTTTTGGAAGCCGGTTGCGTTTGAAACTGCGCTCTGAAGGTTTGTGATTTCACTGTTTAGGTGAGTTACCTGGATATAGGATACGTAGAATATGAGTAGTCCTCCTACGAGTAATCCTGCAACAAAGAGCAGTATCAAAGCGCTCGCTGATGCTTTACTGTAGCCTTTAGACATTAACACGCTGTTATACCTCGAAAAAGGATTAACAAATAAGAAAATAAAAGTTGCTATGCCCTGCGGTCAATAAGGTCCAAAGCGTCTGGTCCAGTGCCGATAAAGACTATGGGCACGCCTGTTCTGGTTTCAACTTCTTTTATGAATTCCTTGGCTTCCTTGGGCAAGTCACTGTATTTTCTAGCGCTTCTACAGGTTGGATAAATACAATCTAATTTTGTCATTGCTCCCTGTGTGGCGCCGTTTATCTTGGCAGTTTTTTTGGCTAAATCGAACTCGAAGGGTGCGCTGCGTCGGTCGCGGCCTGTTCCAGCTGCGACTTCAAACCAGCCTCGCTTCTGAGCTTCTTCTTTGGTTATTTCGCCTGGTAGCGGTCCAGCGCCCACACGGGTCATAAAGGACTTGTAAACTATGATTACATCATCTACCCTTGTTGGTCCTACGCCTGCTTCTGAAGCGATGGCGGATGCGCCCGTGTCTCTTCCAGTCACGTATGGGTAGCCGCCGCCTAAGAAAAGCGACAGCATGAAGCCCTGTGTGCCTTCAAGAAGCACACTTTTGCCAGAATCTAAACCATCGTTCACTTCGGCTACTTCGTCAGCTAGGTAGGATTTCAGTTCAGGAATATCTTTGGCAAGTTTGGCGGTGCGTCTAACACGTTCTTCTAGGGCAGGTCCAACACCGCGACCGGTGGTTCCGATGCCCTTGTTGACGGCGCTTGCCTTGTCTTGTTCGCAGTGTTTTTGTTCAATTATTGAGGCGTTCTGGTCTATGCCCATCCGTTTTGGGTTAACTTGGGTGAGCACCATTTCGTCAAAGAAAGTTTTTACGTCAACGTTTGCGCCTGCAGCTATGAGAAGTCGTGTTTTTGGGTTTATGAAAGCCGCTGGAACCATATGAAGGGCATATTTTTTGCCTTCAAACCAAACAGTATGGGCTGCATTTACTGAGCCAGTTCGAACGCAGAAATCAAGATTATCTTTCAAGGCTAAGTACGAGATAATTTTTCCTTTGCCTTCGTCTCCCCAGAAGGCGCCAACAATTACTGAGCAAGGCATAATTTTTCACCTTTGCTTAGTACATTTTTGGAGATTTATTCTTTGGGGTGCTTTTTGTCTTCGTTAATTAGTTGAGCTAAATGGTAGGTTACGTAGGCTGAGAAGCTATGGATCCCCTTTTTTATGGCATATTCTTCTTTCACTCTGAACCACTCTTTGAAAAAGTAGTCATATACATCCGCCTTTACAGTGATGCTTTTGTAGCCTTTTTTCGGCAATTGTGTTTCCCTCTTAATCATAGTATCCGAACGTACATTTATTTAAGGTTTAAGAATGTTAGCGGTAATTTACCGTTAATTATATATTACCTGAGTACTGTAAAGTACGGAAGGAGAATAGGTCTTTTGCCACGAAAAGGATACAAATGCATAACAGTTACAGAAAAACTCCATGAAGACATCAAAAAAAGAGCTCAAGCAACAAACCGAACCATGAAAGAATACATCGAGTATCTAATGGCAAATGAAAAGTCCGCTAAAGGAAAGTAAATTTTTGCCCCTAAAAATTCTCCAAAACAACGAACGGGTTGCCGAAGTACAGTTTGTCTGTGATTCCTGCGGCAAACAGGTAAAAACAAGTCTGATTCCAAGAAAGGACCTTGATGCTCTAAAGAGCAAAATAGTAACATGCTGGCAATGCAAACAAGTAAACTCTGCCGGCAAAAAATCATAGATGCTCCTAAGTACAGCGTTCTAAAGCTTCCGAATCAATTACTTCTAAAAGTTTAATCACATGTTTACCCTTGAGGTTTTTCTCTGACTGCGTAATCGACTTCCTTGATTGACAAATATTGTCCAAAATTATCCCTTTTCCCTCATGAAGAATAACAGGGTACACTCTGCAACCAGATGGTCGGTCCATGTAAACGCTGCATTGGCGGTTTTTCAAGTCATAGAAGACGCAGTAGCCCTCGCGGTTTTTTAGTTGCGCGTAGCCTTGCTTGTCGTAGTTGACAAATTGGTTTTGGCTAAAGCCTTTTTTTTCCAAGCGTTTGATGTCTTTTTTGGAGAGCAGCATTTCAGTTTCTGTGCAGCATACTCCGCAGTTTGAGCAATGCATAAAATGTGAGTGTTGCGGCGGGTATTTGTGTTTTTATCCTTTCGTTTGCAGTTTTTCAGGCAGAGTTTTTCATCAGGTTCATGTTAAGCATTTCTGCCCAAGCAATATTTCGGAGCGGCACACGGACGCCTTTCCGGTTGCCTTGTAGAGAATACTCGATAAGGTTGTTGTTTTTTCCTGCGCCCTTATGAAGTTTTGTCAATTGCACGTTTATTATTACTGCTCCATCTTTCAAGTGCAGATTAACGTTTTTTCCAACGTATGATCTTGCGCTGTTAGCGCTGAAGCTTTCCATTACCATTCCTCTTCTTGGTCGGCGATTTTGCTCCAGCATTGTTGGCAAATGGGCAGGTTTTCACCTTTCACTTGTATATAGAGTTTGATGTTTTCGCTTTTGCAGGTATCTTTCCAGGGATTTTTACAATGTTCCATTTTTTTGCCTCAAGAATCCCTGTTTAACGTTTTTTGCTTTTAAAGCACTCTAAGAAGCGACTGTCAGATGGAGGGGAGGGGCAGGTGAAAGTAAACTTTATACGCTTTAAATTTTTTATTTATAACTGTGGTTTTCAATGGCGTTCTTAAACAATCCTGTTGCCCTCACAATCACCGTGAGTTTAATAATTCAAATCATCGTCTTAATTCTGCTCATTACAGGTTACATGTTGAAGAAAAAGTTAGAGTTTAGACAGCACGGAATCATCATGACGACAGCCGTTATTCTGCATCTATCAATGGTGTTTTATGTCATGATTCCCTCCCTTGTCTTAGCAGTAATTCCAGATTTTATTTTTGTGGCTCCTTTGCAGATAGTGTCCGTTATCGCTATAATTCATGTAATCCTTGGAGCCTCAACCGCCACGCTTGGTATCTTTCTAGTTGGTTCATGGCATTTCCAAAAGAGTATCAAAGGATGCATCAGAAGGAAAAAATACATGCTAAAAACCCTATCAATTTGGATTGCCACTTTAATCTTCGGAATAACTCTTTACTCACTTTTCATCGGACCATTATTGACAACTTAAAGGTCGATTATTTCCGGCGCGATGGCTTCCTTGGTTATTTTCAGCAATCCAACCGAAGGCTTAACCATGGGGGACGGCGGGTCAGTTGGGCTGCCTGGGTTAACGTAGAGGATTTTGCCTTCCCACTTAATGTCAGCAACATGCGTGTGCCCATAAACAAAAACGTCAAACTCATTGTCCTCAGCTGTTTCATTCATCTTGTTAAATCCATATAGAATGTTTGGGTCATGAGTGACGCCGATTTTCCAATCAAACACTTTTAGCGAGTTAAGCCTTGGAAAAGCTGCCGCGACTTCTATGCCGTCCATGTTTCCGCGAACCGCTAGAACTGGCGCAATCTTCTCCAACTCGTTTACCACCGCCAGCTCCACCAGGTCGCCAGCATGAATGATGTAGTCTACGTTTTCGAAGATTTCAAAAACTCTTTTAGGGATACACCTGGCTCTTTTAGGCACATGCGTATCGGAGATTAAGCCGACGGTTTTGCTGACTTTGAAGTTTAAGGGTTCTTTTTTCGTTAACGCTTGTCCACCGAGCATTTTTGGGGTTGCCTCTCAAGAATGCGAGTCTTGCCATAAAATATGTTGTCTGTCAATAAATACTAAACTGTTAAAAAAATAAAAGTAGATAACGGGAACTGTTTAGGTCATGAATCTCTTAACAGTCTCATAGAAAATGCTTGTTCCAAAAACAAGGTTCTCCGTGGTTATTCGTTCGTCAATGCCATGCATCCGCTTTTCCAGCAGGTCGTTAGG
The DNA here is from genome assembly GCA_003151735.1 of Candidatus Bathyarchaeota archaeon. GTDB lineage: Archaea > Thermoproteota > Bathyarchaeia > Bathyarchaeales > Bathycorpusculaceae > Bathycorpusculum. Next base: position 29,718 of record PLYI01000093.1, on the reverse strand, counting down.
CTCATCAGGGCGCATGGGCTGGAACCCGTAACATACGCTGCCTGTTTCCCTAAAGAAGCGCGAATCAGTCCCGCCCGTCGTCAACGTCGGAGTAACACCGCAGTCAGGTTCAAACTCTTTCAGAACATTGGTAATGACGCCGTAGAGTGGGGTTTGTGCAGTCGATTCGTTGCCGTCATGCATCTGAATAATCTCAAAACTCAACTTATCCATGCCCACATCAATAAGCAATCTTTTGATTAAAGAAAGCGTTCTACTTACGCTTTGGCCGGGCAGAACTCTGCAGTCGAACACGGTTTCGCATTCTGACGGGATAATGTTTTCTTTTACGCCGCCATGAATTATGGTTGGGGTGATGGTGGTTTTGGTTCTTGGCCTGATTTCTTCAGCTAAAGCCTTGTCTTTTTTTGCCAATTCATCGAGGATTTGTTCGCTCTGTTTAGGATTTGCAAGTAAACGTGAAAAATACCCTTCAACGTCAGGGTTAATTTTTGCTATTTCCGATAAAAACTGCCTAAGCGTTGGCACATAAACTGTTTCTGGCTGGTATTCTCCGATTTTAGTTATAACTTTGTTCATGCGTACAATCGCGTTGTCAGCCATGTTAGGTGTAGACCCATGTCCTGGAGTTCCTTTGGCTTTTATTTTAAACCATAGAATGCCTTTCTCCGCCGTTTGGACAGGGTAGACGTTGCCCTGTTTCTGGGGTATGGCTAATCCGCCGCCTTCGTTGAGGACGTATGGGCACCAAACTTTTTCTCTATGTTGACTTAGCAGGTAGCCGGCGCCTTCTTCACCGCCTTTTTCTTCGTCAGCGGTGGCGGCTAAAACAACGTCGCCCTTGAGTGGTACATTGTTTTTCTTTAGAAGTTTGAGGGTTAATACTTCAATAGCAGTCATGCCTTTCATGTCATATGCGCCTCTGCCATATACGTAGCCGTCCTTTACTGTTCCATCAAACGGGTTAACGCTCCATTCAGTCGGGTTTGCCGCCACAACGTCAAGGTGTGAAAGCAAAAGAAGGTTTGGTTTTTGTCCTGAGCCCGCAAGCCGAGTGATTGCGCTGCCTCTGCCGGGTGCTGACTCGATAACTTCTGTCTTAAAGCCTTCTTTTGCTAGGTACTGGGCGATGAATTGGGCTGCTGCCGTCTCGTTGCCAGGCGGGTTGGTTGTATTTATTCGTATTAAATCGCTGAGGAAACGTGTGATTTCCTGTTCAATTTCGTTTAACATTTGTATTGGCATTTTTTGGGCTCCTGTATGTTTTAGGAGGGGGCTTTTTCTCTTAAGAGTTCCTGTTGTGTGTTTTTGTTGTGCTGGGAAGGTTTTTTAGTTTTTCAAACATGATGTTTATATATGATGGCAAAAAATGCTATTAGAGTAACAAAAATCGATTTAAGTTGATTAGAATGAAAGAGTTGAAACCCATAGATTATAAGATTCTGTTTGAGCTCATGAAAGACTCACATAGAAGCGACAGGCAGCTTGCAAAAGCCTTAGGTGTTTCTCAGCCAACAGTAACCCGAAGACGAGCCATGTTGGAAGATAACTATATCGAGGGATACACAGTTATTCCCAAATTTGGCCAAGTCGGGTTTGAAATTGCCGCAATAACATTCTTAAAGAGCAAACTAAAATGCGCAGCTGGCGAAGAAAAAACTCATGCTTTAAAGAAAATGAAGGAATGGTTCATGAAACAAACCAACGTAGTCCTAGCTTTAGACGGCAGAGGAATGGGTTGGGATACTGTATGTATTTCGCTTCATGAAAACTTTGAGAACTTCGCTGAGTTCATCAGAGCTCTTGACTCAGAAATGTCGGATTTGGTGGTTGAAAGCCAAACTTTCAATGCTGACTTGAAGGGCGGAATAGTGATTAAGCCATTCCACCTCAAATACTTAGCATCGTCAACAAAGATGCAATAATCAATCTCCAAAACCTCTTTATTCTTTCTTTTCTTTTTTCGACCAAAATCCGTTTTTTTGAAGCATCCTTGCCGCTAACTTTTCAATAAATGATTGCGAAGGTTCAACGGTGACTTATCTTCGGTTAATCTTCTTTAGTAACCGTTTTTTGGGTAGCTTGGGTTTTTTTGTTCTAGTTGCATCAGCAGTCAAACCAAATCAACCAACATTGAACTATTGATACTGTCCAGATATAAGGTAATGGGAATTAATCGAAAAACGATTTTTACACTTCAGCCAAATTCAGTTTAACTCCGCTCTGTCGCGTAATTCTCTGTATTACATATCCAAGAACTAATCCTGTGGAAACTACGTTTGCGTTGAAGGTAGCTGAATTAATAAGTAATGCCTGCAAAGGATTCTTAAATCCCATAGCTAAATTGCTAATTGTAACTCCGGAAAGTGTGATCAAAGCGAGCGGAGGCATTAGAACCGACCTTACTTTCCGCTCTACCCACTCCTTGCTGATTATGGTGAGTGAAGTAAAACCGAACAAGATGCTCGATATCGATAATAATCCAGCTGTGAACTCGAAAGGAACGTTATGCTTAATGAAACATGCTTGAAATAAAAGCGTCAACAAAAGGGAGAAGAATCGCCAGTGGAAAACCGACCAGCAAAAGAATTGCCCAGACCAGCCGTATCCTCTTAGCTTTCTGTCTATCGGTCATACAAAAAACAAGCGGTCTTCTCCTAAATAAGTATTAAAGGAATGTTTGCCAGTTGTTTTCTTTGTTTTTAAGGTTCAAAGCCAAAATCTCAGGGTAAAAGCATATATCTGTTAACTTATCCTTCTTATTTTTCACATTTAACTCCGAACTAGGCGCGAAAATATGGATTTAACGGAAAAAATCCTAAAGCTCAAGAAAGAAAAAAAAGCCGTGATACTTGCTCATAATTATCAGCGTCCGGAAATCCAAGATTTAGCTGACTACGTTGGCGACAGCATAGAGCTTAGCCGCAAGGCAAGTGAAGAGAAAGATGCTGAGATGATTGTATTTTCAGCGGTTGATTTCATGGCTGAATCCGCAGCAATTTTGAATCCCCGCAAAAAAGTGCTTTTGCCCTGTTTAGGTGCCCGTTGCCCAATGGCGCAGATGCTAACTGTTGACGAAATAAAACGTGCAAAAAAACTTTATCCCAACGCTCCAGTAGTGCTGTACGTTAACACTTTGGCTTCATGCAAAGCAGAATGCGACGTTTGCTGTACAAGCGCCAACGCAGTAGAAGTTATAAAATCCCTGGATGCAGACACGATTCTTTTTGGTCCAGACAAAAACCTGGCTGAATATGTTAGCGAAAAAACAGGTAAAAAATTGATTCCGATTCCTGAAAACGGCTTCTGTCCAACACATCTATTGTTCCAGCCTGAGGACGTTAAAGTCCTAAAGATGCAGCATCCAGACGCCGTAGCTATGGCTCATCCTGAATGCAGCTCTGAAATGCGTAAAGTAGCCGATTTCATAGGCAGCACCTCAAAAATGTGCCGTTACGCCAACGAATCCCCTGCAAAAGAATTCATCGTCGGAACCGAAGAAGGAATCCTGCACCGCCTGCGAAAAGAAAACCCAAAGAAAAACTTCTACCTCGCCTACGAAGGAGCTATCTGTCCCAACATGAAGTTGACAACGCTTGACCGACTCTACGCTTCCCTAAAAGAGGAAAAGAACGTAGTTAAGGTTCCTGAAGCAGTAGCCAACAAAGCTCGCGCATCGCTGGAACGGATGTTTGAAGTTAAAAGCTAAACTGAAACAATCATTGATTTGAGGATTTTTACTCCTCTTCTTGAGGCTAAATGATCACTTAGATGCCTGATTTCTGAGCCTTTACCTTTGACAGCTATGACTTCTAGACAGTCATGTTCTCCTAGGTGAATATGCATAGTTGAAGAAACCAACTCGGCATGATGGTGCTGTTCTTCTGTCAAGTCGCTTTCTAATCCCCTTGTGCCATGGTCGTAAACCATAAGTAAGACTCCTGTTTGCTGTGCATCTTCTTCTTTAACCCATTTGCGCTCGGAAACATAGAGCCTTACTGCATCTTGGATTGCTTTGCTGCGGCTTTCGTAGCCCATTTTGGCGATGATTTCATCGAAGTCCTTGAGGAGTTCTGGTGGGAAGGTTACGCCGATTCGTGTTATCTTTGACATTTGTGGTCCCATTTAGAATTTGTTTGTTGTGCCTAAAAGCTTTTATATCTTTAGTAACACGATTTCTTTGGAAAGTGTTACTGAGGCTGAAAAGTGACATCCACAATATCTCTCACACGCAACGAAAAAATAAAAATAGCCACAATCTTCGCAGTCCTAGCAACCATAACAGTCGTCGGCTTCTCAGCAGCATTTATCATCGGAAAAATCGCCTTCGTCTTAGGTGGCTTAGGAATAGTCGCTTACGTTTTCGGCTTGCGCCACGGCGTAGACGCTGACCACATCGCAGCCATCGACAACACCACAAGAAAACTCATGCAAGAAGGAAAACGCCCCTACACTGTCGGCATGTGGTTCTCCCTTGGACACTCCACCGTAGTTGTTGCATTAATAATCGCGCTGATATTGGCAACCCGAGCTGTTGCAACCAACATACCTGCGCTTCAAAGCACGGGCGCCGTCATCGGAACTTTGGTTTCCGGAAGCTTCCTCTGGATTATCGGCTTCATCAACGCAGTCATCGTTATCGGCATTTACAAGATTTTCCAGACTCTAAAACAGGGCAAACTCAATCAGGCGGAACTTGACAACCTGCTCGAAAACCGTGGTTTCATGAACCGCTTCTTCCGCCCACTTTTCAGAGTCATCAGCAAACCCTGGCATATCTACCCCGTGGGCGTACTTTTTGGCTTGGGATTCGATACGGCAAGCGAAGTTGCCCTAATCGCTATAAGCGTTGGCATCGGCGTTTCCACAAGTATCCCAATATACTATATCCTAATTCTTCCGTTGCTGTTCACCTGCGGCATGGTTACCGTGGACACTGCAGACGGCGTTGCCATGCGAGTAGCATACGGCTGGGCGTTCCTCAATCCCATCAGAAAAATCTACTACAACCTTACCGTCACCGTCATATCTGTACTTGTTGCCTGGGCAATAGGCACAATAGAGCTCCTGCAGGTGCTCTCAATTGAACTTAACTTCAACGGCTTATTCTGGAGTTGGCTAAACGCTATAAACTTTGAGATGATTGGCTTTGGAATAATCGGAATATTCATTTTGTCGTGGTTGGCTTCCTTTGGGTACTGGCGATACAAAAAATACGACAAGCTGGATCCATTCAAGCAAACGCCGCAAGCTACAATGAAACCCAAATAGACTCCGTCGTCGGTTGAAAAGTTTTTATCAGTGATTTAGCCATCTAAAGCTGATGTCGGGCAAAGAATTTTTCTTAGACCGCTACGAAAGGTTAGGCTGGAATTACCACGAGGTCACGTTAAAGCAAGCCATCCGCTTCAACAACATGAATGCAAAAGGAAAAAACCTCATCCCAAGGCTTGCAGACTTAGGTGTCCACCTACAAAAAATCCCCTTCCTCGATTCGGGCTATTGGGTGCTTGACTCAAAAGTTTCCGCTGGAGCAACCGCTGAATACCTGCTAGGATTGTATTCTATTCAGGAAGCAGCCGCACAAATCCCAGCCTCTGTTTTCTCCCATCTGAAGGGCAAAAAAGTGCTCGATGTGGCCGCTGCTCCAGGCGGCAAAACTGTGCATTTAGCGGATTTGATGGTGAATACTGGGGGGATTGTGGCTTTGGATGTGGATAAGTGGCGGTTGAATGCGTTGGGTAACCATTTGGAGCGCTGCCACGTCAACAACACTGTGGTTTATCTTTTGGACTCGCGGCAGGCATCTTCGTTGAGTGTCAAGTTTGATCGGGCGATAGTGGATGCTCCCTGCTCAGGCAATTTTGCAGCAGACAGAGACTGGTTCAAACATCGAACCCTAAAAGACGTAGAGCGAAACGCGGGTTTGCAACGGGAAATTCTATCTGCAGCAGTTGATTGCCTAAGCGATGATGGTGAACTCGTTTATTCCACATGTTCGCTTGAACCTGAAGAAGACGAATTGAACGTGGATTGGGCAATAAAAAACCTCAACTTGGAAACCGAAGAAATCTACTGCCATGGCGAAAAAGGATTAACCAACTTCTTCGGTCACCAGTTAGATTCATCGATTAAGCACTGCAGGCGATTATGGCCAGGTGAAACCCAAGGCTTCTTCGTCTGCAAACTAAAAAAGCGGAGCTCACAATAATGAATCCAAAACCAATTCTGACTTTTGCTGCTCAATTCGGGGTGCAAATCGCCTTAAACTTAGATTTGATGGCTGAGAAGTATGGACGCTACTACCTTATTAATCCCGCTTTGAAACCTTTGGTCAAGCAAGATTTCTTTTATGCTGGAATTTACTTGGGTAAAGCTAAGGAGGGCAAGTTCTTTCCAAGTTTTAACTTGCTTGCGATGTTTGCGAAAAAGGAAGCGAACAGAATTATTTTGGATAGGAAGGCGTCTTGGCTTTTTATCTGCGGTAGAGACATTCTGGGGAAAAGTATTATGCGAGTTCAGGGTCCAGGCAAAAAGGATACTAACACTTTGGTGATTAATGAATTTGGTGAGTGTTTAGGTTTTGGCAGAATTGTTGAAAAATTGAGAGATGTGGCTGCGGATAATAAAATTGTTGTGAGAAATGTTTTGGATATTGGTGATTTCTTGCGTAGGGAACGGTAAATAGGTAAACTCTGGGTTTGCAGGCTTTATTTTGGCTTTATTTGGTCGTCTAATTTTTTGTGGTTTGGCATGTATTGGGGTTTAGTGTTATGCCATTTTAATGAACGTTTATCTATTCATTTCAGAGGTAAACTTATATGTGTTAAGTTTAAATGCTAATTCAATAACAATATATCAAAGCGCAGATAAGCGAGGATAAAGCATGAAAAACTTCAAAAACCCAGCGTGGAAAGAACAAGTAACCAAAGTTATACAGCAAATCCAAGAACAAGAAATCAAATTCGTTAGACTACAATTCACCGACATAAACGGCATGCTAAAGAACATAGCCGTAAACTCAAAAAACATGGAAAGCATCTTTGAAAACGGCCAATCCTTCGACGGATCATCAATAACCGGTTACAGACCAATCGAAGAATCGGACATGGTCCTTTACCCCGACCCAACTACCTTTGCAGTTTTGCCTTGGAGGCCAAAAGAGAAATCTTCCTGCAGACTACTCTGCGACATTTACACTCCACAGAACAAACGTTTCGAAGGAGACCCACGCTACGTTCTTGAACGCACCGTGGAGAAAGCTGCCAAAGCAGGTTACACTTTCATCTGCGCGCCAGAATTAGAGTTCTTCATTGTAAAAGAAAGCGAAACCGGCGGGTTACCAACTCCAATTGACCTAGCTGGATACTTTGACTTCCACCCGAGCGACTTAACAGACGATTTACGTCGTGAAATTGCTGATACTGCTGAAGCATTCGGTATAGAAATTGAGCTCAGCCACCACGAAGTTGCTTTGGGACAGAATGAGATTGACTTCAAGTATGGAGAAGCCTTAGTTACAGCTGACCGCGCTATAACCATGAAAATGTGCGGTAAAGTTGTGGCTGCACGAAATGGTTACGTTACCACGTATATGCCTAAACCTTTCCAAGGCATCAACGGCAGCGGCATGCACGTTCACCAAAGCCTATGGAACAAAGACATTACCCAGAACATGTTCTACTCAGATGACGAAAAGAACGGTTTCCTCTCAGACTTGGCCAGAAACTTCATCGGCGGACAACTTGCCCACGGACGAAAAATGGCGGCAGTTCTTGACTCATGGCCCAACAGCTACAAACGCTTAGTTCCCGGCTACGAAGCACCTGTGTACCTTGCATGGGCACACAAAAACCGCAGTCCACTTATCCGCGTACCCAACTTCGGCGGAAGAAAAGGCGCAGCCCGATGCGAAATCCGTTGTCCAGACGGCTCAGGCAACCCATACCTTCAGTTCGCAGTGCTTTTAGCAACAGGTTTAGACGGAATCAAAAACAAGATCGACCCAGGCGACCCGGTGGAACTAAACGTTTACCACATGACCTACGACGAACGTAAAGCCCGCGGCATCGTTTCACTGCCAGAATCACTTAAAGAAGCATTGGACGAACTGGAAACCAGTGACTTAATGCGTGAAACCCTTGGTCAAACAGCGTTTGAAAACTTCCTTAAAGAGAAACGCAACGAATGGGACCTGTACCGCACTCAAGTTACCGAGTGGGAAGTCAATCGCTACCTCAAACGACTCTAAACAGAATAAGCCTCTTTTGAGGCAACAATTATTTTTCTTTTTTAACTTTTGATTTTTTCAGCCAGTTTATCAATTGGAACTGTGCTTTGTTGTCGATTCGCCAAATCCTTAAGTACCACAGCGCCGTCTTTAAGTTCGCGTTCCCCAACGATAACCGCGAAATCGACTTTGCGTTTGTCTGCGTCTTCAAGGGCTTTCGCCATTTTTCTGCCCATAACCTCAAACTCCACCGTTAACCCAGCAGCGCGCAGTTGCTGAGCAATTTTGAGGGCTTCAGACTTCATGTTTTCAGTAATGGGTAAGACTGCGACTTTTTTCTCTTTTTGAGAGGACCGGGCTGTTTTCTGTGTTTGCAGGGCAATGGCAACGCGGTCGACTCCGTGGGCGCAGCCAACTGCCGGTGTGGGTCCGCCGCCGAAAGCCTCAATTAGTTTGTCGTATCGTCCGCCTCCGCCCAAAGCAAGGTCCAACTGGGGAATGTAGATTTCAAAAATCATGCCAGTGTAATATTCTAATCCTCTGGCGAATGCGGGTTCAACAGTCATGGGAATGTTTGCGCTTTCAGCTATGAGTTTGAGTACTTCAGCGAGGTTTTCTGTGGCTACTTTGGCTTTCTCGTAGCTGGCAACGTAACTTTGAATTTGCTTAACTGTATCTTGCCAGTCTTTGCCTTTAATTTCCAGCAGTCCCTCCAGCATGGCTCGGCACTTCTCGGATTCCACAAGCTTGAGGGCTGCATCATACTCTTTTTTGTCCATGCGCTGCAACACGGCATTCTGGGTTTTCTCGTCCACGCCATCTTGGCTGAGAATTCCGCGGATTACGCCGATGTGTCCGATTTTGAAGGCGTAACCCTGCAAACCAAGAGACTGCATTAAACTATTCGTGATCAAAACTATTTCGGCGTCAGCTTCAGGTTTGGCGGAGCCCATTAATTCATAGTTTGATTGCCAAAACTCCCTGTACCTGCCTCGCTGTGGTTCGTCGTAACGGTAAACTGTTCCAACCGAGAAGATTCTTAGCGGTTTAGGCTCATTTTTCAATGCGGTGGTGGCTAGCCGGGCGATTGAAGCGGTGAACTCTGGCCGCAACGCCACTTGGCGGTCGCCTAGGTCCTTGAAAATGAACATGCGTTGACGGATTTCCTCGCCAGACTTGGCGCTTAGCAACTCCAGCGGCTCGACATGGGGGGTAATGACTTCTTTGTAACCGTAGAGCGATGAGGTTTCCCGCGCTTTGCTTATGACCGTTATGAATATTTGTGCTTCTTCGCCGATTAAGTCTCTCATTCCGCGGACAGTTTGGAAAGCTGGCATGCATTGGTCTCCAAGATAGCTTAAGATGGGTTGACTGTTCTTTTAAACTCTCGCTCATCGTTTGGTACCTTTAATCTGCTGTTGGCAGGCTTTTTTGGAGCCTATTAGCCAATGTATGCAGAAAACTATAGAGGGTGTCAGTGTCAGCCTAAGGATCCTAATAAATAGAGGTTAATTGCAGAAACTATAGAGGGGTAGGTCGGTATTCAATTTTTCAGAGTTATGGCTTGTGTGCTTCTACTTCAAGCCGCACCATGCCCAAATGAACCATGCCGTCGGCGTCAGCAGGGTGGTTTTTGAGGTAACGCTTAATGATTTCTTTAACGAAAAAGTCCCGTTTTTCTACGGGCAATCGCTCGGTGTGAGGCAGCCATGTGGTTCTTATCCACCCAGCCACCCCTTCCGCGCCTTCATGCTTCATGTCTTTGGGAAAAAGCTCCACACACGTCGGTTTCAAACCCACTTCAAGCAGCAATGCCCTGTAATCTTCTGGGCTACAGAACGCGTAAGGAAATGTAAACCCCTCAAAGTAATCTTGCCACTGCTTTTCAACTAAGACGTCGTCTAAGATGCCCAGAACCGCTTGGTCGTTGCCTTTTCCACCCATTTGAAACAGGAGCCTTCCCCAGGTTTTAGGCTTCTCTGCACGCCCAGCAAAACAGAGGATTTTTGGTCAGCTATCCAATGTAATGCAGCATTAGAGAATACTATGTCAAATTCATTTTGGAAAGCAAGTTTTCGAGCATCCATTACTTGAAAACTAAGGTTAAGGAAAATCTTTCTTGTGAAAATTTTTTTGGGCAAGTTTAATCATTTGGGTGGAAAAGTCTATACCGACTGCTTTGCCGTTTGGAGGCACTTTGAGAGTTCCGCTGTGATTTTTCCGTCGCCGCATCCAACATCCAGCAACGCTTCGTTTCCCTGCAGCTTCAATTTAGGAATTAGTTCTTTTGCCCATTGATACTGGTTTTGAGAATTCTTTGCGTAGTCCCTAGCATCCCAAGAGTAGCTCTTGGAATTATTCATCTTGGTCCTGCTCGATTTTGCTAAAGCTTAACGGCGAAACTGAATAGTGGACGACTTCGCCGCGTCGATTCGTGACCGCTAAGATTAGTTCTTTCTTTTGGCTTTTGCATTTGGAGAGGGCGTCTGCGAGGTCGTTTACGGGGAGCGGTTTGCCTTCCTGCGTGATCATGATGAGGTAGGGCGCGGTGTCTTTGCCGTATGATCCTCGCTCGTAAATTCGAAAGTCGATTCCGCCGCCGAACCCTTCCCTGACAACGTAGCCGCGGCTTCTTAGGTCACGGTAAACAAGATAGTTCACCCATGCATTCTCGTTTTGGGCTTCGTAACAATGCAGAAGGCTCTGAAAATCTACCGTTTTGCCTTTTTGGTCTTTGATTTCAAGCATGCCTTTATCCAAAAGGTACAGTGACTCGTAAAATGTGAGGGTGAAAATTTTGTTTTCTAATGTGCCGTAGCCTCGTGAAGATAATGCGTCGATGTTGCTTTGCTCGGATACGATAACGCCTTTCTCTGCTAGGATGCCGCTGGTTCTGAATTCCACTGGAGCTTTTTTGGGTTCGCTCATGGTTTAAATCAACTGTAATTATTGCATTTTGGGTTTGTTAACTCTTTAACATTATGCTTTGGCTATTACAATTTTTGCGCCAACATAGCTTGGTAACAAAAAAAATGTGGGTATCGCGCGGTTGTATTCTAAGAAACTAATAAATTGGTAAAGATGCAACTGATTGTTAAGGTGGATCAGATTGGTTTCTGAAAAAGTTACGCATTTTCACGCTTGTAACATGGCAACCTCTAATTCCGTTAAGCTGCACAAACTGAGGAAGCTCTTGGCGTGCCTATCAGAACAAGAGGGAAGAGGTTTGGAGTTAATTTCGCTCTATATACCTTGTGAGAAATCAATCGAAGAGGTAGTTTCATTCCTCAAAGAGGAGTCGGATTCTGCGGTAACGAAATCTGATGTCGTTAAGCATCGCCTTCAGGACGCCTTCAAGAATTTAATTCAGCATTTAAAACTGCAGAGGGAAATTCCAGAGAATGGGATAGCGATTTTTGCTGGAACTTTCGCCGTGAGCAATCCAGAAAGCGAAGAATTAAACGTTGAAGAAATCAGCCCGCCAGAGCCGATTACCACCTATATTTACGAGGTCGATGACCACTTCCATTTAGAGCCGCTAAGGGAAATGCTTAGAAACCAAAAAGTTGTGGGGTTGATCGCTATGGATTCAAAGGAGGCTAGCTTCGGAGTTCTCAACGGTGAACGCTTTGAATTCATCGAGAATATAACCTCGGGGGTTCATGGAAAATCTGGAAAGGGCGGGTCAAGCCAACGGAGGTACGAGCGGGAACGCGACATGGCAATCACCCAGTTTTTCCACAGGGTTGCGGAGCATTCAGCAAAGGATTTTCTTGAGAAATATAAAGTCACAGTGTTGATAGTTGGAGGACCCGGCACAACTAAGGGCGATTTCTTAAATGGTGATTTCCTCCATTACGAACTTAAGGATGCGTTGCTAACCAGCGTTGATACTCAATTTGCCAGTAAAGATGGAGTGCGTGAGGTGCTTGATAAATCGTGTGAGTTACTGAAGAATATGTGTGCGCCAGAAGAGAAGATGATTGTGCAGCGGCTTCTGGCGTCTATGGGCAAGGAAGACGGTTTGGCTATTTACGGTTTAGATGTAGTGCTGAACGCTCTTAAGAATGGTGAAGCGGAAGTTGCGATGGCGACCGATCGCACGGATATAATTGACCTCATTGCCGTTTGCAAAAGATGCGGACTTTCAAAGGCGAAGATGGTGGATAACAAAAAGAAACTTCAAACTGTACAGGAAATGACGTCGAAGCCATGCGAGAAATGCAGCGCGGTTGATTACGAGGTGGAGGAGAAGGACATAATAGATGTCTTAGAAGATGAGGCTTCACGGACAAACTCAAGGGTTGAGGTGATATCTTCAGAGTCGGAGGAAAAAGCAAGGCTCACCGCTTTGGGCGGCTTTGCCGCTCTCTTAAGGTACAAACTCAACAAATCGGAATGAAAGCCATGTTTACTACGGTTATACTTTTCCTTTTCTGAATTTCCCAAAATCTTTAGCGTAGATAACGCGGTCCTCAGTTATGATGGCTGTTACGTATTTGAGGGGTGTTGCGTCAAAGGAGGGGTTCATTACTGATACGCCGTTGGGAGCGATTTGTACGCTGCCTATATGTGTGACTTCTTCCGGTTTACGTTCCTCAACTTCCACGTCGGCGACTTTGCATGTTAAGTCAAAGGTTGATTTTGGAGCGGCGACATAGAAGGGAATTTTATGTTCATGCGCCAACACCGCAACGCTGTAGGTGCCAATTTTGTTGAACACGGCATCCTGCACGATGCGGTCAGCACCCACAATGACCAAGTTTACCAAGCCTTTGCTCATAACATAGCCTGCCATGTTATCTGTAATCAAAGTGACTGGGATGCCGTCGCGTTTAAGCTCGTAAGTGGTTAACCTTGCGCCTTGCAAGAGCGGTCGGGTTTCATCGGCGATTACCTTGATTTTTTTGCCCTGCTCCCAAGCCGCGCGAACCACACCCAGCGCGGTTCCATATTCGACAGTTGCGAGTTCGCCTGCATTACAGTGGGTTAAGATTGTGTCGCCATCCTTTATGAGTACGGAGCCGTTTTTGCCGATTGCACGGTTCTGCGCTGCATCTTCATCCGCGATTTTCTGTGCCTCCTCAACCACAGCAGCCTTGAGTTCTTCAACGCTTCCTGAAGCACTTTTCGCTTTGTTTAGAACCCTGTCTACTCCCCAAAACAGGTTCACTGCCGTTGGTCTTTGGCGTTTGATGACTGTGCCAGCGGTTTCAAGTTCCGCCAACAATTTTTCTTTGGTTTTTGCATTTGAGTGGTAAGCAGCCAATGCAACGCCGAAGCCTGCGGCTGCACCCAGCAACGGGGCTCCTCGGACGCGGAGGGTTTTTATGGCTTCCGCCATCTGGTCAACCGATTTAATTTCTAAAGTTACTTCTAGGAGGGGAAGCTTGGTTTGGTCAGGTGTAATCACTGTGCCGTTTTGCCACTTAATCATCCGCATATCCATCTACCTCAAACGTGACTGTGAATACGCTTAGTTAACAGCGGTTGCGTTAAAGATTTTCTATCGCTAATGCGTGAAGCGTTGAACTAAATCAAACAGGTTGCCGTAGAGATCCTCTAAAACCACATCGACGCCCCATTGCTGTACCTCAGGTTTTCCGTAAAATTTCACGCCCTTCGCTTTTAACGCCTTGTATTCTTTTCGGCAATCATCAGTTTGTAAAGTGAGGAAAACGTGGTCTCCCGCCTGCTTTCCCATTGCCCTGCGTTTTTCTTCAGTGTCAGCCACCACAAACGTCAGCTCAATGTCGGTTTGGCCCTTCGGCGAAACAGTTACCCACCGCATATTGCCCAATGGGAGGTCTTGGCGTTTTTGAAATCCGAGTTTTTCCGTGTAGAATTTTAGGGCTTCATTTTGGTCTTTCACGAGCAGGGTTATGTGGCCTATTTTGTTCATTGTTTTCACACAGCTATGGTTGACAAAATAAAAGGGAGATTTAAGTTGATGTATCAAACGGCGATTTTAAGTGTGTGACCACTTCGACTGGGGAGTCTTCGCCTGATTTTAGCCGTTTCTTCCATTCTTCGCCTACAGCGATAAGCGAGAATATGCCTGAAACCTCAGCCTTCGACTTCTTCACCAAGTTGACGAGGGCTTCTTGGGTTTCGCCGCTCTTAATCATGTCATCCACAACCAGCACGCTGTCGCGTTTCTTGATGGATTCTTTGGGGATATAGAGTGTGACGGTTACGCCTGAATCTCTGCCTAAAATATAGGTTTCTTCAAGGAATGCTTTGACGCCAACTTCTTTGTTGCGTTTAGCAACGATGAGGTTTACGCCCAGCGAGTTGGCAACCATTGTGGCTAATGGGATGCCGTCGACTGCGGCGGTTAAAATTTTTGTTACGCGTTTGCCCGCGAAGTTTGCGAGAGCGTGGTTGGCTGCTTGCTGGAGGATGTTGTAGTCGCCGACGATTTCGGTGTTGTCAAAGTAACCTATATCGTCGAACTTTATTCTGTTGCGCAGTTCGGCTTCTAAACCGACGAGTTTGGTTAGCACGCGCCAGAGCTGTTTGGCTCTTACAGTGTTTGGCAGGACGTGGCCTTTTGCGTAGCGGCTAAGCACAGTGACTGGTAGGCCTGTTTTTGAGGCTAATTCTCTGTAAGTTATATTTCGTTTGTACTTTGCGGTTCGTAGAAGTTCGATTGTCATTAAACGAAGCTTCAAATCTTCTGCGTGAGTGCTCATTTTACCTTATCCTCATTTTAACATCTATTAGTTAATTATTGTATGCCATCTAATATTGCATCTTGCCAATTTATAACTTTCCGTTAAAATTTTACGCGAACAAAGTGTTGAACACTTTTTCTTGAAATCTCTAATATTTTGTTAGATAAATTGTACTTCCTTCTTTGAAGGCACGCAACAGTTCGCAGTGCCGCAAAATAGCAAATTTGCGTTCCATCTCTTGAGGAGTCATTTTTAGCAGGCTCGTTAATTCTTCCCGGCTGATTGTTCCTCTTTCCAAGACGAGGTTGTAGATTTGTTTTTGTAAATCAGTCAGTCCATCAGTTCCGGTTTGTCCCAACTGTTTACGGATTGATAAAGTGGATGACACAGCTAAGGGGTCGCATACTTTAGGCGGATTCATAAGGTCAAAACAGCAGTCCTCGCACAAGATTTTTCCCTGAAAATTGTTAACTTGGTCTTCCTGCAGGGGAGATCCGCAAACCTCACATTTAATAAAAACATCCCTTCATAACCCTTAACAATGTCGATAGTTTATTTTCTTTTCGCACATAGAAAATAATTAAGGTTTTTTAAATGGAAGCGTACCTCCTATATCAAAAGGGGGGTACATGGATGCAGAAGATTCAGCGGTTATTCATAATTGCTCTTTTCGGCTCCATAATCTTTGTCACAAACGTGTTCCTCCCCTCTCCTTTAAACTACCTCATAATAGTCGTTCAGGCAGTTCTGCTTGCTTTGAGCGGATTATTCATACCAAAAGTTGGTGCCACATCAGCAGGTGCAGTCGGAGGGCTCTTAACAGCGCTTATCAGCGGCGCCGCTTTGGGACCGTTCACTTTCTTCTTTGCTTTCCTCTTCGGCGTATTCGTGGATACTTTCTTATTCATTTTTAAAATCAAGGGGTCCCGTCAAGGTGCAAGCCGAAATAGACTGATGGCTGCAATGGCTGCAAGCACGCTTTTAATTGCTGTTTCCAGTTATTTGGCGTTTACAACAGGATTCTTTTACTTTAGTTTGCTTGTTCAGCGAAGTCCCATGCTTGATGTGCTTGTGGTGTTTATGGGTCCAGTTACGGGTGCAGTGGCGGGTTACGCTGCTGCTTACCTTTGGAATAAGTACTTGCGGCACCTCAGTGCCTAAAGAATTAACTCTTTGATTTTCTGGTCAACCAACTGGGCAATCATCAAACTGGAAATAAACACGCATTTAACACCCAGCAACACTGCCAACTCCGCGGGTTTCTGGTCCTGCGTAACCAAAATCAGTTCGTTTTTGCGAGCATAGACTACGATGTCGCGGTCTTTAGCGCTCTTCAAACCTGCCTCCTGAGCGGTCAATACTTCATAACCAATTGTCTCAAAATACTCTTTCAAGCCAGCGTACATTTCGTCAAGCAGAATCTTCATGCAATCACATTCTGCAGTTAAATTATTTAGCTTTTACCAATCCAGTCATTCTATAATGAAAGGAGTCTAGAAAAGGCGAAAAAACATTAAAAAGGCTTAAATTCCATTTCCAATAGTTCCGCAAGCGAGCAATCGATGGACGGGTTGAGAAAACCTAAGTCTTTGAGCGCAAGAATAATATAGCTAATCCCCAAATCATGTGAGCACTGAAGGTGCGGTTGGTATCAAAAGCAAAATCAGTACCATTGGCTACGTTAATAGAATCCAAGAAAACATCATGAGCATCAAAAAGAAAGAGCTCGCACCTTTATATGAGGACCTTAAAGCTGCGGACTGCGTTATCTGTGGAGGATCGGGCAGATCACTTTATTCTTTGAACGCGGCTATGAGTCAAATTGCGCTTAGCCAAGCGGGTTGGCGAAACAAAGTTGTTTTAACACCTGATGACCCAGGTTTTCCAGGCAAAAGCATGTATGACGCTGCAGCCGACTTGGAACGCCGCTACAAAAAAACATTGCTTCTCATGAATTCAGGCAGCGGCTACTCTGACGACCCTCTTGTCATGGCACAGGACTTAGCAAGGTACATTGAAGAAAAAAAATCCGCACATTTCTCCATGGGACTCTTAACATCAGCCATATCGTCACCATTGTCCGATATAACCACCAAATATGGTCAAGTTGTCCAGCTTAAAGGACGAGGTAAATCAAAGCCAACCACTGAGTATAGTGAAACGGGCATGATGGGCGACATCTTTGAACTCGGCACCCTTGAACTGTTAAACAGCATGATTGAAGCCATCTTCCGCAATCTTGAAGCCGGCGATGTCTTTAGGCTCTGTGAAGAGGAATTCCAGAAAATCGGCGATATGATTAACGCAAACGTTAACTCAGAAACCTACACACATCTTGTCGATGTCATGGAAAAACGGACAAACGTTTTTCTGGGCGGAAAAGGCACGGGAAACGAAATTGCTAAAATGACAGGTGTCCGACTTTTCCACATCAAAAGCTTCCTAGGAGACAACGTGTACATAACAAGAGGCGTGAATACGCCGCATCCAAGAGCCGGCGATCTGGAAATTTTGCTCTCGTTCTCAGGCGAAACCCGACCAGTTATCATCTGGGCAGATGTGCTTAAGAAGTTCGGTGGAACTGTCTTCGCTATAACAGGCAATGAAGACTCGACACTCGCCAAAAAAGCCGACTTAAAAATCATCTTGCCAGAAGAAGTGAAGCCGAGTACACCAAGACGCTTCTATACAAGAGCAGCCTACGTGCTAAGCCCGTTGCCAGTTAAGCTTGCGGAGAGGCTCGGCGAAAGAGGACTCAACCTGCCAGAATACATCATCAGCTGGTACCACTCCGTAACACAATAAAACACACCATGTCCGCATCACATTTTTTGTTTGTGCGGGCTAATTTAGTGTTTTTTAACATACTAATGGCTGCAAAAATCGCCAATACAGACCTACCTCTCTTAGGATTTTAATGAGTTTTTAGCCAAAACGGCTTGCCTAAGAGAAAATCAGTCAAGAACGCGGCAAAGTCGGCATTGTCCTCATAAACATGCAGCACTTCATCGTCCACGAGAACTTCGAGGTTCTTCTGCATAGTTTTCGCGATTAATTCGGCGACGCCAGCGTTTTTTCCTCCATCCGCCAGCCTCTCCTTCAACAACACAGCAGCATCCGTGTTTTTGCGCGGCAACTCAACCATCCAGCGTCCATCTTCAATGTAAGGCCCCGAAATCACCCGTTCATAGCCCGCATATTTTGACAGGTACTTCTCACATTCGGCTTCTCGTTCAAGCGGCGGACCCAAATGCTTCTTAACGTTAGGCAGAATCTGCTGTTCAAGCTCAAGCATGAAAACGCTCAGAGATTTCTCGTTGCTCCAAACCCCGTCTTTTAGTACCCTGTAATCGTTTAATTCAAGCAGCGTCCTTAGCGCGCGCTTGGACCTGTACAGTTGCCCCCAAAGAACGTCTGGAACAGCATTTAACTCGCCAATAACCAGAAACACCGTCGATGAGCCACGGTTCCTCAGCTGATTTTTCAATACTTTTGAAGATAAAATCTCTGGTTTAAGCGGGTAAAAGAATGATTCATTTGGTTTTTTGAGAAATGCCCTTGCTGCGCCAATGAACGTGTATAGTTTTTGGGGTTGCACGGCTGAAGCGACGTTTCTTCCCTTATCAACTGGGTCAACGATTACCAACGGCTCAGGAAAAAGGAGCGAGAGCTCTTTTCCTCTGTCCGCATAAAAGCCTTCAATATCAATTACAACTCGCCGATTATACTGGGCAAAAGCACGTATGGTTTGAGCGAAGGAACTGTATTTCATTATCAGGAGTTCACAGAGGTAACCGCTAAAACCGCCAACCTTTAGCTCTGCTCCATAAACGTCGATGCCCTGCATGAACTTTTTAAGAAGCCGAACTTCACCACGTAACTCCTTGCCCAAATGGGTTTTGATGTAATCGGTGTGGTGGGGTGTTCGGTCGGTGGCGCTTTGCCATTCACCTGGTTTAGCATCGTAGCATGGGACGATGTCCACGCGGTAACTGTCTATGAAGATTTCAAGGTAAGGGTGCTCAGCGAAACGCTCAACCTGCTTGGCGTCGCCAGCGGCTTTTTTAGCGATTTTTAAACCTACGTCACCAAGATTTTTGCGGGGTATCGAGGTGGGTAGGCGCATGAAGATGTCGATGTCAAGATTCTCACTTAGCCAAGTGTCTTTGGCGACGGAGCCTTCAACACGTACAATCGCGTTTACGCCCTCCTGCTCACAGGCTAAAGCAACTTTCTTCTCTAACGCTTTGGTTAGAGCTTCTACTTTTTCATAATCCTTTTTTTTAGGCGTGATTTTTTCCAAAATCCGCTTTGTCAACGCATCTATTTCGTTTTCCATGGCTTATCATTTAGGGGCAATATTCTTTAAGCGTTGAATAAGTTGGGCCTTTAGGAGAAAGCTGGCTTTTCTTCAGTCTTAGGCAATCTGCTCTTATGATGCCGAAGTCGTAATTAGCCTGTTTAGTTACAAGATCTACCAGTCGCTGCTTGTTTGCGCCTGACCGGACACGCGCGATGGTTAAATGTGGACTAAACCCGTTGGGGTCTGGCGCGAAGCCCAATTCGTGGATTTGGGGTTCAAGCTGTTCAAAGATGCTTTTGAGTTGTTCTGCGCCATCATTTATTCCTGCCCAAACCACCCGAGGATAATTAAGTGTTGGAAAAACTCCTAAGCCTCGGAGCCCAACGTTGAAAGGGTTGAACTTTACGTTTTTCATTGCAGCATAAACTTTCTCTACCATCTCAGGGCTAATTGGGCCCAAAAAGCGAAGTGTAATGTGGATGTTAGATGGCTCTACAAGTTTTAGGTCTGCGTTTGTTTGTATTAGCATTTTTTGCGCTGCGGCAAGCCTGTTTAAGACATTGTCGTTTTTCATGTCGAAAGCGATGAAGCTTCTTATTTGCTCGGACATTAATTGTTCCTTCAAGTAATTTTAACGCATTACCCTCATAAATGCTTTTTAAAAGATTTTATAAGATTTGCGCCACAAATCAAAGATTGCTGAGTTGACTGTTTATGATTAAAGTTTTTGTTGTTTACGAAAAAGTACGGCAACTCTAAGCTCGCGGCAGGAAAAATCGTTGAGGGAATACGGAGGGTTGGGGGAGTGGAAGCTGCCATTGCTGACGTCAAAGAGGTTAATCCTAAAGAAGTAGCTATATCCGACGCTTTGCTGATTGGGTCGTCAAACCATATCGGTAAACCTACACGAAACATCGATATGTTCGTCGACAAACTGGGTAAACTGGATCTAAAGACAAAATCCAAATGTGGACAAAAACAATGACGTCACTGTAATCTCGTGTATAGTCATGTAACAGCTGTTTTTGTTTTGCTTTTTGATTTTTGTTAAGTTATTGGTGTTAATAATTTTTAAGGCCGTCTTTGAGTTTGACTGTTAGAAACGGTATGGAGTGGGATGAGGTTGAGGGGTAAGCCATGGTCGATTGATGATGAGCGGCTTTTACGTTAACTTGTTGAAGAAGGAAGGGGCATCGATGGAATTTCGCAAGTTATGGGTAAGACTCGGACTGCGATAAAGGGTAAACTTAACAATTTAGGGTTAGGATTAAATCTGAAAGTTGTTGCAACCGGTCTGCAGAATTCAGTTGCAACAACAACAACTTCTCTGGTTCCAATCGTCGATTCCGTTGGGGTTGTTGATCCAGCTTCGTGGCCAATTCTGATTTAGTCGAGGAGGTTGAAGCTGACTTGAAAATAAAAAGACCACTACACAGGGCAGTTTTGATAAAATCCGCGTCGATTACACCCGTGAAGGACCTATCATAATCGCCGACATGGAAAACTCTGGCATAAACAACGCTGAAGGCGTAAACTTCAGCGTCCTCCGCAAAAGCGAAATTGCAACCTTACTAAAACAGCGAATGTCGAACGGCAAGTTTTTCTATCCACTTCTAAATTGGGAGCGACCCTACCGAGGAGACATATGCACTGAGCTAAACGTTGAACGCTACGATTTACGCAAAGATGGCACCATAGGTTTCTCACACCCCAACGGCACACACGACAACGTCTTTTGAAGCATAGCCTTAGCAGTTTACGCAACAGTAGAACTCTCGCCCGACCCCTTCTTAGCAGTAATTCCAAGATGACATAAAATGAGTGAAGGAAAATCCGCAAAAGCAACCCAAATCATTGCCGATAATTGTGGTGCGGTCGCTGAGTTGCGTACCCAAACCAGACTGTGTCAAAACTCAGAGTTAAGCCTAAGAATATCTGGCACTCAAGCTCTTATAGGGAATTTTTATTCACTTGTTTTCTCTTTTTGCGCCTTAATCAAACCTATTAGCGTACCAACTCCAAGAATATCGGTAGCCCTTCTCATGTTGTAAGCCAGCTTCGTAAGTCCAACTTCTCCTTAGAAATCAACAAGTCACGTGAATCAGCGCGACCATTTTTCTATCTTCACAGTCAATTTTTTCAGTTATCTCATTTGTCGGCAGAATTACAGTTTCGTATTTTCTAAGGATGGACATGGCTTCAGGCGTTATAGGCAGTGCTGCTTGATGACCAATTCCGATGTAGACAACTTGGGGTTTTTCTTGCGACAGAAAATCAAGTTCGCGTTCTGACAGCGGAGTATGACCATATGTCGGTTTTAAGTCCTTGGATTTTTTCTTCTGCCTCTTTGTGATGGAGCCGTCGACATGAAGGATAATGTCTTTTTCGTACTTGACTCCGTTTGCTTTTATCCAGCCGAACTCAGATTGCATAACAGAACCCCATCGTTATGTTGGTTGCGCTATATTTTTTGTTACCGCCAGAATATCGGTTGCTCAAATGCTCACAATTTCATTCGGGTGAATGCAGTGTGTGTTGATTGAAAATGCTTATTTGTCTGGTCTCCGTAAGTTTGTTAGTGGAGTTTTTGGCAAACAACAATCAGGCGGCCAGCGGCGTTTCCGTTGGCAAACCTGCCTTAGCAGTTTTGTTCTCGGTGGTTTTCCTCGATAACTTAGGCTTCGCCATCGTTGTACCTTACCTGTATTTTTACGTAGTTGCGCTAGGCGGTTCCCCTTTCCTATATGGTGTGCTTTTGGCTTCTTATGCGTTGATGTCTTTTGTTTCCACGCCTTTTTTGGCAAGGTTCAGCGACCGTTATGGAAGAAGAAAGATTCTTTTGTTGGGGTTGGCAATTTCCAGTTTAAGCTACTTCATCTTTGGTTCAGCACAAGTTATTTGGCTGCTATTTCTAGGCAGGATGCTATCTGGAACCACAGCTGCCACTGTGCCTGTTGCACAAGCCTACGTTGCCGACGTCACCACCCCAAACCAAAGACTACGGTACCTAGGGCTTTTAGGCGCTGCGGCAGGCATCGCGTTCATTTTGGGTCCAGCCATCGGCGGAACCCTCAGCAGCCTCTTCGGCTATGGCGTGCCATCTTATCTGGCTTCGGCACTGGCATTTACAAACTTGGTTTCAGCGTATTTTCTGTTGCCGGAACCAGCAAGCTTCAACATAAAGAAAACAGCAATTTCCTTCCGCGCCCTCCTTGATGTTCTTAAGAAACGGAAAATCGCTTTGCTTTTGGCCATTTACTTTCTGTTTTTTATCTCGTTTGTTTTTCTTCAAGCAGGTCTTTCACCTTGGCTGCAAAAGGTTTTCGGGTTCGGCTCCTTCCAGACGGGCCTGATTTTCTTTTTGTTCGGTGGAGTTAGCGTATTCACGCAGGCTGCCTTGTTGCCTGTGCTGAGTAAGAGGCTTAGCCGATTAACCCTGACTTTACTCGGCATCGCCTTTTTCGCTGTTGCACTCGTGGTTTTATCCATCGTTACAAACGTCGTTGTCATGTTGGTTGTTGCCGCTGTATTTTCATTTGGCTTTGGAATCCAATACGTCACATTCAACACATTGATTTCACTTAATAGTCCTGAGAATGCACAAGGCGGCGCGTTGGGGGTTGCTTGGGCAATAGCGGGGCTTGCACAGACGATTGCGCCGGTTTTAGCGGCGACTGCGTTTTCTTTTGGTGTTTCAGCGGGTTTTGCTGGGCTGGTTTTTGTTGTTTCGGCTTTGATTTCTGTGGTGACGGTGCCTTTGGTTTTGGCTTTCAAAAAAGCATCTGAATAACAGTTGATTAGAAAACCTGTTGCTCTTGGCGACCTCCCCCTCTATAGTTTTTGCATAGATTGGCTATTAGGCTCCAAATATGCTGACGAATTGCCAGTGGGCATAGATGTTGCAAGCCAAAAAACGAATGGAATTAGTGCTTGTTCTTTTTAACTTTATTTTTAATTTTTTTATGCAGTTGTTTCTTGTTGAAGTACCATGGGTAACGTTGCATGTCTTCATAGATAGGTCGGGGAATCTCGTTTCCCGTGTAAACATCTGGTTCGCCTGTAGGCGACGTGAGCGGGTAGTTCAGCTTAACTTTCTTAATCGTTACTTTAAACAAAATCGAGGTTGCAATAACAAAAAAGAGGCTGATAAAACCTAGCACAAGCCAGCTTCGAGGCAGCGCTATAATGGTAGGGTAAAACGGAAAAGTGAAGACGACCGCCAAAACATACAATCCTAAGAAAAACTTGGCATGTCCATTAAAATGCAAGCCTTTTCCGGTTAAAATTCTCCTTGACCGTTTGTTAAGTATCAAATCAGCGATGAAAACCACGGTGACGGCTCCGACAGATACCAGTAATGTTGTCAAAAGGCTAGTAGTTGCGGCTAAACTGTTATGTTGCACCTGAGCCGGTCGGGGTCCAATAGCAAAGAATTCGTCCTGTGCTAATATAACTGTGCCATTAGAGCTTGTTACCGAGATGAGAAGGTTTCCGTGTTCTTCCTCGTTTGGAAATCCACTGTTGGTTATTTCGAAGTTAACTGTGTGCTGGTTAGAAGTGAACTGGTTGCTTTGAGGAGTTATTATGATTGGAAGAGTGGTCTTCTGGGTTACAGTCACGTTACCGCTGACATCTCCAATATTAAGCAGGGCTACCTGAAGTGTGGCGACATCAGTTATGATTCCTGAGTCTGATCCCTCGCTGCCTCCAATAATCACTCCGTCATTGTTACGGAGCATTTTTTGCCATTGGACCCAAATTTGAGGTTGATTTTGTCCATTGACCTGTAGGAATTGAACACAAACCAGAACGGCAATAACCACAAGCAAAGCAGTTACAAACGCTTTACCTTCCACCCCATGCCTGCCAGCCCTTGAATTCATGTTCCCACACTATTTCTTTAGTCAAAGAGTACTTTTAAGACTTGTTAAGCAAAAAACAATTCACCCAATTGCTTTCAAATCAATTCCATAAAACGTAAAATCAGGTAGCATGCGCCTGTGTCTTCAACAGTTATGAATAGACAACGCTTTTTAATGTAAGCCAATTTGTTGGTGATGTCACCATCTCCGCGTCTTTTCCCCTTTCTTTTTCTTTTAGGAGTGTAAGACTTGACTAAGAAAAAGAGGCATGTTGGAGTTAGCTTAGTTTTTGTGGCTTTAATCCAGATAGTTTTAGGTTTGTTCCTTGTTTACGGAGGCATAACGCTTTATTCGTTTAATTTAGTGTTTTTTACACTTGTTTTTCCATCTCATTCAATAGAGCAAATATTAGCGGTTGTGCTTGGAGCATTGTTTTTCAGCTCTGGTTTAATGATGGCTGGCTTATCTAAAAGATTCTTCTAACTATTTTTCTATTAGACCTAGAGTTAAGCAATAAGAAAAACGGCACAAATTAAAGACAAAATCCATTGGGCCATGTGATCTGCCAGTCATGCAAGAGCATGGTCCTGTCCCTAATAACTAGAACTTGAGCCAGATACTGTTAAGTTAAGTTACCCAACGAAGAAATACTTTTTTCCTTTTTGGTATCTGGGCTAAAAAAAGTAATATTCTATCTCTGAATTTTTTCTTCCTTATCATCCCATCTTTGGAATGTTGCATCACGTGTAGCTTGGTAAATAGCTGTTTTTTGATCTTTTAGGTACAAAAGTCTAAATTCGCTTTCTCTTGTAGCATCTCGTAAGAAAAATCCTTTGGAATTTTTAGGGTCTTTCTTATCGCTATTTTTATCAAAGAGTTCAATATACCAAAGATAGGTTGGAGGATGGTCAAGTTCTTTAACAGCGTTGATTACTGACTTATGAGGTTCCAAAAATAACTTGATAAATGAATTCAAGAATGGTCGAATTTCAAGATTCTTAACATCTGTTTGTTTTATCAAATTCTTTGTAATTAGTGCCAATAGCCAACCGCTGAATTGTTGATATACTCTGTGAAATGCAACAGAAACTTCAGGTGGTACAGCAACTAGTAATTCTCGAACTGTTATGTTGCTATATTCATCTTTGTGAGGTATATGCCATGCCTTTAATAAGTCTTCAATAGTGAGCGTCACATAAGGAAAAGCACTTTCATCATGGAAAATAAATTTATCTATATCATTATTGTTCATTGTGTGACCAATTGCCACAATAGAGTGGTAACCTTGTTCTCTTGCGCCCTGCCACCATTCTAAGTCGCTTGTATCCACACCTAATATTACAGGAAGATTAGATTCTACGTATGCGTATAAACTCATCAACATTCTTTCATCGTCAAGAAATGGAGGCTCATTACTATTGATATAAAACGCATAAGCACGAGACATGCGAAGGATTCTTGCGGTTTGAACGAAAGGTAATCCTTCCTTGTCGGTATACGGTGAGCCTCTTGCTGTGCTTTGTATTTCAGGGATGCTTAATGGTCTTTCAATACTTTCCTCCAAACATTTAAGACAAATCCACACCGATGCATGAATACACATACCAAAAATGCTTTCAGGCATTATGTATGGAACACAAGTTACTTTTTCACCGTATTGGTCAAGAGTACGTAAACATTTAATAAAGGCTTGTTTGTCTTCTGACAAACTAGGAGGAGGGACCAAATATGTTTCCGATACTTCGGAACCATCGGTTATTGGTCTTATATCTGAAAAACCAGCAGCTTTACCCGTTGTGTCTTTAAAAAAAATACGTCTCACACAAGGTGAAGAGTATGCTTGTTTATTGTAAAAAAGCTCGTATTCTTTTACCCAATTGTTATCATAAGCACCATCATGGTGCTTATCATAAACAATTGTGGTACCATATGTTTGGTCTACTATCGCTTTAAGCCTAGAGTACCTTGATAGATCGAATGACAACAGTTAGCCTACTGACAACTAATGACTAACTTTCCTGTTTGTTGCGTGTGCTCGCGACTCCTATCTGTAACAACTGCTTTATCTTCCCATTTACTAATTTCAGCGAATATTTCTGACAAACTAGCAGTTGGAAGTAACTTTTTAATAATAAGCTGCAAATCTTCATCATCTTGCGGAACTTGACCAATGGGCGCTAAAATCTTCAATTTATTACTTGATTTGAGCATTTTTTTCATCTCACTTTTCATAACTACGACATCTCTAAATTTAAGCTTTGGCATTCAATGCCTCTTTGAATTTTTTAAATCCAAAGACCTACCTATCTTATTACAAAGAAACTTCACTTAAATAATCTGTGAATTAGCAATATTTACTCTGCATAAGTTGGAATATTTAAGTTTGTGACTGTATGAATACAATAACAAGGTTAAAAGCTTAGTGTGGTAAGTTTATTTTGATTTTTATATTATTGCGCCACGCCTTCTTTATACGTTAATTTTGCTCTTAAGGTTTGCGACTATTTGGTTTGCTTGACTCCATGAATAGCTCTTACATATTCCTCAAAAGTTCTTAGCCTAGGACAAGAGTCAAAACTTCCACTTTCACAATAATCTTTCTTATCTGTTTCTGAAGGTTCAAAACGCAAACTGAAAGCTGGTGGAACAGCTAAGCAATTTTTAGTATCGAAGTAAATACATCTCATCTAAATCCCTTATTCAAAGGTGTATGTTTTTAGTTTTAAGGTTTTGCATCTTTCTCCGTTTGGGTAACTTAACTTAACAGTATCCTTGAGCCAACAAAAAAAAGAAAAGAGTTTTGTTGTTATTCAATTGGACAGTCGAGAATCGCTTTAAACAATGGGTTTAGATTGTACTGTTTGACTAAGGTTTCTCTTGTTGGCAAAAACTGTCCTCCGTCAATTCTAGCTCTAATACTTTCAACGATAGCGTATTCCATATCTTGCCGAGGTGTATCGCCGGTAATTGCTTGGCTATGGCGAAGCAAATCCATGAATGGCGTAGGTATTTTTAAGGTCACTTCTTCAGTATCATAGAATTCTATTGTCACGTTGTTTTCTGCCGTTTTGGCTTTCTCGGTATTGAGTGGCTCATGCTGTTCTGCAATCCATCTTATACCACATTTTTCGCAGTAGAGGTCTTCCTCTGTATTTTCAGGCTCACTGAGGACTTCTACAAATTTATGCTTAACTAGCTTTGTTCCACAACCACTCGGGCAAAGAGATTCTTTGTCAGGGTAGATTTGTTTTAGTTTTTTTAAGTAATTTCTTGCGGCTTGTTCGAGTAACTCTTTTGGTGATAGCCCTTCTAATTTGGCGTATTTTTCTATTTCAGCGGCAAATTCTTCAGTTATATGCGGTTCTTCTTTTTCTGTTTGTTCTATGTTAGACATGTTGTTTCTCTCCTAGTTTAATTGTGTTTTCTGGGCTATTTCAACGCCATGTATAGCAAGGTAAGTGGCTTTCGCTGGGTCAGTTTCAACGAGTCGTTTTATTGCCTCAATGAACTCGGTAGCATTTCCATTCTCAACCTTCTCAATGAGCGTCACAAACAGCATCAGTCTATCAATGCGGTCTTTGGCTTCTTCAAGGTCTTTGCTTTCTTTTAATTCGCACTGGACAACTTCCAATAGGATTTTTTCTCTGTTGAGTGTTTCAAGCTCAGAATATTTTTTGTTTCCTAAACGTTTAGACATTTTATTTTTCTCCTTATACTCATAGATGCTTGGATATACCTGTCAATATCTTTATATGCATAAGTACTTAAATATATCTATAGGTGCTTACAAACATGGTTAACAATATGAAAAGGTTCATGATGTCTGTTTCAGATGAGATGTATGACGACTTAGAAAAAGAAAGAAAAGCAAGACGTCTTGAAACTATCCAAGAGGTCAACAGACAACTTTTAGCAGACTACCTGAGACAGAGAAACTCCGTTCCAAAAAACCCATAAACTTGAGGGATAGAGCTTTGACCGCTAATAAACAATCGAAAGAAAAGAAAATAATTTACCCAACCGCTGAAGATGTCATTAGAATCAATAGAGCGATCTTAGGAAAATTACCCCCTGAAGAGATGGCTAAATTACCGGAATCAACAAGGAAGGAAATTGAAGAAATGGCTAAACACTTCAAACCACGACCAAAAGAACGAATACCTACAATACTTGATTCATTAAAAGAGCTCTGGGAAATTGATTCTAATTCCGATATGAGGTTCGGTCAGTTGCTTTTGAATTTCCCCTTTCGTAAAGTTGATTATCGAGACAAAACCTCCATCGAAATATATGCTTTAGAAGATACTGAAACATTAGAAGCCATAAGGGAAGCCATAAAAACTAAAAAGGCTTCTTTGTCCGACAAGGCTGAGAAGTAGCTTTCTATCTTTTTTCTTATGAGGAATTTGGGAGTGGTTCCTCATCCTCCGTTTCCCTTTTTTCTATTGTACTGTTGGAACCTTCCTTAGCTTAGTTGTCTTCAATTTTCATACCCCTTCCAACAGTACATATTTTTCTATTAGAGGCATTTGACATTGAAACCGAAAAAACTAAGTAGAAAGATTCTTGTGGTTTTAGGGTTATTTACGCTATGTTTAGGCATTATTCTTATTGCTGGAGTTGGCTATGCAAGTATTCAAGTTAAGCCGCTTGGACTGTTTTATAGTGCAAACAACCTCTATTCAGCCGATTTTTCCCCAACAACAACGACGGTTTCAATTAATCAATCACAGCTATTTACGGTTACGTTAAAGTCTTGGAGCGGAGCCGCACTTGACACAAGCGCTCATACAATCAGTTATACTTGGTTTTTCGACCAAACATATGCTCCACTGAGTGGTTCATCTGTGGCTTTTTGGTCTGGGGGTCCTGGCACTTATCAAGTCAAGGTTCAAATAATGATTGATGGAACCCCGATTTACTGCTATGCAACTCTAAATGTTACGAATCCTGATGGTTCAATGCCTGTTCAAACTCCTACACCTACAGCAACCCCAACACCGAATCCATTAACCTCCTTAATTCCGAATAACCCATTAGCCAAAGCATTAATTGCCGTAGTCGGAGCTGCCAATACTATTCTTGGCTCAGCAGCCTTATTGGTATCAAGAAAAGTCTAACCTTTTTCTTATGGAGATTAAAGACATTGGGTTATAATGCTCGCTCTGGTTCAAGTTATGGCAACCAAAAACATGGGTCTTCAGGTTCTCGCTTTTCATGGCGTAAACCAAAAAAGCAAAAAGAAGTTATTTACGTTAAGGATGATCCTGAGCCTAAAGTACCGGAAGAAACTATCGTTTGGACCCCAAGGCCTTTAGCGCAAAACGTGCGCCTCTTCCTGGATAAACCAACAACGCTAACTTCTAACGGTTGCAAATTTCTTCTAACGAATGATTTGACACAGCAAAATGAGTTGGCTTATCAAATAGCTTTAATGGCTGAATCTCAGAAACTCGAAGTTGAGGTACTAATTCCTGAGAATCAAACGCTAAAATACAAAGTTATCAAGATAGTGGACCAAACACCTGAAGATAAAGCTGTAAGTTTTGGAGATATGGCTTTTATTGGCAATCTGAAAAGCTCTTTGAAACCATGTGGCTATACTTTGATAGTTAAATAACATTCTTTTTTCTATTGAGTAATGTA
>PLYI01000077.1 GCA_003151735.1 Candidatus Bathyarchaeota archaeon | reverse complement strand
TGCGTCAACAGCTGTAGTTATTGCTCGTCCTCTAGCCTTCAAGGTTATCTCTTTAGCATTGCTCGCAGATATGCCTGTAATAATCGCCATAACATAGTCCATTGGCATTTTATTTCCAACAAAAACAATTCCTGATTTTTCCGACATTTTACATCACCATTTAATCATAATGTTACTGCCCTATACTACGCAAACTATCCTATTAAGCGATTAATCAACAGAGCAACGTGAGGATATTTCAGTGTGGCTCCCTTATCATAGATTCCGGTTTTAGATACGGCACACGCATTGTGGATTTGTTGATGTTTTCGTCCTTTAAATTTTGGCAGGGTAGAAACTGGGTGCAAGTTCGGGATTTCTGAATCTCGGTAGAAATGAATACCAAAAATTTATAACAGGACTTTAGGTATATGGTCGTTTGTTCACGCACGAGGTGCATCTAAGTCAATTCAATATTTGCAACATACCGCTTTACCTGTTTTCCTCGTGTTTGCTTATTTCCACGCCCTTTCTATATATTCTCTTAACATTCTGTTTGTGTTATAATAAGAAGCCAGTGAAATAGAATGTTTTTGCATTTCTATCCATTTTTCTCGGTTATTGTAAAAAGTGGGCATCACCTTTTGTTCTAATACATTATATAGGCCATGGGCATTTTGAACATCAGTTTCATGTTGAAAGCCGAAAGCCCATCCTATTGCCCCTTCTTTTGTTTTGAATTCTTCATCTATCCATCCATCCCAAGAACTAACATTTATAACTCCGTTTGAAAGGGCTTTCATTCCGCTAGTTCCTGAGGCTTCATTCGGTGGTCTTGGTGTATTCAATAGAACATCAACACCCGCAATCAAAGTAGGGCTGATTTCCATTCCATAGTTTTCTATAAAAACCGTTGGGATCGCGCCATTAATTATTTGGCTTTCTTCATGAATCTTTTTTATTGCCTCTTTGCCATAACCGTCTCTCGGATGGGCTTTTCCAGCCATAAGAATTTGGATTTTTCCTGATCCAAGAAGTTTAAGCCTTTCCCTCTCAGTGAAAATTAATGTTGGTCTTTTGTATTCAGCTATCCTTCTAAACCAGCCTAAAGTTAGTCTGTTTCTATCCAAATCTATTCCGTATTCATCTTCTATGAAGTCTAATAAAATAATCTTGTTCTCCAGGTGAGCCTTCCATACCTCTTCATTAGGTAATTTCATGGCGTCTATTAGTTTTTCAGGGTTCTCTTCCCAACCAGGAAAGTGCCTATCGAATAACCCTTTAAAACTGCCGCTGGTCCATGTCCCAAGATGTACAGCATTTGTTATATAATCTATATTTTTATTCGGAAACATTTCTCTGGCAGCTTCAGCATTTTTTTTAGAAACACCATTCTGATAATCGCTTAGACTCATTGCGAGTTTTGTCATGTTCAAACAGTTTGCTTGTCCACCGTATTCTTTAACTTTGTCTAATGGGAAAGAATCTTTTAGAATACTCTCTACCATACCCATAGGAAATATTTCGTGGCCTGCCGGAACCAGAGTATGAGTTGTGAAGCTGAATTTTTTCTTTGTTTTGTCCTCATCCCAATTGTTTTTATTTGCTATTTCTAATATTGCGAGTGCCGTGTGACCTTCGTTCATATGGTACTTTCTTATATTGTGCCCAAGCTTTTCTAAAAATCTAACTCCACCGATTCCAAGGACTACTTCTTGTTTGAATCTGTGTCTTTGGTGCTCGTCGTATGTAGTAGATTTGCCCATCCAATAGCATGTCTCGCTGATTTCCCTATCTTCTGCTTCATTTTCGTTTAGTCTAGTGTCAAGAAAATATATTTGTACTTTATTGCCACTTCCATTTTTAATGATGTATTCTTCTGCGCCAATTGTTACATTTCTGCCTTCAATTTGCACCTTGACTTTTTCATCCCTTTTTCTCAAGACACCGAAGGGGTTTGACCTTTTTAGAACTTCTTTTTGCTGGTAATTTACAATTTCTTGTTCAAAATACCCCTTGTGATGTCTTAATGACACACCAACTAATGGAAAATTCATTTCAGCTGAACCTTTTATTGTATCCCCAGCTAGGACACCAAGTCCTCCACAACACGTGGGAAGTCGAGCGTCGACACCAATTTCCATTGAGAAGTAAGCAATTTTTTGTCTCATTAAGTAGGCTTCTGTCTCAACCACTTTTTCAGTTCCATACAACGAAGATATTTCATTCAATAGTGAAGATTCTAACTGATAAAGCCTCTCTCTCATAGTACAAGGTTTTACTACGTGCTTATGAGTTGGTCGTGCTGCAAGTAATCCTGGATTTTTGCTATTCTATTTTTGTTTGGTGTCTGTTTATGGTTGTTGATCTTTTGTGGTCGGGCATAGGACAAAAGCGGAGCGAGTGGGCAGATAGGGGCTGAGCATATTTTGACTTTTTGCTTTAGTATTTTCCACAATAATGAAGTGAGTCTGCTGGGGTAACAGCCGGCCGTGTCCCTCGTACTTTGGTGCATCGCAGTCTAGAATCATCCGGTATTTTCTAGGGGCTTCAAAGCGATAATCAGTGAAGGATTGATAGGGATTAAAATTGAAGGCAAAACGGATAATGGTGCAGCACAGTTTGATAGTGAAGGAGGGTGAACAAAATAAAAAAGAAGACGAAAAACAAACCGAAAAACGAAAAAGTGACTAACCAAACCAAACAAAGGAAAAAAGGAATGGAAGCAGAGACAAAGAAAAGGCGCAAAGAAAATGATATGCACGCCCAAAATTTGGCGGGATTTGAATCGTGTTGGGTTAAAATCACAAGTTTGCCACAACAAAAAATAAACAAACCGCTTGAAAGCCACCTCTTGCACATGTAGTTTAAGCGCCAAAGACGAAAGGGACTGGACGTACCCACAACAGTGGTCTGAGTCATTTAATAAAAATTTAGAATATTTTGATAACTTATAACAAAGTGTTTGGGTTAATCATTTTGATACCTCGATGTTTTTTTCATGAGTAGGGTCAAAAATAAAACTATCCTTTTAAAAGAAAGCTACTTTTACTCAATTTTTTTACCATTAGTAAACTCTTCTTTCAAGATGACATAATTTTTTTTGAAGAATAGCAATTTATATTATTATGAGATATTACCGTAGCGATAAGAATGAATATTGATCAGAAAAAGATTGCAACCATACACGACTTCTATTTAGACTTTAACACAATGTCCGATCAACTGAGAAGTCTTAAAGAAAAGTTTCCTTCAGGCTTAATTATACCAATTCTTGGAAGTGATATTGAAAGTCCAGGCCTAAAGAAAATTGTTGATGAAATAAATCAATGTGATTATCTGCGTAAGGTTTTTGTAGCTCTTTCATCGACGGGTCCCGGTGATTATGAAGAAGCTTTGAGATTAAGTCGGTCATTTAAGGTTCCGTGCGAAGTGGTTTGGTGCAACAAACCTGAAGTATTAACCGTTTTGGAAGAACTTAAAAGAAAAGGTCTCGATGTCACTCAGTTATCCGGGAAAGGCAAAGACGTGTGGATAGCAATGGGTATCGCCTCAATTGATCTTTTTGCTTTTGCTGTACACGATGCCGACATTGTGTCCTATACCAAAATGCTGCCCACAAAGCTGCTATACCCCATTATTGAACCTAAGCTTGACTTTTTCTTTTCCAAAGGATATTATGCGCGTATTGATG
>PLYI01000078.1 GCA_003151735.1 Candidatus Bathyarchaeota archaeon | reverse complement strand
GCGCCTAAGAATTTTATTTTCATGATCTTCTTCCACTACATTGTTATTTCTCATTTCTACCCTATGATTTCTTCGGATTACTACTATGTAGTTGAGCAATCCCTCAAAATCTGGATACACTCCTATATGACATTTGGAGTACGTAACTATGATAACAAATGAAGCATTGGGGAACCCTAAAGAACTTTTTTATAATCATTTTTTCTAAAACCACTTTCGGAACCATTCATCAAACAATCGATGGCACTCTTTATGCCACTCCTCTTCATTTGCTTCTTTTCGTAAGCGATCAGCCATTTTCAAATGATTAGTTATTTCTTTGGAAGCCTCAACCAAGCTAATCCTAACTAAATCTATTGGAACACAGAGGTCTTTAATGTTCATTTTCTTGTCTAAGCCAGTGGCTTCAGCTTCTAGTCGTTTTAGTACATCTAAACCTGTAGCTTCAGCTTTTATTCGTTTTAGAAGTTCTCCTTTATTGTTGCTTTCTTCCAAGAATTGCACCTACAGAAAACGAGTCAAGTTCTAATAAAAAGAGTGACTGGAACCTGCAATGACAAGATATTGTTTGAATGTGCTGATTTTGTTGTTTTTGAACTAGTGGTTATTCCTCGTGTCCTTTTGTTTCGTGGTGCGTTGTATCTCTGTGTCTCTCCATTTCTGAGTGGGTCTTGAAGGTTTTGCCGCAGTCTGGACAAGGAATTTGGCTTGGTTCTATTCCACTTATTGGTATCTCTTGAGATGACGCCGCTCCCGACGTGTGAGGTTGCTGTGTTTCTTTTTTGCGCATGACTTACACCTTAACAATCTATTAGCGGGTTCAAGCTTTCTTAAGTATATGTGACTGTGACAATACGACAACAGAGTCACTCTTATTTCAAAAGCTAGTACAGGGTGGGTTTAATCAGGGACGGTGTGGAAGTCGCTGGAAAAACCGTGCGAGGCGTGTTTGAAGCTTCAGGTTTCTCTATCTGTTCCCTTCAGCCGGTGATGAACAACGGAATATAAAAGTTGCTTGAAGAGTAGCGCCTTTATTTGTCAACTCAGCTCGCTTCTTGCAATTGGGTGCTCTAATTTTTTTGTTCAGAGAACATGTTTTCAAAATGTAGTTCTATGTATTCGCTTCTTGATCTTTTCTGCTTTGAAGCTTCTTTATCTATTTTCTCTAATACGCGGTTGGAGAGTGCTATGCTTACGGGGTGTTTGCGCACTGTAACCTGAGCCTCTTGGTATTTGTCGCTTGTTAATATTTAACAATTGTTGTTAACGTTTAACAAAGCGTAACAACAGCCTTTTTCAGCAAAACAAGCCTAAGTCTGCCTTAATGACTCAAACGGTTGCAAACATGTCCAGCAGCATTAGGCATCCTGATTTCGAAAAGATTCATACAGCTTTTTTGACCCATTACAGCAAGGATCCTAAGCTGGGCGAGTCCCGATATGCTGATTGGGTAAAGTTTTCGGGACTGGATGAAACTCAAAGTTATTACCTTCAGGGTATTGCTCGGGCGAACAAGTCTAAGCAGAATTTTGAGTGGGCTAATTTTCTATTGCAGTTTGTCAAAGAAGACAAAGACGCTTACTACTACAAAGTTGAGGCCCTATTCCCGGTTGAATCGATGAACAAGGATAGCCCACCTTTTACAAGAGATGAAGTATTGCAGGCTGCTCGTTCGTTAACAGGAAAGCCTAGTGATTTGAATCATGATTTCTCAAAGACGCTTATTGGAGTTGAAATCGTTGCTGCACAGTTTGAAGGTGACTGCGTGGAATGCCTCGTGCGTGTTCCAAAGTTGTCGCCTCTTGTTGGCATGATTGATCGTAAAGAGATCGTTAACGTTAGCATCGAGGGCGAGTGGAGCCATGGCCTTCCTGGTCACGGTCTTGTGCTTACTGGTTTAGGTTGGTTAACCAAAGAAAATGTGCTTCCGGGGATTCCGTTGACGCGAATTATGCCCGTTGAAAAGATTGCCGAGAGTTTTAAGGGAGTTGAGATTTTGGAAGAAAAACAAATAACGGAAATTGCTGAGAAAATCGCTGCTAAAATCGGCGAGAAATCCCCCGAACTGGAAAAACTAAAAACAGAGATATCCGAGACGCAATCGAAACTTTTGACAGCTGAGGAAAATGCTAAAGTTGCTGAAGGTAAAGCCAAGGTTGCTGAGTCTGCCATCGCTGAGTCGAACGGTAAACTGGCGGTTGCCAACAAATGCCTTGAAGCCTTCAAGAAAGCTGTTCCTGGCGCCGATCTGATGGCTAACATCCCGGTGCTAATGCCCGTAACTGAGCATATTTCTATTCTCGAAAAGTTGCTGCCTCCCATAGTGGTTGAGCATTCCAGTACCAGTATGCAGCGTCAAGGCCAAGTAATTCGCGCTGCAGTTTTCCAGGCTAAAGAAAAATTAAAGGCGAATTAGTTTGGCTCAAGATCCTCTTCAAGGTCCTGAAGATCTGCACATTGTTGACAACGCTGAAGCTGACAAACTCAACGATTTCATGAAGCGTGCAATTCCTCATAACGAGATGCTTAATCGTCATGCTCGAAATATGTACGGCAGGATCCAGGTCCTTGAAAAAGACATCGTGAATTTGAAAGCAGAAATTGCTGAATTGCAGGCCTTCTTGAAGAAAGCTAAGCGGAGTGGTTCTCCGTGATTTATAGTCACACAGACCGGGTAGAGAGGACGAACTCGCTACTCGTTAAGTTAAAATTTTATGGAGATCGATTATTATGACTGATAATTCTGGAAAAACTTGGATGGCTATTGGCGAAACTGACGATTTAGACGCTATCGTTGAAACTTTCACTGCTGATGCAGCAATTACAAAGGGTGATACTGTTTATCTCAGTGCAGATGAACAAGTTACTCCCGCTGGGGCTGCTCAAGATTGCATCGGAATCGCAATGAAAACAGTTGCCGACACTGAACCTGTACCTGTGCTTGTTCGCGGTCGCGTCAAGGTAGCTGCAGGCGGCGCTATCACACGTGGCAAAGCAGTTTATGGCGCTGATTCTTCCCATCGGGTCCTGATGCTAATTGATGTAAGCCAGGCAGTTGATGAAGGCGGATCAGCAAAATACACTGTGGCTGTGCCCTTTAACCAAAAACTCGGCTACGCACTGCAATCTACGACTACTGCTGGTGATCTTCTGTTCCTAGAGGTCCGCTAAATGAAGCCTCGACTTTTTGAAGCTTTAATGCAAAAAGACAACGACCAAAAGCATGCGTATGAAGAGCTAAAGCGCAAATCGGAAACTAACCCGTTTCTAAAACGTTACGTTGCTATGGGTATCAAGGAAGGCTTGTTTAGCGATTCCGCAAACGCGCTGGGTCGTATGCATGATACAATGGTTGATGCAGCATGGCCTGAACTGGTCGGCAGAAGCATAATCAGCGTATTGCCAACAACTGAAGCACTGGAGCGTTTTCCATTAGACGGCGGAGCAATCGCATACCAATATGCTGAGGGCGGAGCGGTTCGATTAAACGGCAAAAAACCAACAACTGTAGACGTTAGCACAAACTTGCTTGTAGAGTCGGGCGATGAGTGGACACAGGAATTTAGTGAAGACGCAACTTGGAACGTTCTGGATCGCATGGTGGGCAACGTTGGCAGGGCAGTGGGTGTTAAGGAAACCCAAAAAATCATCGCCATGTACGGAGCAATCGCTGCGGCTGACTTAGCTACTGGTGCAGATCTTGCAGGCGGAACCGCGGTATTAAGCTGGGCTCAACTGCTTGCGCTACGCTATGCGGTGCGAAAAGAGAATTGGCATCCTAACGTTTTGGCAATCAATGAAATGCAGCTGCATCAACTGTTAAACGACGACAAATTCGTGAAATCCGTTTACTTGCCGAGTAGCCAAACTGACATAGAGCAAGGTAGCATCGGAACTGTACTAGGCATGAAGGTTCAGGTTTGCAACGAAGTCACCAACGGCATAGCATACGCCATTGATACTCGGGTTGCTTCGGTAATGCTTTTGCGCAGGGATCTTACGGTTGAAGATTGGTATGATGCGAAAACTGGCAAATCTGGAATTCGTGCATCTACTCGCTTTGGCCTTGGTGTTCTTCGTTCCACCGCAATAGCAAGAATGACCAACATTAAGACGACATTAACTTAGAAGCCGCAATCGTAGTTTTTCCGATTTTCCCTTTTTTTAAAAAATCTAAACCAATTGGGAGCTGAGCGAAGGTGAGTTTGCAAGAGAAGTATCTTGAGCGTATGATGTTAGTTTTGCGTGAGCTTAGTCGACGCCCTCTTTCTCGAATTGAACTACAGGCAAGGTTTCTTCAGCAGTGTGATTCTCCATCAGCTTTCGAGGCCACCTTCATGTTTTTGGTTCGGAATGGAAGAATCCAAAAAGGTGGACCTGAGCACCGTTCACCTTACACAATTACTGAGCGTGGGCATAAGCTATTGACAGGGCTTTCTTGAGCTCAGTGCCCTAGAAAATAAGAGAGGCGCTAACATATACTCCAGTTTCTAAACGGGCATCATCTAAGAGTTAAGTTTTCTTCTAGACCAGATATCTTTTGGCAGATGTTATTATCATTTGTTAGAAGGAAAAATAGGGATTATGGGTGACATCATCACTTGGGCATGGCCTCAGAACAATGAGCGAAATCACTCATTGAACTGCTCCAGCCAAAACTTCACCGTAAACGTGATTTAAAACTTGAGATTGAAAAACAGCTTCAGGAACAGATGGATACTCTCTTGCTAAAACCTCAGAAACAATTTTCTCTGTTTCTACTGTGTGCACCGTTTCTGCAAGGAGTCTATCGTGATAACTGTATTTTAGAAACAGGTTATTGGCATCACGCCTACGGTAGCGTTTTTGCTTTTTTTCTGGACTGCGAAGGTTCCCCATTTAGCCTCTACTCTCCATCTAAGTTAGTTATTGTGCCCTGATACGCCGCTTTTTTTGCCCTGGTGGCAAAGTACAAGAGAGTCGAAACTGAGATGCTGACTATTTAAATGAACGGCTAAAAACCTTTGTTACTGTTTAAATGGGCAGGTTAAATAATCTCAGGGGTTAGTCAAGAAAGTCTGAGTGGGCAGTTTTTTAGAGTTTGCCAAATAAGCTTGATGATTAACCTATCATTGAAAATCCTTTTGAATGGTCTCAGAAAGATACCCAGAATGAATAGCAAAGCAATGCGGATATCAATTCTACTTGTTTTTCTCTTAATTCCATGCTTTAGAGCGGGCCACATTAAGTTATTCTACGCTATGCAAAAAATAGCTGTATATTTTGACTACCCTAATTCAATAATAACCCAGCTTTTTCGGTTCGGTAGCTGAAAATTGTCACATTTACGCTTAACTTATTAGATACTTCCAGTTTTATTTTAAATTCGAGAGACGCAAACCATGAAACGTTTTATAGTCAACTCGAAGGTACCGCAAATCCAGCTTAACAGGCTTACTTGCATGATAGGCACAACCAACATATTTGAGAAAACAGGAATTAAAGATGTCGTTTTAAAAACCTGCTATTGCTGTTCTCCTGAGTCGAACGCGGACGTGAAAAAAGCCCTCATCGAATTTGAAGCCCAATCCAAAGAAGCTCTGGTAGCGGCACTTCAAAAGATCGCCTTCCCTGCAGATTCGATAGTTGAAGTCACCAAAGTTGAGGTCAACAAGAACTAAAATCGCCTCTGAAAGCTTCATTTTAAGATGTTGTTAACAAGTGAACTTTTATTCTTCAAGTTACTTCAGCACCATGTTGGTGCTATTTCAAAAATATTAGAGCGGACTACAAAGCTACAAAAAAGAATTATTGGAAAATTCTAAAAACACTGCATTAAAGAGGTATCGGATCAGAGTACATAATAGTTCAATTATTGTAAAACGATTCTTGTATAGATTATCAAAGATAGCTACCAAGGCTCTTTTACGATAACAAACACAGCACCATCTGAAAGAGCAATAAAAACATGTGTTAGAAAGAAAAAAGAAAAAATTAAACGATTTCTACTTTTTTAACACCAGGCACTTCATTCTTGAGCATACTTTCTAAAGCTCTTCGAGTTTTCTCCTTATAAACGCAAAGCTGGCATTCGCCTATAAGTTTCACCCGAACAACCCCTTCATCAGTTATCTCCGAGACTTTAAAATCACCTTTATGCTCAACAAAAAGAGGCTTAATTCGTTTAAAAACTAGATCTACTGCTTTTTTATCTAACAATGTCTCACCAACTCCAATTTTATAAGTGGATGGACTAATATTTAACAAATACTCTTTTTGACAGATAATTCATCCTCGTTTCTTTAGAGCAAATGTGAATGCGCAGAGAACACGCGATAAAAATAATGCAAAAAAGAAAGGACAATAAATTCTGCAGACATTGCTTCTTTAAAGGGGTATAGGGTCGCAGAGGTTCTCGGCTTTTGCTGCAGCTCTACCACAATGCTTGCACAAGAACTTCGGGTTCCTAACAAGAACATTATAATCGTTAATTGTTGTTCCCACTGCAACTTTGCTGCAAAGATGTTTTTCATGACCCGGATGGGGTTTTTCATAAAGCGGCATTACATATTCACCGCCTCTAAGATAATCAAAAAACTAAAGAAATAACCTTCCAAGCATAACTGTTAGGAATGGTGATGAATTTTAAAGAAAGTACCTGTCCCCTTATTCGCCAGGTCCACCATGGAAAGGCGACCCTTCCCAAAGCATTTTCCACCAATCAGCCTCAGTTATAGTTTCGCTGTGAACAATTATCTCCAAAACCATCTTTAGCATAGCGTGATGCTTGGTTTCATCGTTTAAAATAGATTTTAATAGAAAGGTAACTTTCTCGTTTTCAATTGTGGGTATCATCGTTTGAAGAGTCTTTATTAGCTCTGCCTCAACGTTGATGTGTTTCTGCACTAAAGCGCGCTGAGTATCTAGATTGCTCTGATTCAAAGCTGTAGAAGATTGCGTCAACAAAGTTATAGCGGCCGAATAAAGATCAGCGTGCTTCACAGAATCCAAAGAAACACCTTTAAGCACACTCTTAACTACAGGATTTCTTATGTCAACCAGTGTTTTTTCAAGAGAAGCAACAATCTCGTTCTCAACTGCAACTTGATTTCTTAAGAAAACAAGAAGTTTATTTGTAGACTCCATTTCCTAATCCTATTTTGGACAATGTAAGCCTAGTTCATCAAGGTTTCGGAAATAGCTATGACAATTCCCGTATTTTTATTTGAGCTATTCTATCAGACACGTGATTAGGAAAGTAAACTTAATTTCACGACAAGAGTCGTTGATTATGCAGCTCTAAAAAAGGGATGAATTGCGGGTGAGGACTCTACTAAACATATGGAATCAAGTCTCCTATTCACCACTAGGTTAAAAAATACCGGGCTTCTAGCCTACTTATGTATAGAATAAAGAAAAGAGGTTGCACATTTGACAGGTGAATTTGAAAAACAAATCAAAAAATTATGCCTTGACCCCAAAGCCGAGAAGGAACTAATAGATATGTTAAACAAAGCTGTTAGCGAAGACTCATGTATGTCCTGTGAATCTAAAGAAGGCTGCGAGAACTTCAAGTGGCACAAAAAATGGCTCAACTCCAACAACTCTAACTGCTGCCCATGAACAAGAACTTATTTTTCCAAAGACTTAAATGATAAGGAGTTTGTTTAGCACTTATTCTAAATAGAAATCTAAACTAAAAACAAAACGAATACCTTGGCAAACCTTTGTAAAGCATATAAAACAGAGAGTTTGTTCATAATTCTATAAAGGGAGCAACACTCGAATTTTACAAGAATAATAAAGTAAAATAGTAGAATAAGGGCACCCTCCAATTTTCATCAAAATTAATGCAGATTGATTTGATTTTTAGATTATTAAAAAAGTTAAATAGGAAATGTTCCTGAAGATAAATGAGGAACCCCAGTTGTCTTGGAAAATATTAGACGAAGACGCACTTAGCAAAATCAAGAAACAAAAAGAGTTTGAAGACCAAACTGCTAAGAAACTAACTCCCATGTATGAATCAGCAAAAAACCCAATCATTAAACTGTTTATTCACAGCATAATTTTAGACGCGATGAGGCACTCAGACACTTATCAAATGCTTATAGACCTTAACTCAAGTGCATTAATAGGTGATGAAAGCAAAGCTATTGGACAAAAAGAACTTGCAATTCACATTGAAGAAGAAGC
Organism: Candidatus Bathyarchaeota archaeon; assembly: GCA_003151735.1. Classification (GTDB taxonomy): domain Archaea; phylum Thermoproteota; class Bathyarchaeia; order Bathyarchaeales; family Bathycorpusculaceae; genus Bathycorpusculum. The sequence continues at coordinate 28,668 of PLYI01000078.1, read as the reverse complement.
CCAAATGCTAAAACAAGCAAAAGACATTAGTGAAATTTTAGTAGACAAGAAGATTAAACAACTTATTTTGAACATTTTGTAAGATGAGAAGAAACATCACAGAGTTCTAAAAGAAATACTTGAAATTTTAGACCAAGAATCAAAAGAATGGGATACCTATTTGTATGATCTGATAACAGGCTTCCCATAAACTCTATTTTTATTGGAAAATTTCAGGGAAGATACTTATTGGTCCTACTTTTGGGTTTTGCCTTTAGAAGTGAACTAGAAAGATGTTTGCCTGTTTTTACATCTAACAGCCAATAGCCATTTTCGTCGCAAGATTCAATTATGAACTCGTTTTCAGCCAATAATTCATTATCTTTCAACTTTGCAAAAGTTAATCCGTCAAATTTCATAACAAACTCGCCTGTTATCGGTTCTGTAAATATCGCCTCAGGAAATAATTGAGAAAGCTTTTCCCAGTTTAAATTTTTTCCAACACATATTTCAGTGGTTTTGATCTCTGAACCAAATACAGTCTTATCTATGAACCACTCGTCATTTTTCATTCTAAGGTTGTCTATTGTAAAAAGTTTCTCATAAGTGACAAACTTCAAGCAAATTCCAGATAATTCTAATTCTATCGTTTCAAAATAATTAATTTTTCGGGCATTGCATAATGAGTCAGATTAAAAAGGAACTTGGAAAAATAGGTTTAAACACAAAAAAGCAAATGTGAAGTGCGCTTATTCCCATTTGCCGTTTGTTTGTTTAAATTGCATCTGAAGCACGTGGCAATCCTCGCACCAGATTCTGCGCGCCTTCGAGACATGGTTATCAGGGGTATCTTTGGTGTAGTGACGTGTTTCCCTCTTGCAGACAGGACACATTAACCATCCTGCAAAGTACGCGTCATTCGTGTTTCATAACAATGGTTTTTTCATAGTGATTTTTTCGCGGGATTGCTTATGAACCCAACTTTTGCCTATCCACCCTAACAATTGCTTGGAAGTTTGGTGCTGTTGGACTATGAATCGGTGAGTAAGAAAGCCTGGTGAGGTTGAATAGCAATAAAGAAGTTGAAAGCGCAGCTAGAGCTTACTAGGGTTTTGTTAGCTGAGCTTAGCTATGAACCTTGCCGTTTCTCGATTTTGGAGAAACGTGTTTTAGCTAAGGCTGGAACTTACGCAACAGTCACTATTCTGCTTTATTTTCTTCGTGATTCAGGGTTCATCGTAAAGGTTTCTTTTGAGAATCGGGCGCCTTACGCTATTTCGGTTAAGGGTCGGCTGTTGCTGGAGGCTTTGTCTTGAACAAGGCCTTGAGCAAGGTTAGGGAGTTTTTGAGTTATTCATCTTCAGGTGTAGCTTCTCCTGGTGGCACTACGTTTTATGAGACTTCAGATATTCCGCTTGCCAAAGTTATGGAACTCTACGAGAAAGACACAACCTGCAAATCAAGTATTGATTTGTTAGCGGCTTCAGCGGTCAAGCGGTTCTACACGACTTGCGCAGCTGAGAAGGATTATGTTGATGCCGCTAAGGCCATGGATTCGGTTGACAGTTTCTGCGAAGAGGTCAATTTAGATGGTTTACTGCATGATATGGCTATTCGACTTATTGCTTGTGGAAACGATTTTTGGCTAAAACGATCGCCCGAGAAACTTTCCGAGTTTGTGCGGATTCCTATTGATTCAGTTGAGAAAATCAAGCTTTCAAGTGTAGAGGGCTTAAAAATTCCATATAAGATTGAAGGTTACCAACTGAGAGCTTCGTATCGTGGATCTGTTGGCGATAGTTTGAAGCCTGAGGCTATCTTGCATTGGAATGTTAATCAGAACTTCAACTCGGGTTTTGGCGTTGGACTATTGCAGGTGCTCTTGCACACTTTCGATTGACAGCAGTAAGAGGCCTGCGTATGCTTGGATGAAGGCAAAGATTGAGCGTTTGATGCCTAAGATTTTCGAGAAGTATGCTGGCCCCGATGTGGTTGTTGGGTTGCCTGGCGCTAAGCCTGAAACTATCGAGAAGTTTGAGCGGGCAGTTAAGAATCGCCCGGAAGAGGGTGTTTGGCTGTTTCATGGGCTCAAGGACGCCAACGTTAATGCAGTGTCGATTGACCCAAGAGCCCAGGGTTTCACCTACTACATTGATCATATGGTCAACCAGTTCTACCTCGGCTGTGAGACACCGTTGCCCAGATTGTTTAGCACTCCTGGCTTCACTGAGGCTTCAGCTCGTGCAGCTTTAGAACTGCAGGATATGCTCATTGATCCAGTGCAGCGGATGATTAAACGAAGAGTTGAGAGGGAGATTTTCAGGGTTGTTGTTTCGCAAGCTGGTTTTGACCCTGTTAAGGCTAAGGTTCGTTTGAATTGGGGATCACCTGAGTCTCCGGAGATTGTGGCTGCTGATTTGATTTCCGCAGCAACTGCTTCTTCCGGATCTTTGCCGCTTATCAGGGCTGAGGAGTTCCGCAAGAACGCGGTCAAGATTCTGGGTTGGGAACTCTGGGATGATTCGAATTCACCCAAAGTGCCTGCTGCAGGTGCAAGTAACAGTAACTCTGGTGGCAACGGAGGTGGTTAGTAGATATGAAATTTGGAAACGTAACAATTGATGCCTCTGATGTGGGAAATGGCTGCTTGATTATCGGTACGGGCGTTGCATTCTACGGTGCAAGCGCAGGCAATCCTCTGTTTGCAGTTGAAGCTCTTGCCGTTGGGGGAGCGCTCAAAGCGGTTGCTTCAGCGATCGATAATTACCTATTCAAAAAATCAGAAGCTGCAAAAGCTCAATAATTTCCCTCTTTGGCTCGACATGGCCCACTTGTGGGGCTATGCGAGACTCCAAGGCAAGGAAAAAACTAATGGATTACTGTGATGCGGCTGATGTAAAAGGTCCTCTTCAGATTGACTTAGCGGAGACTAAGTTCGATTCTCAGTTGGCAGAGTGCGTAACCAGTGGCAGTGCTTTGGTTGATGGATTATTGAAGCCTAAGAAGTTGACTGTTCCTGTAGTTGTGCCTCAGCTGGTTAAGGATGCATCCAAGTTTTTTGCCGCCTGGATGTTTAGAAGGTTTAGTGATCCCACGGGTGCTGAAGCGTTTTGGGTAGAGGCTAACAGGTTTTTGGATGCCTACATTGAAGCTGAGTCAGAAGTTTATTTGGGGAGTGTCTGAGTGATTGAATTTAGCGTCACATCTAGCGGCTTAGAATTTAACGAATTAGCCCAAAAACTCAGCGGTCCACTCAAGCAAAAGCTGATCGAACGATTAACCGATATCGCTTTTGCAGCGGCGTTCTGGGGAGCCCCAGTTAAAACTGGATATCTGGCCAGCACGGTTTACAAGCAAGTTTCAGGCAGTGAAGGAGTTGTCGGCGTGGCTGCTTCCTACGCTCGAGTTGTGGTTGAGGGTTCAGCTCCTCATGAGATCCGCCCGGCGAACGGCGAAGTTTTAGTGTTTATGGTTGCTGGAAAAAAGATTTTCACGCCAATTGTTCATCATCCCGGAACGAAGCCTAATCCGTTTATGCAAAATGCATTCGAGGAAGCCCAAAGCAAAGTTGACTCTACTTTTGCTGAGTTGTGGCTTGAGTTGGTGGGTGGCTAAACATGACCAAGTTTTACGACAGTTACAAAGCTGTTTTTGATGCGATTAAGACCGCTTTGGTCTATGTGCCAGCTGTTCTCGAAGCCCCTTCTGTTCCTGCTCATGATGAGATTCCAGAGGTTCCTGCTGTTCCTGGAGTGCCAGCTCATGGTGTTCCAGAATTAAAAACGGTCATTGTCGGGGAGCAATTTACTCTTGATAGTTTACCCAAGGCAACGATTAACCCAATTCCGGGACCGATCACGTCTGCAAGTAACGATGGGTTGCTAAACGTAATTGTCCGAGGAGTCATCACAGTTGCTATACAGGAATACAAACCCAAGGATTGGTTCACAAACGTAATCTTGCCCATGGGCGGGGTTGTCGATGCTATCCTTGCCGACCGCAAATTGGGAGGAGCCTCTAAAGATTGCGTCACCACTGAGTTTGCTCCTGGAGAAATCAAGTTTAAGGATGCAGCGGGAAAAGACCGCCTGCTGTATGGGGGAGATATCTTCTTTGAAGCCAGGCTTTGGTTCCAGCCTTCCTAAATTTACTAGTAATCTTGCGTTATGAGCAAATTACACAAAAATGGAGGTAAAAAAACAAAATGAGTACGTATACATTAGGATTAGGTAGGGACGCTCGACTGTTTAAAGGCCAGACAGCGATTGGACTTGGCAAAAACATCAGTGTAAAGGCTTCGGCGGAAAGCATCAAAGTTTACACTATGGATTCTTTGGCTCCAGCTGTGACAGGTGCAGGAAAACAGAGCTTCTCATGGTCAGCTGAACGCTTATTCACAGGACCAGAATACATCAAACTGCTATTGGCAGGCACCAAATTTGACTTAGTGTTTGCGCCCGACGGAGATAGCGAAGGCGACTTCATTGAAACTTGGAAAAACTGCACCATACTCAATCGTGAATGCAAAGCAGGCGAATCGGACGGCTTAATGGAGAACATTAACGGCGAAGCTGAAAGCATAGAATTCCCCGAAACAACACCATAAGAAGGACTAACGTTGTCTGTTAAAAATAAACAAGGTTCTGCTGATAGGCTAAAGTCTCCGGAGAATTTAGCACGGATCGCTGAGTTCGAGAAGAAGGCTGATGCTGATCACGCCAAGCGTGAAGCCGCTGCTAAAATCTTTGATCCTGTAGCTTTGCTTAAACGGGCTTCTGAGATTCACGAGTTCACACATCCAACTCTTGGTATTGTCAGGTTTAGGGAGTTGACTTTGAATGACTCTGCAGTCCTTGAGAAATGCACAACACCAACATCAAAAACCGCTATGACTCTTTACTTGATGCTTAAGAAAGCAAATCCAGGTCTGCCCGAATATACACCCGAAAAAATCTTGGATTTCTATAATGTGTTTCCGTTGGCTGAAGGTGCGGCTCTTTTGCAGTTCATTAGTGAGCAACCCAGTTTTTTACCCTAAAAAACTTCGAAGAATGGATTAGCATCCATGGCGGAGCCCAAGACTTAGACTATGTGATGAGTACGTTTCCGCGGTATGGGTCCTTTGAAGCCGTTGGGAAATTATCCTTTACTCGGTTTAAGTTTTTGGTGGCTTGGGCAAAATGGAATAAACGAGAGGGCTCGGTTAAGTGAATGATGTAGAGATTAGGTTAACTGCTGTTGATGAGGCAAGTGGGGCGGTAGCGGAGGCTTCTAAACGTATCAGTTCCAGTTTAGATGAGGTTTCTGATTCGCAGACTCGAGTTGCCCAAGCAACTGAAGAAACTATTGCGCCCACTGAGAAGAGTTCGGCTTCTATGCGTAGTTTTACTACGGGGATTTCGGGTGTTGCGACGGCTTCTTTTAGTTTGTATGGGGCTGTTGATCGGGTCAATGAGTCGGAGATTAGTTTAGATCGTTCTAATTTGATGGTTAAACAGAGCACTAAGGGCGTTGAAGACGCAGAGCGTACATTGTCGGATGCTGTTGCTAAGCATGGGGCTGACAGTGATGAGGCTAAGCGGGCTTCGGATAGTTTGAGCATCGCCCAGGATCGCTTATCTCTCGCGGATGAGCGTGCGCAGCAGGCGCAGGAGAATGTGAATAAGTCGATTATGTCCGCTGCGTTACAAGTTATTCCTACCTCAATTACTATGATTGACAGCTTAAGTAAAGCTTAGAATAATTTTCCCGATGTCAGCTCAATACTTACAAAGATTTCTACCCGGGTTGCCGACGTCGGAATCTCAGCTAAAACCGCGGCTATAGGTGTTGCAGCTTTTATGGGCGGCTTCTTAATTGCGGACACTTTGTTGAGCGCAATTCCTGAGGATATGCGTAAAATAGCCGGAGCTTTAACGGCTTCAATCGCTGCGATAGTAGCTGCAACTATTGCATGGATGGCTTTCAACGGAACAATGACCATAGGAGTCGCTGTTCCCATTATTCTTGCGGCTGTTGGAGCTGGGATTGCTGGAGTAAAAGCCGCTGTAGCAATGGCTGAAGGAGGGGTTGTTAAAAGTCCGACTGTTGCTCTGGTTGGAGAGGCTGGACCCGAAATCGTTATGCCTCTTTCACAGTACGAAAGCCAAAGAAGCCAGACTTCAAGGACCATAACAGAAAGTCCTCAGCAAATCATAACTGTCGACGTCGGTGGTTTGCATTTTTACGGAGACATAGCTGACTCCAAGTTTCTTGAAAAAGCAGCTGAGTTCACAGCTGATAAGATATCTGAGGCTTTGAATTTGAGGAGGTAACCAGAAGTGTCCGAGCAAACGATAGTTAGTAGTCTTTCAAAGCAGTCAACTGATTATTGGGGTTTAGGCAACCCAAACGGCGATGGTGTAGGACCTCAATTTAGAATTTTCACCCAAGCTACCATAAGCCGTGTTGCGTTTAGGATGATGAAAGTTGGCTCGCCCACTGGATCTTTTGTCGCTAGATTATACACAAGCAATGGCGACTTTGCAAGCCCTGATGCTTACGCAGATACGCTAATTGCAGAGAGCACTAACGCCGTCGATATCGCCAACTTGCCTACTAGCTATGGAAACGTTGACTTTTACTTTGACGACGTTATTCTCGCAGCAGGCTTTTACTTTATAGTGATTTTTTCAAACAGCATCAACAGTGATGATGGATACATTCGGATGGCTGAAACAGATGACGCCGGGTCTCAATTTGGATACATAACGATGTGGGACGCTGAAGGCGGACGTTGGCAACCGTGGAGCTGGGATTAAATGCTTTATGGACCCTTAGTAGGAGTGTATGGGCAACTTACTCCTGCTTCAGGCTGGAACATCAACGAAATAGCTCTACCTTACGGACCACAAAAACTCGGCATATCCGGTGCCCCAAACGAGGCAGACATAACGCAAAGCGGAGAAGAACCCATAATCACCATCGACGGCTTAAGCGGCACCTCTTTAACCTTGTCAGGAACCTTGGCAGATGATTCAAAAAGCGATGCCCAACTTTGGAGCGATCTTATTTTTCCATTACTTGATTTGCGGGGAGCCGAGATCTTGTTGTTATGCCCTATCTCTGCTTTAACTGGAACTTGGACACTTATTGACTTTCAACCATCACGAGACAAACACGCCCTAATCTACGACTACACCATGCGCCTCAAGAAATCCTGCCTAACAGTCGTATTGACCTCTTCAATTTATGAGGATTAAAAAATGGTCGTGCAAACGGGAACTTGGGAAATCGAATACTTCGACCGTGGCATCGACAACTTTGTTCCTCTGCGAGCCGAAATCGACCAGGTAGTTGATGATCTCGGCGGCGATTCAAACGCTTCCTTCTATTTGCCAAACACAAACTTTAACAGGGATTTAGTGGACACCGGGGTTCTTGTTAATGTGTATTTTAATGGTTGGCTTCAATACAGCGGGATCCTCTCTGCAGCTGACGTGTCTAGTACAAAAATCAAAGCTGTTCTTCTCGATACTGTGATCCTGATGTTAGATGAAGCGGAACCCGTAACGGATGTCTATGACCAAGTTCCAGCAAACGAGATCTTAGCCGATGTTCTTAGCAAAACTCCAGGATCAGGAATCAATCTTGGAGCATGTCCAACTGCTGAAATAAGCGTCGTTTTTTACAAAGCAAACCGCTTGGATATAGTCAAATTCATCGCTGACGCAACCGGCTTAGAATACTGGCCTACGAACGGAGACACCATAAACATTGGACTCAGAGGAAACAATTATTGGAATTGCCCCGAGCGATTATTCATTAGTAAGCGAGGTCTTGACCGCTCAAAAATAGCTGACAAAGTCATAATCCGCGGAGTCAATCAATGGGGTCAACACTTAACCGGGGAAGCCGGATATTCAGGTTGGATAGGTGCAAGAGTTAGAGTTTTCAACGAAGACACTCCGGCCGACCAAACAACACTTCAAAACATAGCCGCCAAAAAACTAGTTGAGCTACAAAGCGACTCCACCGGGACACCGATATCGACGCTTATGACAATGGGCTACCAATACAACGTTGGAGACTTCATCAATATTTATCGGCCAAAATACATGCTCTGGGGCAACTGGTATCACATCGTGCAAATGACAAAATCCAAAATCAAAGTCTCCATGCAGCTTGATAAGCCTAAGCAAACAGTTGAGAAAACTATTGCTGATTTGCGGAATTGGGAGAAAAACGGAATCTACCTGCCTAGCTGTACAAGCTGGAGCATCAACCTTCAAGGCCTCGTTGGACTTTACCATTTAAACGAAGGAAACCCGTCAACTGCGACTAAGGATTCAAGCCCAAGAGACACACCAGTCGACGGAACAATAGTTAACGGATATTGGCAAATGGGACCGGTGTGCCAAATGCTAACGCTCGCAGGAGACGGATACATCGACATCGAAGACAGCATAAGCTTCAATTCAACAAACGCCTTCAGTGTTGGCGGGTGGTTTAGCCCATCACAACTAAACAGCACTCACAGGTACTTAGCGCATAAAGATGGGCAGTTCACATTAGGCTACATCGACAACGTACTTCGTTTTACTTTTACAGCTTCAGATCTAGGAATCCAAACTTTCGATTCTGACGCTGGAAAAATCAAAGCTGGCGCACGCCTATTTGTAATGATAACTTTCGACGGTTTAACCGTTAAAATGTACATAAACGCACAACTTCACAAATCATGGAGCCACCCATACCCTCTAAACACCTCAACAAACAAAGTTTACCTGGGGATGTTTCTTCAAGGCGCCCTAGCTGAAATGATGCTATGGAGCCGAGCCTTAGTGGATCAGGAGGTGACGGAACTCTACTTTTTTCCCCTTAATCGAGTTGTTCAGACGGCCACCGGGGGGTCTTAGGGTTGCTGAAATCATTCGGTACTTCAGTTACAACTTGGATATCGCAATTATGGTTAGGCAGCACTTCAACTATAATCTCGATATTCCAATCACCGCTCAGAGGCACTTTAATGATCAATTGGATGTGGCCATAAATGCAACAAGACACCTTAGTTTTTGTGACGCTCCGGAGTGGGATGACACGCCGGTAGGCTGTGTTTATCAATTTGCCGGACCTATCGCGAACATACCGGTAGGGTACTTGCTTTGCAATGGCGCTAGCCTTCTGAGATCTTCCTACACCTCTCTTTATGCGGCTATAGGCACGCTTTACGGCGCTGCAGATGGATCTCACTTCAACCTTCCTGACTTTCGAGATAAAATGCTAATTGGCGCCACCCAAGATGATTCAGGGATTCCAAAAACCAACGTCACCGGATCTTTAACTCAGAGCGGCGGATCTATCACTCTTACTCATGCCAATGGTGCAGTGACAAGAGGTCCTTCAAGCGTAACTGTGAGTAACCACGCGGACCACGTTCACTCGGGTCCAGGCAACCACACAAGCGTCTCAAACAAGCAAGGTTCCTCTTCAGGCAACGTGGTTACAACTAACACCCATGGCAACACAGGAAACCCAACGGCTACATTAACCCACTCAGTTAACGAACCCAACGCAGGCGCAGGGCACGACCACGCATTCACCCAGCCAAGTAACCACACCGCAATTCCACCATATTTCGCAGTAGCCTACATCATAAAAACTTGAGGAAAAAAATATGGTAACAACACCGATAATTAGCTTCACAGCCGACGTTGCTGAGCCAGACATATACAACGACGTCTGCGATCTACCAACCCCCTTCACCTTAAACATACTCCTGGGGATAACAAACACTCACCCGTCAACAACACTTTATTTTAAAGCCTCGATCGTCACGCCTCCTTCGGATTATTCTGTCTCATCGACGAACCTTGGATCCTTGGCGCCGGGAGCTAGCGGATTCTTTCTTTTTACGCCAGCCCGGGCTAAGCCAACTTTAACTGCAGGAGAATACGACGAGACTCTAACGATAAGAATTGACGCCTACACTGACGCAGGGTACTCGGCAGCTTACGCAAACAAAACCTTAAGCACAGCCATCCATCACTTTGACCACTCTGACGCTTCCTGGACAGTGGTTGAGCATGCGGATTTCACAAATGATGAGTGCGGCTGGGCTCACGTTCACTTTTACGCTGATCCACCTGTTGATCCAACGCACTTTTATTCTTCTCCTGCTTCTTTGAAAATGAGTTTTTATTCAACAGGTTCAAGTTATGGTCCTGGAACAGCTACCAAAACACTCAATACCGGAGCCAAAACCAAAGCTCGCATTATCTATCATCTCTACCACGATGGAAACGCAAACGACGATGCCATTCGCGTAACCGTTGGCGGAGTTATCAAGAAACCTAGGGCTCTACCATTGCCTCAAAACAAGTGGATCCGCCTTGCCCATAACTTTCCGGTTAATCAAAACGTTGTTACAGAGTTTTGGTGCAGAGGTGCAACCTATGACTACCCATTTTACTGGATAGATGAGGTTTGGGTTATAGCAAAGTAGTGGATTTAAGAAAATCCTGGAAAAGCAAGAGCGTGAGAAGAAAAACGCTGAAGTTTGTTGGAACCAAACCCCAACTCAACAGAGGAAAGCTACAAGGTTACTTTTGTTTTGGGGGGTAAAACTCTCATTTTTGAAAACTGCAAACCAAAAAAAATTTAGTAAAAATTAATGATGTCTTCTGTGATTGTGTATCACCAACTTTTACAAAAATTAGGTTTAAGAAGCCTCTTCAGGTTAGCCATGACATCCTAAGCCCAGGAGTAGCCTTCGCCGCTGGAAACATCATAAATGTCCTATACTCTTTCGCTTTCTAATTGTTGGAATTGAAGGCGTATTTGTAATGCGCTCACATACTTTTTTTGATTAGTCTGTTTAAGAGGATGGAAAGACAGCGTCCCGTTTGGGTTTTTTGAAATACCCCAACAAACCAGGCAACCAAGGGAGGCGTGCTCGCTAAGCCAGAGGTGAGTTGGTGTGTTGGTTGTAACCGCCTTTGGGCTTAGTAATTTTTTATTATCTCTTATCAAATATACTTCCAGAGCACGCTAATGGTTTGGATCTAGTTAAAAGTCTTCGGATTTGCCAAAAACTAAATAGATGTTAGCGGTACATTGGAGGTCGACCAGAATGTCAAATAACAACTCGGATGACAAGAAAAAGGAATCTAACCTGTTTTTCTATGAGCGAAAGGTAGATGATGAACTGTGGAAACGGGTGGTGACCTTAGCAACCGGTCCAGAAGTTGAAAGGTTAACAGCCATTGACATTCTCCTTAAAAAACACTATAGCCTTCCCGAGCAGGCGGTTAAGCTACTGAAAGAATTATCGAAAGACAAAGCATTAGCTGTAAGATTAAAAATAGCTAATGATCTCTCTAAAAAAGAATCAGAGAACATACCTTACATATTGTATACGGATCTAATTGGGCTACTTAGAAACGATCAAAATTCTGAAATCAAAGCAATTGGAGAAAAGCTTTACAAAGAGAAACTTGAACCTTTGAACAACCTTTGGGGGGTTTGCTATGACGCCAATAAAAGGCTACTCAATAGTCTGCAAGCTTCAAATCCTTCCTTAGAAGCCTTTAGAAGGCAGTCGGTAGAACTCTCGCAAGTATTAAGCAAATACAGAATACCGAGATTAGAAACTCCATCAGATGCACTGATAGCATGGTCAGAAACACAAAAGCAATTGAACTCCATTATATCTAAAAATCTTTTTCAAGCCTCTTTTCACTATTTTCCAACCAGCGAATTGCACGTTGTAAAAGAAAGTCTACCTGTTACTGAAAAATCAAGAGCAGCCCTATTTGAGCAAAAATTGAAAGATTGCCTTCCAAGCGATGGCAATAAGGTAGAAACGAAAAAGGCTCTATTTGATAGCAAGTGGAGGCTATATCAGGATGCATGCAAAGAAATTCTTTCCTATACGCTAATACCGCCTCTACTGGGACCGCTCGAGGAATCTAGTACAGCCTCAACTGGTGGAAGCCAGCGACGAGATTTAATATTCAACATACCGCATGATGTAAACGGATTCTGGCATTGGGTAAGCATCGTTCATGAGTCCTTATCGATAATTGTAGAGTGCAAAAACTATGGAACACTGCTAAAACAGAATCAAGTTGTAATTACATCAAAGTATTTGGGAAGGAAACGGCTTGGCAACATGGCAATAATTCTAACGAGAAAAGGATTAAGTAAAAACGCAATAAAAGAGCAAAAGAGACTTTGGTTGGAAGACGATAAATTGATTCTGTGCTTAAATGACCAAGATTTGATAAAAATGCTCCAACTTAAAGAGCATAAAGACGACCCAAGCAAAGTAATAGACGATGCGCTTCGATCATTCAGGGAATCTTTAGCTTGAAAGCGATTTAGTATTCCAAAATTGCTAAAGTAACTAATTTTCCTTTTGTTCTCGATTCCTCTCGAAAGACAGAGTCCTTGCATGCGAGGAAGGCACCCTTTAGGGATTGCGAAGAAATGGCTGGTGTACTGGCCCTAACCCATTTTATGTTTATTTTTTAGATGTGTTTATTTGTTTGCTTGTTTTTCATTGTTGTTTTTGAGTAAAATGGCTTTTTAACGCTTAGTTTTAGATTGTAGGGTGTATTTGGTCTCTTGGTTGGTGTTGAAGCGTGAAAACTGTTAGTTTAGAGGGGCTTTTAGAAAAGTTTTCTAGGCGCGTTTATAAGTTGCCAGTTGAGTTTCAGACGATATTTCTTGAAGATTTGGAGACTGCAGTTGAGCATCGGTTGAAAGTTTTAGAGAGCGCTGCTTGATTTTGAGGTGTGCTTGTGAGCAAGAATTCTTTGGTTAGTCAATTGGAGTTGTGCAAACCTGGCGATTTAGTTTGCTGTATGTGGACCGATGCCAGCATAGGGAAGACCAGCACTAACGGCGGGGTTATTGATGTTCCTGTGCGGAGCTGGGGCATTTTTGTCGGCGTCTTTGGCAAACGCAAGCACATAATTTTAGCTCAAAACAGCTTCGAATACGCTGATGGCCTTTGCGATCTGGATTATACGGCTATTCCTCTTGGCTGGGTTGAAGATGTGCAGATTATCGCTCAACATTATACACCTGAAGATGCCGTGCGTAGTTTAGTGTCGAGTTTTGTAAGATGCGATGAGGAGCAGAAAAAATCGTTTAGTCGTTCTAATCGTCCAAGGGCGTTTTTTCAGCGGAGGTTAAGCATTCATGGCTGGCCCAGTTAGTCGTCTTAGAAGCTTTATTCGCGAATATTTTATTCGCAAATGTGTTGTTGTTGACGATTTGCCTTTGGCGAGTGCTCAGGATACAACACGCAAAGGAAAACGCAGGCGTAATCGTAGTGTGCCGCCTAGTGAGCGGTTTGTTTGGGCTATGCTTGTTTTGATTGTTGCGCTTGCAGGTTTAGTAGCTATCGAAATTACGATTGTCCTGGTTACTGGCGCTGTTAACGATGCGGTCTTGGTTGTGGTTAGCGGTCTTGTCGGTGCCTTAGCTAGTCGGTTTTTGGAGGCTAAACGGTAATATTGTTTAGCCAAAAACATCTCTATAAAATCCTCCAGTTCCCTAAGCATCTGCAGGTTTCCTTAACAAGCTTGCTTAAGTTGGGTTTGGCATCAGCCGACCAAGTTGCAGCCGTTACTGGAAAAGCCCGTGCCGTTGAAAGCTCTTACTTGAACCAGTTAGTTGTGATGCGCATTGTCCAAAAAGAGCATCGAGGTCGCACTGTGTTTTTCCAAGTTGATTTGGAGGCTTTGGATTGGTGAAGGGTAAACCGTGGACGGTTGATGAGGAAAAACAGCTTCGGGTGTTGCTGGCGGAAAACAAGAGTGTGCGGGCTATAGCGAAGGTTCTGGGTAAAACCCGTGATTGTGTTCGAATAAAGATTGCTCGATTAGGGTTAGAAGTAGTTGTGCAGACTGAAAAATCACAGCGCACTACTACTACCTCTGCTAGTTGGGTTTTGCCTTGTGAGTTGCCTTCGATTGAGGAGGAGCTGAAGGTTTTGGCTGCTGCTTTGAAGTCTCTTGAAACACCGAATTTGGATAAAACTGAGGTTTTGCGTTTACGCGGCATTATCCAGGGCGTAAAGGTGTACCAGGAACTGTTAGCGGATTATTTGGATTATCGTGGGTTAGACTCTGAATTGTTGGAGTGGAGAGAGAAGTATGCGGATCTTGCAAAAAAAGCCTCGGACGTTGCGTCCAAATCTGCATCTTGATGAGCGAGCTAAAACTCGAATGGATGTAAAGTTCGTTGAAAATTTTAGCGCTAGCAAGGTGGTTGCTTTGCGGGACGATGTTAAAGGGTTTTTTGAGCAGGTTTTCGGTTTTACTCCCTACAAATATCAATTGGAGCTAGCGGATTTGTTTGAGAAGAACCAGTTTACGGCGGTTCGTTGGTGTAGGCAGAGTGGCAAGAGTTTTTCGGTGTCAGCTTTGCTTCTTAAGTATGCTTGGGAGCATCCGGATAGTTACATTGCGATTGTGGGACCTAGCCGGCGCCAAACAAAACTGAATATTAGACGTATGGGTGGCTTCTGCAGAAAACTTCCGGTGCAGCAGGGTTTGCATGTGCAGAAAACAAGAATTACCCTGCCAAATGGCAGTATGATTGAAGCTTTTCCTAACAACCCGGACACCATTAGGGGTCCAACATTCAAAGTTATCTGGATTGAAGAATGTAATTTCATTCCCAACGATGAAGAGCTCTATGACGCCATCCTGTTTACTTTAGGCACCACCAACGGCAAGTTAATTGCGACGTCAACTCCTTGGAATACGGACAGCTTGTTTTGGAAGATGTTTAACCATAAGGATTACTCGGATTTTGCCCGATCGCATGTGGCTTGGAGTGATGCCCTGGAGCCGAATGGTCCACTAAAGCCTGGTATCGTTGAGAAGATTAAGCGACAGTTCGGCGATGATCCACAGCGTTGGCGTCGAGAGATGGATGCGGAGTGGGCGGAAGATGAGGACACTTGGTTGGCTCAGAGCTTGATCGTTTCATGTGTAGGTACGGTGAAGAATTGTGGCGAGGACTTGCAAGAGTTTAGCCCAGAAGCGAATTACCAGGGGGATTTCTTTGCTGGACTTGATTTAGCGCAAACAAGAGATTACTGTGTTCTTTCAGTGGTTGAGCGGTTAAACGATAAGCTGTTTTTGCGTCATCTAAAGATTTTCCAGCAACCTACACTTTACGCCACAGTTTTAGGTTACTTGAAGATGTTGCAGGATCGTTGGGGCGGATTCCAAAAAATAAGAGTTGACTTCACTCGGGAAGGACCCAGCATAATTGCCGACATGACAAACGCTGGCATCGACAACGCTGAAGGCGTAAACTTTAGTGTACCCCGCAAAAGTGAAATGGCGAGTTTGCTTAAGCAGCGGATGTCGAATCACGTTCTTCTATCCTATGTTGAGTTGGGAGAGGCCTTGCCGTGGAGATATTTGCACGGAGCTTAATGTGGAGCGTTATGATTTACGCAAAGATGGCGCCATAGGTTTTTCGCATCCTAACGGGACACATGACGACGTTTTTTGGGCTACTGCTTTGGCGGTTTTTGCGACTTGTGAGATGACGCCGGAGCAGTTTGTGATGGTGGTTCCAAGATGAATCAGTCAAATGCCCAGGTTATGAATCGTCGGTCTACTACTGAGATGGATATTGCTATTTTGCAGGCGCTTTCAGGCTCTAAGTTGTTGAAGCTGACTCACATTATGTATAAGGCAAATTTGAACGCCAATGTTTTGAAGAAAAAGCTCATCGTGCTTGAAGCGAAGGGTTTGATTAAGTCAAGCAAAGTTCACAAAGAGCGTTTAAAGGGACCAGCCCGAGAGCGAACATTTTATGGACTGACTTCGGAGGGTCGGGGTGTTTTGCACAGTTATCGTTCCGTTTACAACACATTGGGATATGTAGAGCAATGAGAGATCGTAGAGGTTTTAGAATTCGAGCGTTCAAGCGCACCTATGATAGGGTGGCTGGGAAATTCAGCTTTAACATAAGCTATGAAACCCACACAAAAATAACTCCCAGAAGCCTAGTTGTGGCTGAAGCATTCGGATTAGGTATTGATGAGGCTCAGAAATTCAAGGTTTTAGATGCTGAACTAAAGATTGGTCCCCAAGATATTGTTTACATTACCGGAGATAGTGGCAGTGGCAAATCTGTTTTGCTTCGTGCTATCCGAGCAGATCTAGGTGAAGAGGCGATTGATCTGTCTGAGGTTCAGGTGGATCCTGATAAGCCGTTGATTGAAACGATCGGCTCAACAGTTGAGGAAGGGCTTGAGCTGCTTAGCCGAGTGGGATTAAACGATGCTTTTCTTTTCTTGCGACTATACAGTCAGCTTAGTGATGGCCAGAAATACCGATATCGAATCGCCAAGCTGATCGAATCCAAGAAGCAGTGGTGGCTTATGGATGAATTCGCTGCGTGCCTTGATCGGGACACTGCAAAGATTATCTCTTTTAACCTGCAGAAAATTGCCCGGTCACATGGCAAAGCAGTCATCGTTGCAACTACGCACAGCGATTTAGTTGAGGATCTCTCACCTTCGGTGCTCGTGAATAAGCGGTTTGGGGAAGAAATTAATATTCAATATCGGGGCGACCGGGCATTTCAATGTAGCCTTTTAAGAGAGATGAAAGTTGAAGTTGGCAGCCGAGAAGATTGGCAAAAACTCTGCAGTTTTCACTATCGAGGCCACAAAACATCAGTTGTCCGAAAAATCTTCCGGTTGACCCGAGGCATGGAGCTTTGTGGAGTCATAGTTTACACTTATCCGCCGCCAGCATGTTTTGGACGGCGCATGGTTCTTCCGAGAATGTCAATGCATGAAATTAACCAGCAACTAAGCACCATTAACCGTGTAGTTATTCATCCAAAATACCGAACTGTTGGTTTAGGTGCGAAGTTAATTCGTGAGTCCTTGCCTTTGGTTGGTACGGATTTTGTCGAGTTGATTGCGGTTATGGCTAAGTATTCGCCTTTTGCAGAGAAAGCAGGTATGAAGCGCATTAGTCAACAGACAGAGGTGAAATCTGTTGTTAAGATCTCACAGAAGCTATCTTCTCTGGGGTTTGATGTGCAGCTGCTGGGAAGCCAACATTACGTTAAGCAAAAGCTAGATACTTTGACAACTCAGCAACTCTGTAGTGTCCGCGGGGTTTTGCTTAAGAATCCGCAGCCACGCCTGAAAAAAGAAGTGACATCTAGCAGACATATGCCTTATGGAATAACCGCAGATTATGTTAAATACGTTGAAGCTGCTGACTCTGAGAAATTAGCCAAACTAATTAAAACTGTTGCGCTGCTACTTCAAACTAAGGTTTACCTATTTTGGTCTTGCCAAACCATTTCTTAAGCACCTGGATTCTTTTTTTTGGCGAAACCAGCTTTTCCTAGCAAAAAGTGTCTTAGAAGCGAGGTTGGATTCTGTTTTTACGCGCAATGCACCCAATCAGCCAGCCTCTGGGTCTCTCTTTGAGTCTGTCTTTATGTCAGCGTTCGGTTGTAGCTGTGGTTAAACAGTCACAAAGCGTTAAGTGGCTCTGGTCAGTGAATTAAGTGGTGAATAAACAAATGAGTTTTGGGCATTATAAAAAAAGTAGTTTAGCTGGTTGGATTTCGTATGCTATTATAGTAATAGTATCACGCGCATGCTACGAGTCAGTTATGCAAGTGGCGAATAAACAAATGAATATTTGGCATAATAAAAAAGGTGCTTTAGCTGGGATGCTCTGGTATGCTATTATAGTGGTAGTATTAATAATAGTTCTAATTCTTGCTCTGAGATTTCTTTTTGGCATAATATAAGGCAAACTTAAAAGCAGGAAGAAAAAGCTAAGGGCTTTTTTACTATTCTCCCTGTCTTAACAGTTGGTTTGTGCGGTTAATTCGCCCAGCGCGCACTCCTTTTTTTAATCTTTTATTTTTTTGGTTTAGCGGTAGCTCTGGCCTCTTCTTCATCAGCTTTTCTTTCGTCTTCCTCGATTTCTTTTAACACGTCTTCGTCTTCAACTTGGCAAGTGTTCTCCTCATCCACTTCAACGGCTCGGTCTTTGATGCGATGTTTAGCTATCGCAATCGCTTCTTCTTTGGTGTCTACATCCACAATTTCAGAACAATATTCAATTATAAAGTAATTCTTTTTTGGTTTGGACATAGGTTAGTCTCCTTTATGCTGAGCTTTTCCCATCTTATTATGTATAGTAGCTGATTTTCGCTTAAATCTTTGTTTTTCTCATTGAACCAATTGCGCATTTCCGCAGCCGATTTGAAGCCGTCTCGCCTTGCGATGTCCTCGTTATCTCTTATTTCTGCCCAAGTTCTAGAGAACGTTTCGGTGCATGGGGCTTCTCTGAGGAGTTCGCATTCTCGGCGTCTTAGGTGCCAATAGAGATAGAGTGGGTCACCTGCTTTGATAGGGTGTTTTCTGCGGATGCGGATCGTTTGGCGTTTGCGACCGTCTTTGACTTCTTCTTTGAAGACGTTGAAGCATAGTGAGGGCATGTTTCTGTTTTCCCTTCGGTTTCTGCAGAGGTTTCTTAGCAATATGCGTTTTGGCGTGCATGGAAGTAGCTACAAAATCGCTAAACTGATAGATTCTTGCAATGCTATCCCAAACAAAAGTCTTCCTCTGTTGGCAACAATAGACTGGTTCAGCGCCGTAAAAAGTATATAACTTTAACGGGCATTAATAGGGAGAGGGCTTGGCAAGTGGGCTTGAGGCTAAATTCACTATCTGAATAAGAGTGTTATTTCCATGGCTATTAAGAAATCTGAATTATATAGTTCGTTGTGGGCGAGCTGTGACAAACTGCGCGGTGGTATGGACGCGTCGCAGTATAAGGATTACATTCTGACGCTTCTGTTCGTCAAATATGTTTCTGACAGATACAAGGGTGAACCTTACGCTGATATAATCGTCCCGGAGGGCGGCAGCTTTGATGATATGGTCGCTCTGAAAGGTAAGGATAACATCGGTGAGGGCATGGATGTAATCATAGCGAAGCTTGCCGAAGTGAACCGCTTGCAAAACGTAATAAATAATGCGAAATTTAACGATGAAACCAAGCTCGGCAAAGGCAAGGAGCAAGTGGACAAGCTCACAGGTCTTGTTTCGATATTCCAACGCCCAGAGCTTAATTTCTCGCGCAACCGTGCAGCGGGTGACGATATTATTGGTGACGCTTACGAGTACCTTATGCGGAATTTTGCCACGGAGAGCGGCAAGAGTAAGGGGCAGTTTTATACCCCTGCCGAGGTATCGCGTATTATCGCGAGCGTAATCGGAATTGACAAGGTTACAAGTCCCGACACGACGGTTTATGACCCGGCTTGCGGCTCGGGTTCGCTTTTAATCCGTGCTGCTGACGCTGCGCCGATAGATGTCAGCATATATGGACAGGAAAAAGACATCGCTACTGCTGGTTTGGCGCATATGAATTTTGTCCTGCACAACAAGGCAAGCGCTGAAATCGCAGGTAACGCAAACACATTTTCAGATCCTCAGTATTTTAAGGATAATGACCATACAGCGTTAAAACAATTTGATTTTGTTATTGCAAATCCACCGTTCTCTATGAAAAACTGGACGGATGGAATCGCTGGCAAGGAGTATGGGCGTTTTGATGGCTACGGTGCAACGCCGCCTGATAAGAAGGGGGATTATGCTTGGCTGCTGCATATCATAAAGTCTATGAAACCAAACGGCAAAGGCGCGTGTATCCTACCGCACGGCGTACTTTATCGGAGCAACGCCGAGGCGACAATCCGAACCACGCTTATTAAGAAAGGCTATATCAAAGCGATAATCGGGCTTCCCGACAACCTGTTCTATGGTACGAGCATACCCGCCTGCATTATCGTCATTGATAAAGAGGGTGCAGGCAGTCGCGACGGCATTTTTATGATTGACAGCAGCCGCGGATTTGTCAAAGATGGCAACAAGAATCGTCTGCGTGAGCGCGATATTTACAAGATTGTCAGTGCGTTCCATGAGTGGCGTGATGAGGATAAATATTCGCGTTTTGTTCCGCTTGCCGAGATTGAACGCAATGAATATAACCTTAACATTCCGCGTTACATTGATAGCGGCGAACCAGAGGACTTGCAAAGCATTGACGGTCATCTGAACGGTGGCATACCTGCGGTTGATGTTGATAGCTTATCAAAATACTGGGAACTGTTTCCGAACCTCAAAAGCATGTTGTTTGTACCGCTCCGTGTAGGATATTACAGCTCTGTTCTGCCGAAAGATGAAATATCACACACCATATACGCGAATAAAGAGTTTTCCGCTTACGACGACCTCATAGATAATGCGATCGAAGCGTGGAAGTCTGAGGTTTGGGATAAGTTGACGGGAATAAATGCCGACACAGATGTTAAAGTGTTTATCTCCGAAATAGCTGAGGAGATTTTACGGCAATTCGAGCCGGTTACGTTGCTCGACAAGTATAACGTGTATCAGGTCTTGCTTGCTTACTGGTTAGGCGTTATGGCAGATGATGTTTTCATTGTCAAGGCTGACCGCTACAAAGCGGCTCGTGAAATGCGCTTCTTGGCAGACAAAATACATGACGAGCAAATGGGGGACTTGCAACATCGCCGAGCAAAAGATATGGTTCAATCTCCAACTCGCAAAAAAACCTGTTGAGTGCTTGGAGTACATAATTCTGCACGAATTAGTCCATATGCGTGTAAAAAACCACAATGCTGATTTTACCGCGTTGATGGTTAAGTATATGCCGTTTTGGACAGAGGCGAAGAAAAAACTCAACGAGCAGATACTTGACTGTTGGGTAGCCAAGAGCAAGTAATATAGGAAGGCAGAAGAATAACTTTCCATAGCGCGTAACACAATTCATGTCAGGTACCATGATGTTGAATGGAGTGTTTCTTTGTATAACGATCGAAAGCTCTTTGAGTTCTCTTGCAGACAAAAGTTTACCTCTTTTGCAAAAAATAAAGGCTGATTTACTGGTTGGAGTCTATTAGATTTTTTAGTGCTTGAATAGTTGGTTCGATTTCATCTTGATTCTTTAGAGCAGTTATGACAGCTTTTCCAGATGCAAAAAGCAGTATACTTGTCTTGAAAGGCTCTTCTAACCTTAGGATCGCTCCTGGAAATTGTTCAGGTTCATAGATTGCTCTTGTCTTCTCAGAAAACTCTTCTAAATCTAGCTGTTTTCCAAAGTCGACAGTGATTACCATATTTTGGATTTTAGGTTGTATTTCAACTTCTTTAATTATGCCTTTTTCAATAAGGGTTTGTTTGGTAAGAAACAACTCTTTTATTGCTTGGCTTGGGCTTTTTGTTCCTATACTAATGAGTTTTCCAGATAAGAAAATTGAGACTTTGCCCTGCATTTGGTTTGTTTTGAAGTATGCTACTCGTCCACCGTAACTATTTGAATCGTAAAGAATTTCTTTAAATTGGCATAGTTTTTCAATATCTATGTCTTGATTTAATGAAGCTGTAGCAACGACATTGACTATAGTCTGCTTAATCATCAGGTATTTAGCCTGGTGGGGGTTCTTTTATTTGTTTTTCGTTTCTCTACGACACAGTTAAACTGCTTGAAAGTTCGCGCTTGGATTAGTTGCTTGAGTTTATTTATTTCTGGGGGAAGTTCTTCTAAACGTTCAACAATACGGTGTTGTTCAGCAATTCTTACTCCGTCCCAATTGGTCGCCATTACAGATCAGCCAAAACTTGATGAATTATGCTTATAGTGTATTTGGTAAATAGGCTTTGCCCCATTAATTCGTCTCGCCGTACCTCACCTTAGTATTGTTGCCATTTATCATAAACCAACTTAAAATCTGCTTTGGGAACCATCTGGGTATTCATAGCCGACGGTGCGCTGACAGTAACATAATCGACACCTTTAGGTTCTGCAATAAAATCTTCACCTATCGAGCCTTTGTCTTTAGTCCAATTTCTAATTGTTTTTTCGCTTGATAGAATATCCGTCAACTTGTTCCAAAAAGTCTCAAAGTCAGTCTTTTCCAAGGTTTCACCAAGAACTTGTAAAAAGGGTTAGGCTAAATATTTTTCCTCTGTTCAAAAAGATAAAAAATTGCAGCTTTAGCTCTCAAATTTACTTTCACTAAACCCTGTACTCCCCGCAAGAGTCGTTTGAACAGTTTTTTTAAATATAACTTGAGCGAATTCTTGAGCCCGAGTGATTTCATATGAAAATGAGTTCAAATTGTTTGGAGGTTTAGCGGGTTATGGGTAAGACTGTTCCAGCTTACCGTATGGCTTTGGAGGAAGAGATTAGTCGTTGGAGTGGTTTTGCAAGGGCTTTGCGTAAGTCTGATCGGGAAGCTTTTGATGAGCTGATGGATATGTGCAGAACGTATGCTTCAGAAAGCAGCTGCGCCACAAACCCAACCGTTTTTGAGCCTATGGTGATGTCTATTCTGCTGGGTCAACAAAAGAGGTTGCTGAAGCTTGAACAAGAACTCAAAGTTTTCGAAAAAACCGAACAAGCATCATCTATAGACCAAGCTAATAAAGAACCTTCACTGTAAGTGGTAAAAATGATGAAAAAACAAGCTACACTATTTCCACAAGATGCAGTTAAAATTCTCGCTGAACTGGACTTAGAAGAAGCCCAAAGAACAGCCGCTGAGGTAAAAGCAGCTGTGGAGGCTCAATGTGAACTTATCGAAGTTGCAGGGAGCATAAGGCGACAGAAAAGCAAAGTTCATGACATTGACTTTGTTGTGGTAGCAAAAAGCGATGCTGAATGGCAGAAGATCAATGATAAACTTAGGCAACTAAAAGCTAAGCCTAACTGCTCGGGAAATAGTGTCATTAAAGCCTTTGTGCCATGCAAAGATGGGCTTTTTCAAGTTGATTTCTACCGTGCGAAACCTTCTACCTTTGGAATTCACTTGCTTGTCCGCACGGGTTCAGCTGAACATAACATGTGGCTTGCGGGTTGCGCCATTTCCAAAGGAATGAGAATCAAGTACAGCGAAGGCCTAATCAAAGACGGTATATCAATCGCCGGAGAAACCGAGCAGGGCGTGTTTGAAGCTTTATGCCTGCCTCATCCATTCCCTTCTGAGAGGGAAATTGTTGAAAGTAAACCTATTTGGTTGGTTTCCCAAAAATAATCTCTAACAACCACTAGCTAACGCTCGCAAGTGGGATAGACCGCTTGTTAGTGCATTTGAAGAATTACTTTAAAAAAATTCGAGGCGTTAATTGGGAAATACAATGGAGAACCACATAACAAAAGAACAGTTTCTTCTGGAGTTTTTCGGGTCTTTCGGAAGAGATCTGGGAAACCCTGAAAGATGGTTCACCGACAACCCCACTGATGTCTTTCCTTTTATTGAGGAATGCGCCGAAAACAAGGCTCCTGCATTTATCAGTGTTCAACCAGAGAAGGACAAAGCATTTCCCTTGGGTATTGAGAAGGTATTTTTTGACTTTGACCTCTGCAGAAAAAGCGAAGCATTGTCAGAAACAGAAACTCAAACACGGAAGGTGGAGTTGAGAGATGAAGTAAAATATTTTCTAAAGCATCTTGGCTGCCTGAACATTAAGCCGCTTATTATTAAGACTAGGCGGGGTTTTCATGTTCATGTTTTCTTTGATTCCGTTTATGAAATTAATCAAGAGCTTGAGTTTTGGAAGCAGGTTTACAAGCAACTTCAGCTTGCACTCTTACAGGATCACGATTACCGCTTCATTGACTACGCGGTTGTAGGCGACATTAATCGAATGTGCCGCATCCCATTTTCTATTCATGAGAAATCAGGCGAAGAATGCATATTGGTTAATGGGCACCTTGAAGAGGACAAAGTTAGAAGCGTCGAATACTTCAAGCTCTATGGACTCAAACAAAAAGACATCTTAGCGGCAATGGATAGAGCACATGAATTTAGAAAGGCGCTCAAAGAAAAAAGAATAAAGTACATGCCAAAAACCTTGACTTTTGAGAGTTCTGACGGAATTAGGCCTTGTTTTGTTAAAGCCCTAAACTCGGGGGAGATGTGCCACCAGCAACGTCTTGCTCTTTTGCAAGAAGCATATTCGCTTGGGTTCCATAGTCCAGAGAGCGTAATTGACCTTTTTAGGTGCCTTAACGATTTTGACGATTCCATAACACGTTATCAAGTTAAATGGTTTTTCACAAACAAAGTGGACAGAAACGAAGTTAGACCCTATAGTTGCCGAACCATCCAACGGTACGGTTGGTGTCTAGGTGTAGATTGCCCCAGGTCGAAGGACGCTAATTAACGAGGACCTTGCATATCCCAACTTGAAAAGGTGCTTGATGATATGTTGCTGTTGGTAGGCAATCACAAATGTTTAAGAAAAGAGTCCAACTATCCTTTTTTGATTTGATATGACTGAACCAGATTTGCCCTCAGTTAAACGAGTACCGGAAATTCCTCCAGAAACAAATGAAGTTATTCCGCCATCACCTGATATAAAGAATCCGCTACCTAATCATGAACCCATTGAAAAGATGGAGAATGAGGATTTTATTTGTCCTGTTTGTGGAGAATCTTTCAGTACTAAGGCGGATCTTGATTTGCATATGGAAAAAGACCATGGGCAAATAAACAAAGCCTAAGAAAACACGCGTTATTATTTTCAGGTTCCGTTTTCATTCAATTTTTTAAGTATTGATTTAGCAAAGTTTTATTCATTGTTAAAGTTGATAATTCTAATATCACTTTCATGGAGGCGAATTTATGGCAAAATGTCCAACGTGTGGTAAGGAAGTTGCTCCTAAAAAATCTTGGAAGATGGCTGGCAGGCCTGATAAAGCTGGAAAGAGAACGGAACTTACAATAGGCTTGTGCGAGTGCTGTGGCAAAACCTTCAGGACCACACTTAACAAACAGAAAATCTGATTTGCTAAGAAATTAAAAAACTCTTTTTTTATTTGGATTTGACCTTTTTTTGGGACGCGATTAAGGGTGGTGAGTTTTTCCGGAAGGGAGAATAGGAGAAACCGGTCACACCCGCTAACCCGTAAGAGTTTCAAGTTTTTGCTATCTTGCCCAGCAAGGTCCATATCCATAGCCGTTTTGGTTGGGTGCAGGAACTGAACCTGTGTTAGGCGGCACTTGTGGAACTACATTCTGGTTGCCGTTGGGTTGGCTGTTTCTTAATCCAAAGCAGTTTCCAATCCAGTCCAAGACTCCGCCGTTAGGTGCTGAAGTGTTGGGTGTTGCGCCAGCGTATGTTTGGCTTGCTGCTATTTGTGCAGAAGCTAAACCAACTATTACCAAGGTTAAAGCCGCTATTGCGACCAATGCTATTACGATTTTTGTTTTGCTCATTGTTCATCATCATATAATGATATGTGCATAGAGGCTTATGGTGGTTGGCTGAAACAGAACTGAAACAGTTTCAGAAACAGTCTCAAGCACCCTGCAAAAGGTTTTCTATAAAATATTGCATCGAAACAACTATGAATTTTCAGGTTTTCGTCTTAAACGTCTCACGGCTATTACTGTGTAGATTAAAATGATTTCTGGGACGGTTAAGCAGACAGCAAGAAGAGATCCAAAGGACATTACTTGCGATGTTGAAGGCACTGCAAAATATACTTTCACTTGATGTGTGCTAAAATGCGTTGTGTACCATACGAAAAAGTTATTGGAGTTTTGTGTGTAACCTTGGTTTGTAGCCTGCTGGTCATCTATTAAAATAACTGGGTTTGTTCCGTAGGGTATGGCTATTTTTGGAATAGTTATGTTGCTAAAGCCTATGGTGTCTTTTTCGCCTGTCACCGTGAAGGACATTATTGTTGAGTTGGCAGACTCGTTTGTTGCAATCGTAACGTTGGACATCTGGAAACTTGTTACGTTTCCGTTAATGGAAAGGTAAACTATCTCTTGAAGATCTGTTTTAGCTAACACTATTGTTTCTAAGGGAGTTGAGGAAGGTACTGGCGTTGTTGTTGGAGTTGGAGAAGCTTTTCGCATATCTGTTGGCGTTGTAGGTGAAGTAGGTGTTGGGGTTGGTGTTGAAGTAGGGGTTGGGGTTGGTGTTGAAGTAGGGGTTGGGGTGGGTGTTGGAGAAGGAGTTGGTGTTGGAGATGAGTTTGAAGTCTGTGTTGGTGAAGGAGTTGGCGATGAAGGGGGAGAAGGGGTTGGGGTTAGCGTCGGAGTTGGTTCTGATGTTGGAGTAGGCGAAAGAGTTGGTGTTGGTGTAGGTTTTGGCGTGGGAATTGGTGTTGGTCTTGGAGTAAGAGTTGGAGTTGGTGTCGGTATCGTGGTGGGCTTAGGGGTTGGCTGGGGTTTCTTAGCAGTGACTTGCATGCTTACTAATGTACAGATTAATAAAGAAATTAGAAATGCAAGCATCAGAATTTGTAGTTTCTTCATTTTCTTTTTTCTCTTGATGTTTCTTGTTTACTTAGTTTATTTGAGTCGTTAAAAGTTGAAGCTAAGCCACAACCACTTAGCACAAATACTTAGAATTACGGCCATGAATTAATTTGTTGTTGCTGCCAGAAGAGTATGGTAATTGGTATCTGTCATAAATATCGTAATCGCAAAGTTGTTCAACTTTTAGAATTTAAAAGCTTGGATAGCGCTCTTTTGTGGTTAAAAGGTTTTTTGATTTTTCTATGTGAGGGTATACCATTGTTTAAATTAACAATTTTTATCGTCATTTGACGAATGTAAAAGCTTAAGGCATTATAGAGATAAGATAATTTTTGCGGCTTGTTGTGAGGTGAAAAAATACATGATATTTAGAGAGGAAGAGGAATGGGAAGAAACTGAAGACGAAGAATGGGAAGAAGAAGAATGGTAAAAAAACATTCTTTTAATTTTTATTTTTGTAGGGCACTTTAGTGATTTTGCTTGAATTTCGCTTCACTTTCAGCCCAGACTCTACTGTTAAAAGGATTCGTTTGGAGTTATTGTTTAAAAGCTCAATACTGCCTTTTGCTATCCTTCGACCTTTAGGAGAGTTCTGAGAATGAGCCAAAATGTAATTGTTAAGCCTATGCTATCTCAACCACAACCGGTTTTTCCTCTTAGCATAGCGGGTGTTAGAGAGGTTTTTTCAGGGTTTGCTTTGGGTGATTTTGCTGTTTTGCAGGGATCGTCTGTTTTGTCTTTGGGATCGTTGTTGTGTGTGAAAGCGCAGCTTCCGACTCAGCTTGGGGGACTTCAAAGCACAGTTGTCTTTATCGAGGGAGGCAACACTTTTAGATTATATCAAATAGCGCAGTTAGCCCAGATCCATCACCTTAACCCAAAGAAGGTTTTAGATAATATTTTCATTTCCAGAGCCTTCACGGCCTACCAAGAAACCCACCTCATAATGCATCAACTCAAAGAAGCCATCAATACGTACAATGCTAAACTGGTTATAATTTCGGATATTGCCGGATTCTTCTTAGATACGGATATTCCAGAAGTTGAAGCGCTTAGAATGTTTAGTCATATGGCGACTTTCATTTCAAATTTCGCAAAGGAAAACCAAGTAATTGTAATCGCAACCTATCCTCAGCATGCAGAAACAGTGCGTAACAGCCTTCTGCACACGCAAACATGCCCACGAGCAAACGTTGTTTTATCAATTACTAGAACAAAGTACAACAGAAAAATTGCTTTAGAAAAACATCTATACTTCCCATTAGGCGTTGCAGAATTGCCAAATGAAAGCTTAACCATCGCTGATTTTGCAGAGTCTAATGCATAATCCGAAAAACAGTTGAATCCTGCCGCGAGGCAATGGAAGAAGAAACCCAAAGGAGATGAATTGAATGGTTAGGCTTCAGTTTAGAATAATTGAGAAAGTCTACGGCTGGACAATAATTGAAGACGGCGAGTCTGGCAAAGGAGCAAAATTTGTTATATCAATTCCTTATCACTTAGTTAGAGACTGAATGCACCGTATTGTCTTTTCTTGAAAACATATCTAAGAGGAACACGATTGGAAGAAGAACAAAACTGTGTTCTAATAAATGATTGTTATATAGGGAAAACAAGAATAGGTTCTTGCCCTTGCGAATTATACAGATAAATTACGAGCTAACTGTATTGGTTTTACCTTAGTGGTCTGTATTCCACAAATATTCCATTCTTGAATTAATCTTTCAAATGTTAAAGAGATGAGTGATATAGTTTCATTTTGTTCTCGCATTGTCCATCATATATCATTTCATCATACTCAATATAAGATGCTTATTTCCAAATTAGTAATATTACGATACTTACTCAAATTTTCCGCCGCACATAGGACCCTTTTTCAAACCTTTCATATTAGTTTCTAATAGAATTAAACAGTTAAAACAGAAGTAAATATTGCATTTCAGGCAGCAATGGAATCCACCGCCTATCATTTTGCCGCAAGCATCACAAGGTATAGACAAATTAACCATAAAACTCACATGGCTAATTCCTCAATGACTTTAAGCAGAGTGTTGAAACAACTAACACCCGTAATGGAGTGATAGTTAAAAGTGGAAGACTGAGGGGCTGGCGTCTCTTAGAATACGCGTTAGTTAACGAAATGACTCAACTAAAAGAAAAAGCCTAACGAACAATTTGAGTTATTGCTCAAATCATACATGCCACAATGGGATCAATGCAAACAAGAACTCAACAACGGCATCCTTGGCTACTCAGAATGGGAAAAAATGTAGTAATAGACTAATTCTAAACCTGTAGTTTCAATCGGCGTGTTTGTTTTGTTGGTTGTTGTAG
>PLYI01000031.1:353-21330 GCA_003151735.1 Candidatus Bathyarchaeota archaeon | reverse complement strand
AGTCATGTTTAGGTGCTCGCCAACCCCAGTCAAGCAGAATAATGACGGCAAGAATTGGACCGGCACCCAATAGACAACACAACAAAAATCTAGCTCGCGAGATGTATTTTGGAGCGTAAGTAGTAATATCTAAAAAAAGGGCAGGTAAACCGGTACTAACTTACAACACAACGAGGGCAGATGGAACATCCAATGAAGCTTTGAAGTGATCCAGACTATTTGACCAACAAAATTTCTAAAGCAAGCAATAAGGGTTTAGGAACTGGTGAGTATGTTGATTATTCTGATGACGACTGTTACTAAGAATAGTAGTCCTGTGGCTATGGCTGCGTTTCGAAGTTTTTTCTTGTTTATGGTGAGGTTTGTTAGGCCGTAATGTGGTGATGCGAATTCGGAGATTATGAGAAGAATGATGGCATCCACCATCAGCAGTAAGCTGAGGTCTAAGAAGGTTAAAGACGGCAGTTGTATAGTTTATCCCTCAAGTATTTGGTATTCTACACATGTGGTTTTAGTTTCTTGGTTGCGGGTTTCGTTTTGGATTGTTACGGGTTTGCCTGTGGCTTTAGCTAAGACACAGGCGATGGCGCTACACAAAAGGCAGCCAACTTGCTTATGGGTTTTTGGTTGAGAATCGGTTTGTCGGCAAATTTCGTCGAGTACACTGCCGGTTATTTCCACGGTAACCTTGTTGCCTTGAATTTGGATTTCGGCGTTTTCGGCGAGTTCCATTTCGTCCACAAGCAGTTTTGGAAGGCTGAATTGCAGTTGGACAAGATTGGTTTTTGTGAATGAAAATCCCAGTTCCTCTTCAAAGAGGCGTGAAAGAGCTAATCCGGGCGGAACAATTAACACGCCGTCTTTTCGATTGGTAGTTAAGCTTTCGTTTATTTCATCGGGGGAGGGAAGTGTGATTTTGGGTTTTTTAGGAATAACCACGATGCTGGAATCCGCGTTCTTAAGGTTTCTAGGCGGCAAATAAATCCCCGGTAGAGAGGGTCCCGACTCGTTTATTATCCGCTCAATGTTACTCGCACTCACCTCAGCCTCCGCATAAAGCATCGCAATAGGCACTTGCTTTGTCGGCGTTATGTAAAGTAAAATGGCGCCCCAAAAGAAGAAAGCAACCCCTATAATAGCAAGGAAAGAAGAAACGTAAAACATAGAAATGATAACGAGAACTAAGCCAAAAACAAACATGGAAATGGCTATGGCTTGGTTTAGAGTTATTCTTTTTGGCTTAAACAATTCTTGTCTTATCCCCAGTAACTGAGTGTGTTAGTAGGTTCTAGAAAATAAGATTTGTTCAAAAATTAGGAAGATGTATTTTTAACTTCCAGTTGATGCGGTGAATTTGGCGGTATGCCCCAGGAACCCGCTGAAGCCATTTATCACTATTACAGCGTCCACCGAGGGGATAGGCATTTACCCCATTATCTGATAATAAAGACCCGAATGGATAAAATCTGACTTATTCTTAGAAACCACTGTAAATTCAGCTTCCTACACTTAATCTACTCAACATTTATGTAACGGAAAAAGCTGGTTGCGTCAGAAGACTGTTGGTCCCGTGATTTAGCGTTTTGCTTGGGCTGCTTCCAGGTTTATTTGGTTTTCTCTGAGTATTGCCGCTGTGGCGAAAACTACTGTTAAGGCCAGTAGGCTCAAGGTTATAGGCGTTAATCTTATTCCCCACGGCGTATAGTTCAATATTAAACCTACTATGGCCACAAGCGCCAGGCTCATTCCGAAACTCAGTGCTACGCGTTCTATTGTGTCCATGTTTTCGGAGGAAGTTTTGACTGGCACTTTAGCAGGGAACAGTGCTCCTATGAATGTGAAGCCGGGCAAAAACAGAACAAAAATGATGCCGAGCGAGGAACGCAGATAGACGAGTGGCACGTCGCTTTCAGGGATGGTAAACTCGGCGATCGTGGTTACCACGGTAAGTGCTATGGTTATCCAGTACCATGAAGCTTGTTTTAAGAAAAAATATTCTTTTGCTGATGCGGGTATTGACGGTTCCTGCTTTATGAAGTGTAAGCGGTCTTCGTTTTCCAGTTCAATAAGAAGATTAGTTGTTTGTTCGGGCGGTATGCCGTGACGTTCTTGCATTAGGGCGATTAGTTGTTTTGCTGTTGCGGCTTTTTCTTGTTTGATTGTTTGGATCATCAGGTCTTTAAATTGTTCTTTTGTGACTTGATTTAATTTTTTTGTCAATTTGATTGGCCGTCCGTATTTCTTATATTTGGGGGGTGATAATTATGTTGAATATTCTAATGACAACCGTTACCAAGGACAGCAGGTCTGTGGTTAGGGCTGCGCTTCGAAGTTTCTTCTTGTTTATAGTCAGGTTGGTTTTTTCCTTGGTAGGGTATGCGAGTCCACGGTTATTAGAAGGACGATGGCGTCCACCATCAGCAGTAAGCTGAAATCTAAGAAGGTAAAAGTCGAAAGTTGCATGGTTTATCCCCTCGAATATTTGTATTCTGCGAGTGTGGTTTTGGTTTCTTGGCTATAGTTTTCGCTTTGGATGATGACGCCACCCTTCATAGTGAATAGCAATTCGCAAGATATAATAATCACTACACCTAAACTAAATACTAACAACTGTTGTCCTCACGACGGATCACGTATGGAGGGTGTTAAGGATCATAAGCAAAAAAACCGATCGTGTACGACATAGCAGGGCCTATTGAAAAGAGACGAGAAATCTAATGACTACTAAAATTTCAGGAATAATTCTCGTTATTGCATTTTTCGCCATCATTCTTTGGAGCCCTGTCGCCTCTTCAAGTCTGACAAGCACGCAGACACTTACGTTCTCCGGTCAAATAATCAAACCCCCCAGTTACACTGTTTGGACCAACGGCGGCGTTTATTATGCGAACGATACTTTCGGCGCAATCGCTTATTCAAGTCCTGTTGCGTCTAACGTCTTAAATCACGTTTTAGCCACATTGACAACTGGGGGAAGTATATTTGTTAAAGAAGGGCTGTATGGAATCACCACAACACTTGATCTAATTAATCCAAATATTGTGCTTGAAGGAGAAAGTTGGAATACAATATTTAGGTTAAACAACGCGGTCAATGATAAACTCATAGTTGTTTCAGGCAATAATTGTACAATCCGTAACATCCAGTTAGATGGAAACTACGTAGGACAATCAAGTTCTTATTCCAACTTAATATTAGTCTATTACGCAAACGGCACAAAAATAGACAATATTTATGGTCATGACAGCTGGGATGAAGCAATAGATTTTGAAGCGTCGCATGGTGGATGGTTTATTAATTCGCGCATAGACCACACTCGCGGAGACGGATTTGTAGCTTATGGTTCGTCAAATCTCGTTGTTGATAATGACATTGTCACAAATTCAGGTATAGTTGGTGTGAAAGCAGCAAATAACCTTTGGTTCTCAAGTTCAAAAAATTGTACTGCTTCGAACCTTATTTTGGACACAGCATCAGATTCAAACTTTGAAATCCAAGGTGGAGGAGTTTCGGAGACAGCTTCTTCTTATGGTGTCACTGCAATAAACATACAGTGTTTTAATGCAACTTTAGTGGCTATTTACATAGACGGACAAAATACAATCTATAGAAACTATGGCTCAATACTTTCCGATTTCCAGATATACAATTCCCATGGTACAGGTTTACAAATCGCTAATTACGTTGAAAATGCCGAAGTTGGAAACGGAATAATAGATACAACAGGTGGACACGGCGTTTATCTAAGTACTGAAGTAAACAATGTGAACGTCCACGATGTCATAATAAATAATACGGCTGGAAATGGTGCTCAAATGACCACAACGGTCACAAATTCCACATTCAGTAAAATCACTGTGATCGGGGCCCAAGGGGTAAACGGGGGAATAGTGGTTGCCAGTGTCAATTCAGCTAACGCGCCAAACAGACTTCTCGATTGCGTAGTCTCTAATTCTCATGCAGATGACTACTTTATCTATCAAGCTGAAGGAACAATTATTTCTCGCAGTACCTCAACAAGTGCTGGAGGCAATGGAATGACTGTTGTCAGCTCAGACTATGTGCAATTAATGGATAATACCGTAAGAGCGCCAGTCAACGACGGCATAAGTATGGCAACAGACCAATACCCCAAAGTTACAGGAAACAGTATATTCGACTTGGCAAGTGGTAAACACGGGATTCAACCGTCAGCAGTTTACAAAGGTCTGTTTAGCAACAACTACATATTCTGCACCACAGCAACCAACAGGATAGGATTTGAATTTTACCTCGCTACAAACTGCACCGTTTCAAACAATTATATTTGGAACCTTGGAACAGGGGTATTTCTTGATAACTCAAACGTTGCAGGCACATTCATTTTTGGCAACACCATCATAAGCACGACAACTCCGATAATCGATTCTGGAGTAAGCACCGCTATTTACAATAACACGGGATACAATCCAGTAGGCTACATAACCAATCCTTTTTCAGGAAACATCCATATTCTCCTTGACTCAGGCGGCGACAACGCAACTTGGTCGAGTGGCGTAACTTACACCAACTGGGAATCACCTAAAACACTTTACGTCAGCGGTGGCACGGTCACAACAGTCGTTCAGAATGGGCAAGTCATCTCTTCAAACACAGGTTGTACAGTGGTTCTCCAGCCTAGAGATACTTTCAGTATAACCTTCAGTTTACCACCCACAATCAAAGTAGAGGGACAGTAACATAGCAAACAAAATGATTGCTGATGGTTTTGCAGACAGCGTGTGCACAGGCGTAAAATACTGGGATCCCTACAATGAGCCAGACGTTCGCAGCAATGAAACTGCGTAGAAAGGTTTTGTAAAAACTGTTCAACGTACCTTTGAATCAGGCGCTTCTCTTCACGCACGCTGCCCTGTCCCGAAAATGGTTATAGGTTTGATTTTGTTGATCAGAGCCTGTAATGGGCTTATTTGATGAGCGCATTTTGGCTACGCTCAAAAACTGCAAAACCAGAGACTTCAATACGCTTTTGGGTGAGTTGGTTTTTCCCATAACACTTTGCAGCAGTATCTTCAACGGTTAGCATCTCGGGGCCTTGTTGTTCAAAAAAGCAGAATTCAATTAATTCCAATAATGAGCGCATGGGTAATGTTTTCATATTGTTTTCAAGGAAAGGATTCGCTTTCTTTTAATCTTCTTCCTGAGCATGTTAACCTTCGCCAACTTTTGAGCTTCTTTTGTTCTTCTTATTTTGGTTGCCTCTGGCACACGGTCATCGAGTTTCGATGAAGGAAGGTTCGGTCTTTCACAATATGGGTACACATCAATCCTGTCGAACAGTAGGTTGTTTAGTAGATTTATTGTTTGTTTGAAGTCCTCTTCTGTTTCTCCTGGGAACCCCAGCATAATGCTTGTGGCTACGCGTATGTTCGGGTAGTTTTTGTCGATGTCAAGTAGGGTTTTTTCCCATTCGTCAAGTTTAAACGTCTTTCCCATTAGTTTCAGTATTCTTTTGCTTCCTACTTGAATGTGGCTGCCGATCTCGAATATCCTTTTGGATAATAATGTTTGATCTATTTTTGGGTACAGTGTAATTAAGGAATCTGGGGACGTGTTAAATAGAGATATCTGGTAGGTCTGGTTTGAGTACGTCTCTGCTATTTTGTTCAGTAGGTCAGCCAGAGTTAAGCCTATGTCATAGCCGTAGGAACCAAGATCTCTTCCGACGAAATAGAAATGTTTGTAATTTGATGATAGTCCTAATTCAAACTGCCTGAGAATTGTTTCGACGGGTACGCTTCTCGTCCATCTGTAGGCAAGACGGTCACTACAGTAGGTGCAACAGTTCCTGCAACCGCTCACTATTTTTATGTACCACTTCCGGTCGACGTAACTGTGGAGTTTATCAGCCATGAAGTCGATTATTTGTTGAGGCGAGGTGGATTTTGAATGAGAGTTTACATGAGGGTATAGAGCGTTGGCAAAAACGTGGTTAATTCTTTCCCTCGGTTGATTGAAAAGGTCGGCGAAGAAGCTCCACTCTTCTGGACCGATGAGGGAACCGTGATAAATTTCTTGGAGGGCCCCAGGGTTTATTTTGGGAAGACATCCCCATACTACGAGCCTGGCTGAGGGTTTTTTTAGCCTGTTTACCTTTTCGATAATTCGCACAGAGTCAACATCCCACATGGTAAGGTGTCCGCATGCGTAGAACAGGATGTAATCAGACTGCTTAACATTGTTTGTACAGGTGAATCCCGCATCTTTCGAAAAAAGTTTTAATCTCTGGGTGTCCAGCATCCCTTCGTCACAAGCGTTGGTGATGAAGTGCACTGTAAGAGCTTTGTCAGATTGCAATTTTGTTCGCCCCCTTTTCACGTAGTGTCCTGCTCTAAGTAGCGCGCTAGGTCAGGCTCTCCCAATAAAAATCATAGTTATTTAATCCGTCTACTCGCTTTGTTGACGCGTTGAGCTAAGTTCATTCTTTTCTCATTTAGCAAACTCTCATAAAATTCCAAGGTTTTTTTTGCAACTGCTTCCCATGTAAACTCTTTTTCAATTCGTTTTCTCGCTTCTTGCCCCAATCTTCTTCTCATTGATGAATCTGAAAGAATATCTGTTATCGCTCTCGCGAGTTGGGAACTATTTCTGGGCTCAACCAATAGCCCATCCACTCCATTCGTGATGAATTCTGGAATTCCTCCTACATGAGTTGCAACGACAGGTTTTCCCATACTCATAGCTTCCAAAACTGCAATCGGAGCCGGGTCATAAAGTGAAGGGTGGACAAAAACATCTGCTTCACTATAAAGTGAGTGAAGCTTTTCCGTTGAAACTTTGCCCAAAAACTCTACTGCTCCTTCGATGTGCAATTTCTTAGCTTGACTTTGCAAAGGTTTTCTTTGGTCACCAACACCAACTATAAATAATCTAGCACTAGGGCACTCTGACAAAACAGCAGGCATCGCATCAACCAAATATTTGTGCCCTTTATTCCAAACAAGTCTACCAACCGAAAGTATTATTTGTTCTTCATTTTCTTTTTTGACACGCGAATTTAGTAGATTCGGTAAATTCATTCCATTGTTAATTGCCACTACTCGATTTCGTGGCAGACGATAAAACCTAATTGCTTCTTCTGCAGTCGCATTGCTTACGGCTATGACTTTGTCAGCGGATTTGTATTCTATGTTGGTTTGAAACGCATGTATTAACATAAACATCGTATCATAAATTAGGTTTACGCTTATGGACGACGAAATAGGTGAATCAAGAGATGATAAAAATTGGCCGAACGAAGTCTCGTGGATAGTCACAACAAAAGGTATGTCGCCTCTTCGTAATACGTATCCATATGGGGTCTGACAATTAACAACATCTATTTTGTATTTTCGGCACAACCTATAGACCTCTTCAGAAGAAAACAAAGAAAGAACAAGCAAATCTCTAACAACTATATCGCTGAGGAGAGCTCTGAAAGGATGATGTGTATAATGCAGTCGAACTCCGTTCACATTTCGAGTACTAGTAGTAACGCGACGTGTTAACGGATCTAAAACCAGTATATGCACTTCGCAACCTAACTTTCCAAGGGATTGCGAAAGACCTCGCAAATGAGCCCCAGGACCAGTCGCATCTGAGAAAGGATCAAAAATGGAAACGAAAAGAACGCGCAAGTTCTACTTTACCCACGAGACCTGTAGGAGTTCACTCGCTATTTAAATATTAACGATCTTGTGTCGTCTCAAAGTTATTATAAAATTGGTGTTGTCAGCACTCACTGTAAGAGAACTGTAAAGTCCATGAAGCAGATCCCTGGTTTAAGCGCGTCGCGCTGTTACTGAATGGAGTAGCATACGAACAAGTTAAAATTAAAAATGGATGCGTGGTTGTTAAGGATTTATGTTCAGTTGAGGAGTTTGCGCAGAGTTTACTTGAATCGTTGAATAACCATTGTTGTATACAAGGTCAAACGTAGAGTTTTCGAGAAATGTAGGGCTTAAGTTATAGCCTTCAAGGGCCTGATTCAAGACGTCTAATTGAGTTATACAGACGAGTTTTATTCCGTGCGCAGCTATGAAGTTTTGATTAAAAACGTCAGGTGGTGCACCTATTGCATAATAGTCATTGTAAACTTTACTGAAGTTTCCATAGTAATTCATAATTTCAGATTCTGTATAGTCTGCTAAGACGATTCCGTGGAAATAATTGGCGGCGAATTTTGCTGAGGAAATTTCCCAGTTGAACGTCATTGTAAAAGGTTCATTCCAATAGTTAGCGGCAAAGTTGATTGGAATGGTCAGCACCAAGAATATAAGAATAGTTACCCCGACTTTTTTCTTCGTACAGATCAAGTATGCCGAAAATACGGAAAGAGGGATAAAGGCAAGTTGTATGGATCTTTCGAGAGGGAGTACTCCGAAAAGCGTCAAGGGAATTTCTGTGAGACCAGCAAAAAGTATAGCCAATAAAAAGGTAAAGTTCTTACTAGTTTTTTGCTGTTTCCACATTAAAATCAAACCGCAAAGTCCGGCGAGTGGAATCAAGATAAATATTGCCCTTCGAGCCAGAAGTAAGTTGGCTACTCCAAAGGGAGTGAACCCTTTAAACGATTGTGCTACTACTGATTTTGAGAGATTAGAAACAATTGTTTCAAACGCATTTCTGGACTCAATTAGCACGTTTGAAAAATAAGAGAACCCAAAAAACATTGCCCACGCTGTAATTATTAGAATTGTTAGCAACAACAACGAAAATAAGAATGCATAATTGCTTCTCCATATTTTTTTTCGGAAAATGAACAGGAAGAACATTATAGCGATAGCTGAGAATTGGGTAACTGGATGAGTCGTTATGACTCCTATTATAAAGAGCAATAAAATAATGGTAAATGATAGCTTGTTTGAAACAAGTTTGAATTCGGTGCTTGCTTGAGCCGTCTTAGCGAACATGGCGATAAGTAGAAAGAGTAATATCCAACCAAACAAAGACGGAGCAAAATTGAATTGGAGATAATATGTCGACAAACCAAAAACTAATACTGAGACGATGGCTATTTTTGGGTTCTTGGAAATTTCGTTTATGGCAACAAATAATGCTGCGAAAAAAACTAGGACGATCGCCATGGGCAAAATATGAAGCAACGATGTTAAATTAACGCCCGATATTGCGGATTGAATGCTTAAGATTAAAAAAGAAGATGGATATGATTGATATTGAAACTTACTCAAATTCAAATGACCGGTGCTGAGTATAGCATTTGCAGTTCCCCCATGGACCCAACTGTCTCCGTTACGCGGGTTTGGTTCCATGAGATAAGGCAAACCACAAAAAACCGCGAAAATAACCAGAACTGAAAGGAGCATAAGACCATAAATAAACTTTGGTGAGAGCCCCTTAAAATCATGAAAAACAAGAAATATTAACAATCCACCCATTCCAAAAATAGCCGCCCAAATCGTCGGAGGCATGTAAAAAAATAGGTTGAACACTGTTGGGTTGTAGGTATAAAACGGTCCTGTGGGCGCGATCCGAGTGATTAAGAAAGACACAACTGTCAAAATGAAGAAAAATAGGAAATATGAAATTAAAAGACTACGACTCGAGATTTTAACTTTCATTGGAAATCCTCCTCACAGCGCCGCTGATCTTCTTTGCGGAATTAGAAGGCAGCTTTTGGTTTTGTATATGTATTTAACTTCCTTAGATGGACCGTCTTTTCCAAATTGGCTGAAAAATATGAACGCTGGCACATTATTCGTGCTGGTTTATCCCATAAATTGATTAATGTTTATTCTTTAGTTGGGCAATAAACAAAACCAAGGACTTAGGATATGTTGCTAATGGGTGTTGTTCATTTTATGTCCATATTCTGAACAGAGAGCTGCTAAAAAGATTAGATGCATGACAAAAGCAGTCTCACCAACCTACTTTAACATATAATATCAAGACAAGTAAGCGCACTAATTATTGAACTCACTGGCTTACCAATTGAAGTCTCTTGAATATTGATCGATTATAATGAATTTAAAATGATGCAATCTATTTTTGTTTAGATATAATCTCTTGTCATTTGCGTAAAAAAGCATTCTGCTTAATTAATTAACGATTTCGCATTAGCACTCTTTCGTAAACTCTTAGTGTTTTTTCAGCAGCTTGTTCCCACGAAAAATTTTTACAAATAAAGTTTCTTAAATCTGGGCTTTTTTCAGCGGAAAATGCGTCCAGGACAGCACGTCTAATTGAAGCTGTTTTTGCTGGATCGCAATACCATGCATAATCACGCAAATATTCTTTTGTTGAGCCTTTGTCAGTTGCAACAATGTTGCATCCGGCCAGTCCAGCTTCCAAATTGACTAGTCCAGGAGTCTCATACCAACTTGGAAGAGCATGCACTTTGGCTGCATGGTACGCTGAGGCAAGGCTCTCACTGTTCATCCAATCCATGAAAATAACGTCGTTGTCCGCTTCCTTTTTACACAGATTATAATAATTTAATTTACTTTTCGTTGATTCAGCACCTATCAAGACTAGCTTCAGTCCAGTTCCTTTGAGTGCCTTTATAAGAGCTAATTGATTTTTCCTGTCGTCAATCCTACCAACACAAAGTACAAAATCTCTCATAGGTTTGCCCAGAACGGTGAAACAACCCGACTTCACATAGTTAGTGTGAATATCCACTCCATTTGGAACAACGTGAAATTTACTCGTGTTTTTTAATTCGAAATCCTTCTTAATTTTCTCCTCTTCAGCTTTTGCGTTGGGTAATACTGCATCACATAATTCCAAGACCTCTTTAACAATCCCTGTGAAATCGAGCCTGAAACACCTAAAAGCTAAATCAATCTTGTTTCTCTCGAACTCTTGATTGTAAATTAGCGAGGAGATTCGCCTCAATGTTCCGTTGGGCAAAGAACGATTGATCTTTTCTGCAAGTCCATGGCATGGACTTATTTCGCTAACTCGCCAATAGATAGGAGACATCACGACCGGCTTCCCTTGCTTCTTAGCGTTTAGACAGCGAATATAATTTTCATCAGGGACAGCGTCAAGATGAAATATATGAACAAGGTCGTATTTCTTCAAATCAGGTCTTAAATCTAGGGAAAGATCTACTGTTACACCCATCTTTTCGAGGTATTCTTTTGTCTTAAGAAGCTGTGTGCCATCTCCACCCGGTCTCTCGAACATGTTCATTCTGTTTTGCATTAAAACTTTTATCATATGTGCTCGTCCTTGGCGTTCTCTTAACAGTGCCCTATTTTTCTTGCTTTTTGCTCGGTTTTTCTTTGAGAATACTCCTTTTTATAGGGTCTATTTAATTCAATGGTTACCTTAAGCATATGATCTTGAAAATAGGCTCATATTTGCTCTGAACTTAGAAGGTCTCTGAGGGAACAAAGGAAGGCAAGCCGATAATTGAAAAACCCCACGGCTCTTGTCTCACGCCTAAAAATTGATTATCGAAAATAAGTGTTGGAAAAGCTTTGTTGGGGGCATATTTCCCGTGAACGTGGATGCATATCTGGTTTCTCCTCTGATACAATTTTCTCCAGCTTCCTTGAAATCAATAAGTCCTGAAGGGGAGGAGGATATCTTTCTCTCACATTCTTAAATAGAAATGGAATTCTCTGAAAAAACCCTCCAATCTAATGACTTTTATTCCGTGATCGTTCTCGTAAACATCCAAATATTTGCTACCAATTGTGCAAACGAAAACTTGATGATGCCTTTTTA
Source organism: Candidatus Bathyarchaeota archaeon (assembly GCA_003151735.1). Lineage (GTDB taxonomy): Archaea > Thermoproteota > Bathyarchaeia > Bathyarchaeales > Bathycorpusculaceae > Bathycorpusculum. The sequence continues at coordinate 9,615 of PLYI01000031.1, read as the reverse complement.
CTAGTTGCTGCTCAGTTCTGCACATGCTTAAAGCTTCCACCAACAATAGGCGGATAAAGGTCTGATACCATCAAAATCTTTAATTTCGCCGCTCTCCAAGTTGAGATACCATTATTCAGAATTCTCTTCCTTTTTCTCGCGCCATTACAATTCTTGTAAGCTCTCTCAATCTAGGTTTTAGGTCCAATTCTCCAAGACATTCAACCCTTTTTCTTTCAACCATCGTTTTGGGTAGGTTTACTATGTTAAGAATAAATGCCTTCAGTTTCAATGCCATGTATGTAACTGGGTATCCAAAAAATACAACTTGTAGAAATGAAACAAATATCAGCTGGAAAATTAAGGCTGAAAATAGATATCTGAGAGGAAATTGCTTAAAAATTAGTCTGAAGTGGTTCAGTTTTTCCCAATAAAATCTCTTGGATGGCATATTTTTCGTTGAGACGGAACCTTCATGCCAAACAACAGCTGAAGGTACCAATATGCACTCATACCCTTTTCTCCTCGCGGAAAATGCCCAATCCGCGTCTTCAAAATAGACAAAGTAGCCTTCGTCAATCAATCCGATCTCCTTTACCAATTCTTTCCTAATGAGTGCCGCACACAACGAGAAGTAATCAATATTGTGTACTTTTCCTAACTTACTCAATTTGCTGCCATAACCAATACGCCATGTAGCCCCAGTAAAAACATCCATTCGTTTTCCAGCCTCCAATAAAATATCGCTTGGTTTACCCCGAAGGATTACTCCGCTTGCTATGCTGATTCTAGACGATTGCATTATAGTTTTTACAAGCTCAGATAACCAAGAAGGGTGTGCGATAGCATCGTTATTGAACAGAGCGACCAATTGCCCTTTTGCGATTTTGATACCGAGATTGCAAGCACCCGCAAATCCCAAATTCAATGGACTGATGACCATTTTAGTCGTCGGAAATTCCTCTCTAATCATTTTCGCCGACCCGTCCGTTGAACCATTATCAACGACTATTACCTCATAATTGGGATATGTCAACCTCTGAAGAGAGGTCAAGCAATCTCTTATCACAATTTTACCGTTCCAATTGGGAACAATCACAGAAACCATCGGACAATCGATAATGTTTAATTCCTCCATTGTCCACATTTCCCGCAATAGAGATGCAGCAGTCAGTATAGCGCGAACATGGCCAGCACTTCGAATAAACTAAACGTAAAAAGCCGATTCATAGCCTATTTTGCAGGGATGAACAAAATAAATACAGAAAAGCTAATTTAGTAACACATTGGCACACGAGGCAACGATCTTAAGCTATCTTGAGAGAAGATAGTTAAGCCCATGGTCGGCAATAGTACGGATTTTCTGCATCACTATTTGGCGGTCTTTCATGTTTATATTTCGATGAAGAACATTATTATAAAGTTGCAGACACATGCCCTCAAATTTAATTTTAGACATATCACGCTTCGATACACCGGGTAGGGACATAACCATCTTTTCCGTCACATAATCTGAGTAGGACTTAGTCTCATCAATCAAATTGTATTTCAAAGATAAGTCGTAGAGCTTTGACCCTGGCACAGGAGTAGCCATTGACCAAGAAATGTAGTCGAGCAAACCTGCGGATAGCAATTGCCGAGCAAAACGTAAAGTTTTCTCACACATTTGAGGAGTTTCGAATTTCAATAATCCGTTGTCTTCCCACACATTGAAAATCATGAAGAAACCTAAGGTCTTAATGTCATATTTCTTCAACAATTTAAGACCTTTGACAACTTGATTAATAGATAATTCTTTGTTGATCCCATCCATGACTTCCTGATTGCCACTTTCTATGCCTACATGAGCCATCCAACAACCCATTTTGCTTAAAGAACTCGCCAGTTTCTCGGTTATCCTGTCTGCTCTGAGTTGGGTTTTAAATATTAAGTCTTGATGAAGGTTTGCTATTTTCTCTGCGACTTTATTTGCCCATGCTTCACTCGCGTTAAATTCATCAGCATAATCATAGAGTTCTTTAACCCCCAGGTTAGCGAGATAGTTAACTTCCTTTGCAATATTTTCAGGGCTTCGCATTCTGATCCATGGTTTTGTCACTTTCCATACAGGGTTGGCACAAAAAACACAATTGAATGGACACCCTCGCGTAGACATATAACACATATCTGGCCACTCTCTTTGCCACATATACCCTTGGTAATTTCTGATATTGATTTTTTCCCATGCAGGGAACGGTATTGAATCCAGGTCTGCAATTAGCGGACGAACAGAACTTTGAACCACTTGGCGGCCTTGTCTCACGGCTATCCCATCAATGTTTGAAATCAGTGTCTTTCGTTCATATGCCTCCACCAACTTGAGGAACGTCACCTCACCTTCTCCAATTACACAGACATCTGACTTACTCCTCTGCAATACATCAGCTGGCAGCGCAGTAACATGAGGCCCTCCGCAAACAATCAGAGAATTTGGGAGTCTTTCCTTGAGAAGGTTAATCATTGAATAGGCCATCGAAGAGGTGGAAGTTGCAAAAGTGAGACCAATTACATCCGGATTCAGCCTAGAAATCCTATCGAGAAAGCCCTTAGGGTCATAAGCACTTCCCTCAATATAATCTACGCTTAAATTACCAATAGCGTAATGCTTCTCTAAATAAGAAGCTAAGTAAAGGAGCCCAAGACTTGGATAATATGCTCTATAGTAACCTTTCTCAGGATGTGGGGGATTTGTCAAAACTACTTTCATTGAGGATCACCTTTTTTCATAGAAACCAATGCTCGACACGAATAATTTACCAAGATATTCTGCACGTATATAAGAATGCTTTTAGAGCATTTTGTTCGTTTTATGTTTAGAAACCTAGTCATACTTGAGTTCTCACATTATCTGATTTGACGGTTGAAATTGCATTGATGCACGGGAGCGTGCGCCCTTTTTCACTATTGAGAACATATTATCTGGATACGACTGACAGTTAGTAAACCTTGCAAACTTGAAGAAATCTCATTTGTCTCAATACTATCTTGCTCCAAGAACTCAACGAAGGGACAATTTTGAAAAACTAAATCTAACTGTCCTCTCTAAACGGATGGGTATCTGATTATAGAATATTATTAGTGTGAGCAAAAGTTCCAGCCTAACCATTGTCTTATTGATACCATCACTTGGGGTCAACCTAGAATGTTCACAAATTAAATCTGGGCTCAGGTTTCACCGCATTTCTTCCACTTTTCGCCAAGCGCCACTTCGTTTTCTTGTGAGAATCGGATATAAGCCCATGATGAGAGCGAGGTTGCTTGTCAAATAGGAGACTCCAATAACTCTCGGTTTCTTTATCAGGAGTGGAATTAAGAGAAAGCCAAAGAACCAGAGTGTTCGGAAATCAATTGCGTAAACAATTCCTGTCATGAGAATTACTGCAATCAGAAGGAAAGGGGAGATAACATGAAAGTATAAATTGAAAAAAATTACTTGCCAAGGAAGCGGAAGTTTTCGTTTAATCTTCAGTTTAAGAGTTAGAAAAACCCCCGATATCAAGTGCTCAGATCTTCTTGATTTCAGCATCAGTCGCCCGCCAAGTGAAAACGGTGCAGTATCATGGAAAACCGCTTCGGGAACGAAAATACAGCGATAACCATTGGACACAAGGTTTATGACTGTTCCGTGGTCGTCGGAATAGCCTGGTCTGTCTTCAAATTCTTTGAAAGCATTTCTTCTATAAAGCGCCAATTCGCCTTGAAAAAATATGGTTGAATGAATACAGCTTTCTCCGCTTCGCAACGTGTAGAAAAAAGTTCTGTAAAATCCTTCTCCCATTGTATGAACATTCTTTTCCACGTTTAATATTTTCTCTTTCCCGGTCACCGCACCCACAGATGGATCCGCAAAATAAGAAACTGCTTTAAGCAATGCATCCTGGTCCCAGAAAGAATCAGCATCAGAAGTTGCAATTATTTCTCCATTGACTTGTTTCAAACCAACATTAAGTGCATGAGATTTTCCCAACCTTTCCTTCTCCGAAATCAATACTATCGGAAAACGAAAGTTAGTTCTCGCCAAGAAAACTTTTACCCTTTCCAAAGTACCATCAGTCGAAGCGCTATCAACTAAAATTATTTGAAGTTTGTTCTCCGGATAATCCAATTCTTGAATGTTTTCAAGCTTTCGCTCGATAACTTTGGCTTCATTGTAAGTACAAACAATCATAGAAACAGTAGGTTGATAATTAGCGTCCGGTTGGATGCAAAGGCCTTTTTTCTTTTTCTTCAGCATCCAAGCATAATAAATGACAGGTGGAAGGAAAAGCGCCGCCCATAACGACAAGGCGATCAGAAGGAGAAGCAACATTTATTATTTTCACTAATCCACAGGCCTAATCAAAATTAAGAAATGTTTTTACGAACCTTCATTCCAACATGGCTTTGTCTGATTTTAGAGGCGATCCTTGAAGAGCTTGAACGTCTGGAGTGCCTGCTGTTCAGAGGATACTCCTGCAATAACACCTTTCAAATTACTTAGACCCGCAAGATAGTCAACCACCATAGATGGTTTATAATAACCCGCTGCAAAAACGCTAATAGCGAGTACATTAGGGCTAGAAAGGTTCTGCAAAGTTTTTTCACACTCCTCTTTTGAAGGGTTCATCTGAAAACCAGCCTCATTAAAAGGGGTAACAATCAGTGTTTTATCTAAGTCGATACCCCATTCGTTAAATTTTCTTACAAGGTAAGGAAAATTCCTTGTGTTAAACCCAGGCGTTATTCCTCTATGAGCGAGATAATTTATGAACGATTTGAAAAGCCAATCTAAGTCAAGGGCTAGACCCATATCACCTATTACTTCATTGAGCAAAACAGAAACTATTTTTGCGTGCTTGCCTGCAGAAGATTTTATTCTAGACAGCTCATAAGCGAGATAAGTGTTCATGAAACTTTCGGGATCAACTTTAACTACAGACAAAAATCCTTCCAAAACTGCGCCAATGTCACCCGATAGCGCAACCTGCTTCGCAAATCTTTTCACCAAACCAGGTGTTCCAGTCTGAGTAGCAATTCGCACATATTCGAACGCATATGGCAACATAGGATAGAGATTTATTTGGTCAATACTTTTTCTTTCGCGCAATTTCTCAAGAATCGAAAGAGTCAGTTCGCTAACAGAAAATGAGAAACCCTCTGCACCATTCCTAAGAGAGGCCAAGACAACGTCAGCTGCCTGATCCGCCGGAGAAACAATAACCTCACCTCTACTTCTGGCACGTTCTTGCGAAAGATGACTAATTCCCTGAAACGGATTATCACCAACAATTAACAATTTACGCATTTCATCACTCATTCTTAGCAACTCCTTTCTTTACCTCATCAATAATAAAATCGACTTTTGAGGCTGTATCAAAGTTAGGTTCACACTTTCGGTTTTCCCTCAACGAATTTACAAATTCCTGGTTTTCCCGGAAATATTCCGTTTCTCCCAACGCGAAATAAACATTGTCTTTGAGATTCTGTCGATACCAGGTTTCTTTTGTTCCGTTTGCTAAGGTTAAAAGTACCCGATCATCGTTTACATCAATCTTACCTTTTGGACATTCAATGACACAACCAAATTCAGGCAATCGATAATTGGGAACACACTGAGACACATCAAACTGTCCAGCCAATCCTACAGAATTCATAACGTTAAATGATACTGAAGTTTCAGTGTCTGTTCCAGTCTTTGTGCAAGCAGTAATATCGCGAACGGCGAAGTCTCCAAGCAACCACAACGTCAAATCTATTATGTGACAGCCGATATCTCTGATTGCGCCTCCTCTGGGTGCTGAGGATTTTGATTCTTTGGTAAGACCAAGAAAGTCAGATGAAAATGCATTTGCTTTGAAAGATTGCGGCTCACCCAAGTTTCCCTCCAATAACAACTGTTTTGCTTTTCCAAAAACAACAGAATATCGTTTCATATATCCAACCATTGTTAAGCTGCCGATTGTCTTTGCGAGTTCGCATAATTCTTTGGATTGCGTGTAGTTTGAAGCGAGTGTTTTTTCAACGAATATGTTCTTGGTAATTCCTTTTGCGTAAAGGTCCTTAATAATGGGATAGTGCGATGAAATGGGAGTTGTTACATAAACAGCATCAAGATCCATTCCCGCAAGCTTTTCGATATCATTTACTACAGCAATATCTTTTTTAGAAAACACTTTCTTGAAAACCATGTTCATCAAAGTGCTCTTGTCACACAAGGCAACTATCTGAGTGTCGGGGAGAGTGTTCAAGAGGCTTGCATGCAGCAAACCCATCTTTCCTATACCGACTACTGCAACTTTTAATTTCCGTTCAAACAAATTTTTAACATCCTCATTTGTTCAATTAACTTCTTAATGTAATAAAAAAAAACAAATTCCAAAAACAGCAAATAACAAAATAAACTAAATGCGTATATAGAAATAGAAAAAAATGGCTTGTTTATTGAGAACGGAAAAACTCCTTGAAAATTGTTTTGAGTATTTTAAAACCATCTTTAAACGTGTGGAGGTTAGAAATTCCATTCTTTCTTGCATATTCTATGCTTGGAACTTCTTTCACTACCAACCCTAAATCTAAAGCCTTAATGAAAATCTCAGTTTCAATCTCAAAGCCATCAGACTTCAAAATCGGAGATAACTTTTCAAGTGCATTCTTACTAAAAGCTACGTAGCCATAGCATAGATCGGTGTATTTGGCTAACCAGATGAAATTCACTACAGACATAAGTATCGAATTGCCAAATCGCCTTGTTGCTTCCATGTCGTAAGTGCGGCCACCTTTTAAGAAGCGAGACCCCTTAACTACATCTACGCCAGAATTCAAAGCTTCAATAAACGCAGGTATCTCCGCAGGATCCATGGAACAATCAGCATCCATTAGAACTAGGGCGTCAACATCAAAATAACGGTTGCTTAGAACCTGTCGAATAGCATTACCTTTTCCTTGACCTGCCTGCATGACAACCTTTGCCCCATGTTTTGCTGCCACCTTAACAGTATTGTCTTTTGAATGGCCATCAATAACCAAAACATTATCGTAGCCAATATCATTCAACCTGCAAAGGATTTCTTCGAGGTTTTTCTCCTCATTCATAGCAGGTATCATAATTCCGACATTTAACCGAGTAAATTTTGAAACTTTGGCGAATCCTTCCAAGGTTGGCACTGATGAAGACATCTCATGACTAACTACCATTTGGCATCAACTCCAAAAGAAAAGTTCTTTGAGTTACTTTGTATTCCAATACATTGGCTTCTCGGTTAGTAGTTCGAACTACAGTAGATAGATTTTCAAAAGCGACGTTTATTTCGCCAAGTACAGTATTTTGGTTTTGGTTACGAGGCCACTTTATGCTCCATGAACAAAAAGCTGCTATCGAATCCACAATCAATTCAATTATTTGGTTATTGCCTTATCGACACTGGGAATAAAGCTTATATATTAAGAATTAAGTAACAAGATAATATATAGTAGGCACTTCCATGACAAAACCAACCAGCAAAAAAAAGCGGAGCAAACTCACAATAGCCCTGCTTGCTCCCATACTCATCGTTCTTTTAATCGCCGGTTGGTACCTTTATAAAAGGAAAGGTAAGGCAGCTAAACGCAAAACAACCACAAAAACCAATTAACAAAACGCCTACAATCCCCAAAGCAAGCAGCCAAACGATAACAACATTTTTTAGCCACCAAAATAACAGGAAATCTGAAGACTAAACACTTCAGGCACACGCATTCCCCATATCCCCAAATCTATCAACAAAACCTTTAAACATCAACCGACCGGAAGGCCGTTTCAGTCACATCTACGTAACCACTGAACCGGTTATCGCAGACCATACCTAAGTCGGGATTCTCCTCCGAAACCCGAATTTATGGGGTTCGTGTAAGATTCAATTGAAGATTTACATAACGATCGTTAAATTCAACTAATCTTGTCTGCAAATTGTAGAGCCATAATTCAAAGAAAAGTCGATACGTGAATGTAGTGCTATTTGAATTCCATAAAGCGGGCTTATCTACGTTAAATGTAACATCGTTTACTTGCAGAGCGCTGATTTGAGAATTATTTCCTTGGATTAAAGCACTTGACGCTGAAAAAGTCAAAAGACATCCGAATTCACTCTATTAGTTTTTAATAGGTGGCCTCTAATATCATGCGCATTAAAATTTCAGCGGCATTCCCAAATCCAAGTTTCTTCTCACCCAACCGCTCACGATACCGAATTGGAACCTCCATGATTCCAAAACCTTCTCGCTCAACATGATTATTAAGTTCCACTTCAATATCAAAACCCTTAGATTTTACCCTCCAATTTCTAAGGATACCCGCACGCACCACACGCAATCCCGTCAACGGATCAACCAACGAGACGCCGTTTAACAAATTATGGGTAAAAGCAATGAACCGATTACCCAAGTAGAAAAAACCATTGAATCCTTTAAGGTCCAAGTAACCGCTGAACCTGTTACCACAAACCATGCCCACATCAGGATTCTCCTCTAAAACCCGAATCATCCCTGAAACGTGTTCAGCCGGATACGTATAATCTGCATCTGTGATAACAATATAATCAACTGTTAAATCCGAGCACTTAATCGCCTTCGTTAATGCATCACCCTTGCCTAATCCATCCTGCAAAACAACTTGGGCACCCAAATTCGTGGCTACCTCGACTGTACGATCGTTGCTTCTGCCATCAACAACCAAAATACGAGGATTCTTTAGAATTTTGTTTAGCTCAGAAATGGTTAGGCCGATGCCTTCTTCCTCGTTTAACGCTGCAATAAGAACTTGCGTAGAAGGAGCACCAAACATTTCTTTTTTCACCCTGCAATCAACACTCTTTTTTTACGGTAACAAACTTTTAAGATATGAGTGCTTTTAGTCGATACGATAATCTATCAACTTTAGCAATCTCAAATTGTTAATACTTTTAGCGCAACAACCCAACAATTGACGAAAAATCTGCAAAGTTGTTTCTCTTGACAGGCAAAGCCGACAATTACAAAACCTTATATATTAAGATTCAAGCAAGAATCTAATACAGGTGCCGAAATGATAAATGCAACCTGTAGAAAAAAACGCAGCAAACTCGCATTAGTTTCATTATCACCCTTGTTGTTGGTAGTCTTTGTTGTTGGCTGGATCATATCTTGGTTAGGACAATTAGGCCGCTAAACGCCAACAACCTCTAACACGACAAAGTTCACAAATAAAAAATCACTAATGCAAAAAAACAGCTAAAACGCCCAACATCAAAAC
>PLYI01000031.1:0-338 GCA_003151735.1 Candidatus Bathyarchaeota archaeon | reverse complement strand
AAATTGACATTTCTCTTTTCTCCATAGATTTTGTTGCGTGACAAGTGTAACTGCTATCATCCAACTGCTCTCTCAAACGTTATCAAAGTATATATAATTTGTCTAAAAAAAGCTCAGAAAATAATAATATATCATAAAAGTATTTCAAATAATAAATATAAATATATTTTAATTAATAATTATAGTAAAAACAATATTAATTCATGCACAAAAGACTAAATACACCTACCCGAGGCTTATCTTCAATTGTTTTAAAAAAGAAAAAAATAAAAGACTTCAATGAAACTAAATAACCAATACAAGAATTTAGAGTGACTTTTTGGCAACTTCACGTGCCC
>PLYI01000066.1 GCA_003151735.1 Candidatus Bathyarchaeota archaeon | reverse complement strand
TAGAGGTTTCAAAAGTTGATTATATCGCTTTTCTGATTGAACAAAATCATAAACTTAATTTTTAATTGTTAACTTTTTATTGGAAAGCAAATAAGAAATATGAAATAACGGCGTGCTCACCATATGTTGCTTGAAGTAGGAATTTGTATTTTTGTTGTTCTACATAGAAAGTCTTTTTAAGTGAACCGAGTGCATAAATGGGATATTCGTACCATGGATGACGGCGGTTCAAACTGTAATGCAAAATAACACTTCCACCCCACTAAATAGAATACAACTGATGAAACTGAGAATAAAAGCCATGCGCGCAGGCGTGTGGTTTAGAGCTTTGCCTAGGATTGATCGAGTGCTTGTTGATTTAACGATAAAAGTAACAGATAACATTCGCAGTGCACATTTAGCCAAATGTATCTTTGCTGTCGTGGGTAAGTTGGAAGGGTTATTGGAAAGCAGTGTAATGAAGTCATTAAAGTTGGTCGGTCGCTCGCTTGCCGAAAAAATTAGTTCAATTGCCCAAAAATTGGGTAATTCTTCGGCTAAAAGTTGGGTTGATGATTCATCGTTTGCGTTTTTCTTAGCTGTAATGCATACCAACAGATGACTCGATGGAAAATTTAATCGATTCTTATTTCGTATGCTCAAGAAAGTTTTAGTTACTGGTGGCGCTGGGTTCATCGGCAGCCATGTGGTTGACCGACTAGTCCTTGAAGGCTATGAAGTTAGAGTTCTCGACGACTTATCAACCGGTAAACTGGACAATATTCAACGGCATTTAAGTTCAGGCAAAGTTGAGCTTGTCAAAGGCGACATTCGTGATGCTTCGGCAGTAAAACAGAGCCTTGACGGCGTTAATTTTGTCATTCATATGGCTGCTCTAATTAGCGTTCCTCTCTCAGTTGAGAATCCTGATTTAACTTTCGATATTAATCTTTTAGGAACCCTCAATCTGCTGCGTTCAAGCATAAAGGAAAAGGTCGACAGGTTTGTTTTTGTTTCCAGCTGTGCGGTTTGCGGTGATCCTGAATCATTGCCTGTTACAGAGCAAACTCGGACCAATCCAATTTCGCCCTACGCAGAATCAAAACTCATCGGTGAACGTTACTGCTTGGGCTTTAGTGAGCGGCAACTCCTAAACTCCGTTGTTCTGCGGTTCTTTAACGTTTATGGTCCAAGGCAAGGCATGAACGATTATAGCGGAGTCATAACTCGCTTTATCGAACGTTGCAAGCAGAAGTTGCCTTTGACAATTTATGGTGATGGTTCACAAACAAGAGATTTCGTTAATGTAAAAGATGTTGCGGAAGCAGTTTTAGCTTCAGTGAAAGGCGGTAAGGCAGTTGGCGAAGTTTTCAACATCGGCTCTGGCAAACACACTTCCATTAACGAATTGGCTAAAACAATAATAGAGTTGGCTGGTGTGAACTCAGAGATTTCTTATGAAAAGTCCCGCTCTGGCGATATCAAAGATAGTTATGCGGATATTAGTAAAGCTAAGATGCTCTTGGGTTATGAACCTAAAGTTTCCTTTAGAGATGGCCTACAGTCTTTACTTGAAGAAAAAATGGTTGTTACCTAATTATGGATTCTATTAATGGTGCTTTACTCTTTGAAAACGCTAAAGAGCCTTTAGATTGCGTAGCCTTTTTAAATTGAATCATACACTACACTCTACGTATATTCTGGGTTAGCAAGGAACGAAGACGTAATGGTTGAAATGCAAGCGTTCGAAATAAACTCATTCGCTAAGATGAAACCGTTTATAGTTGTCGGCATACCCGCGTTTAATGAAGAACAAACTATTGCACGAGTAATCCTGGAGGCCCAAAAATTCGCGGGCAAAGTTGTTGTTTGTGACGATGGGTCCACCGATTATACCGCAAAAATCGCAGAGAGCTTAGGTGCCGACGTTGTGAGGCATGAGAAAAACGGCGGTTATGGCGCCTCTATTAAGAGTCTTTTTATTCGTGCCCATGAGTTGAATGCTGATGTTTTTGTCACTTTGGATGCAGATGGGCAGCATGCGCCTAACGAAATTCCGATTGTCATCAAACCCATTGTTGAGGGTGAGGCTGACGTTGTAATTGGCAGCCGATTTGTTGATAAAAATGGAACAGCAGAGATGCCGCTGTACAGACAACTTGGAGCTAAACTAATTACCAAAATGGTTAACAGCTCAGCAAAAAACGGCGTGACTGACTCTCAAAGTGGTTTTAGAGCTTATAGTCACCTAGCGTTGGATCGCATTAACTTCTTTGAAGACGGTATGGGCGCCAGCGTCGAAATTCTGCTAAAAGCCAGCAAACAGGATTTGCGTATTGTTGAGGTTCCAAGCACCTGCAAGTATAACACAAGTGGGGTCGAGACGTCTTCTGAGCATCCTGTAACTCATGCCATGGGCATAGTTTTCTCATTAATCCGTCTAATCGTCGAAGAACGACCCCTATTGATGCTGGGCGTTCCCAGTTTATTCTGTTTGCTCGCTGGAGTTGGATTTGGGGTTTGGATGCTACAGGTTTATGCCGTGCAACAAATGATAGAGACAAATATTGCATTGGCATCGATTGCGTTTATTCTCATCGGTTTCTTTTTGCTGTCGACTGCCATCACATTGTACGCCATAGCTAGAATATCAGAAAAATTCGCCAAATAATTCAAAGCTTAGTGGCAGCACGTTAACGCTTGGCATAAATTGCGGAATACTCTTTCTCTAAATTAGTTAGATTTTTGAGATAAATAAATTGTGCGGCATTTTTGGCATCTTAATCGGTGAGAAACTCAAGCTTTCACCAAAGGAACTTATGCAAATAGTAAATAGTATGTTCAAGCTTTCAGAATCACGCGGCAAAGAAGCATCAGGATTAGCCCTTAGATTCAAAGAATCAATATACGTTTTGAAAGAGCCCATTACCTCTTCAAGATTAGTTAAGACCTCCAATTACAAGAATCTGTTCAACAACACGCTCAAAACTGAAGGATATGACGGTGTTCAACTGCAGGCTCCACTTTTAATTCTTGGCCATTCACGCCTGCAAACGAATGGGCAAAGCGAAATCAACACAAACAATCAACCCGTCGTCAAAGACGGTGCCATCGGAATCCATAATGGAATCATTGTTAATGACACTAAATTATGGGGATCATTTCCAACTCTTGACAAGAAGTATGATGTGGATACTGAGGTTTTTCTAAGCCTTCTCCAAATGTTTAGGAGCCAAGGGAAATCAATGGTTGAAGCGGTCAGGCTTGTTTTCGAGCAAATCGAAGGCTCGGCGTCGGTAGCAGTTGAGTTTGATGATGAAGACACTCTTGTTCTTGCAACAAACACTGGCTCACTTTACATGGCTCTGAGCCAGAACGAGAAAATCTTGGTTTTTGCTTCAGAAAAATATATTCTCCAACAAATCCTTAGCAACAAACTGCTTAGTGACAGGTTTATTGGCAAACCTACAATGCAAGTTAAAGCAGGTCAAGGCTACCTATTCGACCTTAACTTATCAAAAAAGTTCATGTTTTCATTAAATGAACCTTCAGTTGACAATACTAGTGGTGGCATCCCAAAATCAAAAGCCAAAATCTTTGAACTCTACGACCAACAAACACCACCACCACTTTCAGACCCAAGCCAATACCTTTTACGCGAAGATATCAGACAAACTATGATTCAAAACTGGGAAGCACTCTACTCAAGCGAAACCACGCTGAAAAGATGCACCCGCTGCCTCTTGCCCGAAACAATGCCCTACATAAGCTTTGACGAAGAAGGCGTATGCAGCTATTGCAGAGACTATGAGACCAGAGGAAATTACCTAAAGGGCGAAAAAGCGCTTGATGAGTTTATTTCACAGTACAGGAGCAATTTAAGCGAACCAGATGTTCTCATAGGTTTCAGCGGCGGAAGAGACAGCGCATATGGATTAGATTACATTAAAAACACTCTGGGATTGCATCCAATAACCTTCACATACGACTGGGGAATGGTTAACGACCTTGCCCGCAGAAATCAAGCAAGAGTAGTCGGTAAACTGGGAATAGAACACATAGTTATTTCCGCAGATATTAGAACAAAACGCTTGAACATTCGCAAGAACCTTAAAGCTTGGTTGAAAAGGCCTGATTTAGGCATGGTTCCAATACTTATGGCCGGAGATAAACAATTCTACTATTACTTCCATAAAGTCCGAAAGCAAACAGGAATCAAACTGTTCATTTTCTGCGGTGGCTATGAAGGCGAAGAAGGCACAGGTCTTTTCAAGTATGGCTTCTGCAACGTTACAACCCAGGGCAACAAGAACGCACTCAAAAGAATGACCGGCATCTCCAGAAAAAATAAACTAAAAATTATGTACTACTATTTGTCCCAATTCATCAAAAATCCAGCATACATAAACAAGTCGATTATAGATACATTATTTGCTTACTACTCATCTTACGTGTTGAAAGACGATTATCTCTATCTCTTCCATTACTTAGATTGGGACGAAAACACCATCGTAAACACCATAACTGAGAAATTCAACTGGGAAAAAGAGACAGATACAATTGCAACTTGGCGCACAGACGACGGCACAGCAGCCTTCTACAACTATATTTACATGACTATGGCTGGCTTTACGGAGTTTGACATTTTTAGAAGTCATCAGATAAGGGAAGGAAAGTTGACTAGAGCGCAAGCATATGAGATAGTAAAACAAGAAAATAAACCGCGTTTCAGGTCAATCGAATGGTACGGCCAATCAATAGATTTTGACATGAATAAAGCTGTTGACATTATCAATTCAGCTCCGAGACTCTATAAATTAACCCAATCGAATGCTTCATAGTTTGAAGCGCCAATGTTTCCCTTTATTTTCTGGAATTTTCAGCCTTAAAAAATAACGTCTAATTGCTGAGTTTATCTTTTGAATATACTTTTGACATCCCAATACTTTCCTCCTGACCTGGGTGGCGTTGCTACAAGGACCGGTAATTTGGTTAAAGGTTTAGTTTTAAATGGCTGTCAGGTTACAGTCATAACTGGATTTCCGCATTATCCTCATGGGAATATACCCAAACAATATCGATGGGCTCCGCTGAAGATTGAGTGGGTTGGGCAAACTAGAGTTATCAGATCTTTTATGCCTCCGCTTAAGTCTGAAGGTCTTTTAAAAAGACTGCTTCTAATGGGATTCTTCGGAATTTCGTCGCTATTTGCTTTGCCTTGGATTGGTAGGATAGATGCGGTTTGGGGTGGGAGCTGGGTTTCGGGAGTACTTTATAGCAAAGTGAAACGTGTGCCTGTGGTACTAGATGTTTGTGATTTGACACTTGAAGATTTACCTATGTTAAAACTGACAGACGAGGGTTCTCTGCTTCTACAAATTGCCGCAGTAATCTACAGATTCTTCTACGCGAAGGGCAATGCTGTTGCGCCAATTAGCCCTGGATACGTTAAAACAATTAACAAAAAGTATAGTGTAAACGAAAGCAAGATTGACGTTATTCAAGTCGGTGTAGATACAACAGAGTTCAAAGTTGTTGAAAAGAATAGGCTGGAAAGTGAACCCTTTAAGGTAATCTATGCTGGCGTTCTAGGTGTCGGGTACGACTTTGATCAAATCTTCGAAGCCGCAAAGATCCTTGAAGAGAAAAAGGTAAGTGTCGTGTTTGTTATCCATGGTAGCGGCGAATGTTTGGGTTCTGTTAGAAACAAGCTCAAAGAACTCAATCCAATGAATGTTGTTTTAAGTGATAAATTGCTTGGTTCAAGACGCGAGGTTGCTAATCTTTTGAGTTCTGCAGACGCTTTAATTTTGCCCCTGAAAGATTACGGTGGGCCGTATCCTGGGATCCCTTCAAAATTATATGAATATCAGGCATTGGGGAGACCAATTATTTGTTGTGCTGAAGGCGAGCCAGCTAAGTATATTTCTGAATCGAATTCTGGGCTTGTAGTGGAGCCAGAGAATTCCAAATTACTTGCTGAAGCAGTATCTTATTTGATTGCTAATCCCAAAAAAAGTCGAGAGATGGGAATTAACGGAAGAAATTATGTTGAACGGGAAGTCACAATTACAGCAATAGGTCAGAAAGCAAAACAGCTATTTGAACAATTAACGGAAGAGCAACGTGATAACTAATAACTTCAGGTATTTTGCAGTTACGCTTTGTACGCTGTTTGGGAAATTTTAACTGATGGCCGAATCGAAACCCTTTGTTACCGTTATTGTGCTCAATTATAATGGAAGGAGTTTTCTAAGAACTTGTTTCTCTTCTCTTGCTCTAACCAACTATCCTAAATCGAAATTCGAAGTATTATTGGTTGATAATGGATCAACAGATGACAGCACAGAATTTGTTGAGAGCAATTTTCCTTGGGTACGCATTGTTAAGTTGCACCAAAATTTTGGTTTTGGTGGTGGAAACAATAGAGGCGTGAAATTTGCGAATGGTCAGTATATTGCTTTTTTGAACAATGACACTGAAGTTACCCAAAATTGGTTGCTGGAACTTGTCCAAGCTTCTGTTGGGCGTTCTATTCCTATCTGTGGAAGTAAGACATTGATGATGAGAAATCGGCGTCTTGTCGATTTTGGAGGTGGAAAACTAACCGTAGTAGGTCGAGGTTACGCTATCGGTTTTCTTGAAGCAGATGATGGTCAGATAAAGAGTTCTCTTACAGGTTACCCTTGCGCTTCTTCAATGCTAATTAACAAGGATGTCTTCAAGGAATTAGATGGTTTTGATGAAGATTATTTCGCTTGCTTGGAGGATACTGATTTGGGTTGGCGTGCTTGGTTGCTAGGCTACAAGACGCTCTTTTGTCCAGAATCGGTTGTTTATCACAATTATGGAGGCACTTCGGGTGAAGGAAGGCTTTCTCCATTAAAAGCGTTTCATGGAACTAAAGACCCTTTCATTACTATTTTAAAGAATTTAGAACTAAAAAACCTGTTTGTAGGTATCATGTTTGCCGTTGCTTTTGATTTAGGCGAGGGAATTTTGCTGGTCAAGAGTCGTAATATTGAGTGCCTTAAAATGAAGGCAAAGGCGTATTCCTGGGTTTATAGGCATTTGTCATCTATCTTAAGTAAAAGAATAATTATTCAGGATAAGCGAAAAGTCTCCGATAAATGGTTAAGTGAAATGGGCTTTATCTCTCCCTTAAGCTGCGCTTTTAAGGAATATATTCGTCTTAGTAAAGTTGCTCCTCAGGTTTAGCAAAGGATTTCTATGGAAAACAATCGACCAATTGCTTCTGTTATAGTCCTTAATTGGAATGGCAAACGTTTTCTCGGTAAATGCATTGCTTCGTTGCTAAACCAGAATGCCTCAGATTACGAAGTTTTGCTGATTGATAATGGATCTGCAGATAACAGTGTAGACGTAATACGTAAGAACTTTGGGGGCGATCCAAGACTACGAATCGTAGAATTAGGTTACAATTATGGTTTCTCAAAGGGTAACAATTTAGGGATAAAATCCGCCAATGGCAAGTATGTTATAGTGTTGAATAACGATACTGAAGTCAAGCCTAATTTTGTGAGTAAACTTGTTAGCGTTGCAGAATCAGACAATAATATTGCAAGCGTAAGTTGCAAAATAATGCACTATGACGGAAGCGTGTGGTTTGGGCAGTATTTCACTAACGGAGGCTTTATCGTTCCGTTTTTTACGCAAGGCTTTTCAACTCAGTATCTTAATCGCATTTATGATCAATCATCCCGAAATCTTGCAAATTCCGGATGTGCCGTTCTATACAAAAAAAGCGTTATAGATAAAATTGAAGGCTTCGATGAAGACTTCTGGACTGATTGGGAAGACTACGACTTAGGCTTTAGAACAAATCTCGCAGGCTTCAAATCAGTATACACACCTGAATTCCTAGTTGAGCATTTAGGCGGAGGTTCCGCCGGGTCGTCTTCTAAACGATATGTAAGAATTTATAGAAACATGCTCTTTACTTACTTCAAAAATTATGACACGAAAAACCTGCTGACGCGGTTTCCACTATTTTTATTTGTGCTATTGCCCACACTTCATATTGGTTGGATTCTACATCGACTTATTACTCGGCCACCAGATTTTCATAGGAACCAAAGCTTGCAATATTTACTATCGCTAGACAAAGGCATAATCAGTTTCTTGTTAAACCTCAAGATTTTCGCCCGAAAAAGATACTTCATTCAGCGATTGCGAAAAGTCTCGGACTCGACCATTTTTTCAAATACTCATTTGAAGGGTATTTGTTAACAGTACTTACTCCGTTAGAGCGCCAAGGTTAATTATGTCTCTTTTTCAATCAAATCCTAGCAGAATGGTCTTTTTCTTGGATGAATCTCATCCAACTCCAGGAGCCCCATGGACAAGAATAAGTTCTTTTGCGAAAGCTGCTACAACAGAAGGTTTCTCTGTAGATATTATTGGGATTTTTTCTCCAAAGGCTTTAGAGCAAAGAGGTATTAAACGCATTTCAAACTTAAACATCATTAATCTAATTTTTAAAGTTCCTTTGCCAAATCCTTTTATTTTTACTGCTAATCTATTGGTATCTTTAGTGATTTCAACTTTTGTCTTAATTGGAAGGAGACCTGCGGTTGCAGTAGTTTCATTTCCTGGTGGTGATTCGGCTTCTGGTTTCTTGGTTGCGTGTGCGCTTTTGAAGATAAAGACTGTTATTGACTACAGGGACGAGTGGGAAAATCAGTTTATTTTTTCGGCGCTGCCTTCATTCTCGAGGCGATTTTACAAATTAGTAAAAAAGATTTGGCCTAGTTTATTCTACAGTCGGGCATCTTTTGTTTCTGTTGTAACCCAACCTTTTGTGAAAGCCTTGAAAGAAAGTGGGGTTGACAATGTTATTCTTGTTCCTAATGGTGCAAGTAGCTCATCATTTAAGCCTCTTGAAAACAAACTAGACGATGGGTTGTTCAAGATTGTGTATTCTGGTGGTATTGGTGAGTATTATAGATTGGATATTGTTGTTTCTTCTTTGAAGAAGCTTGCTGATAAAGGCGTTCAGAATATTAGGCTAATTATGGTTGGGCGCGAAACAAATCATGCAGTCTTAGACAGCCTTTTAGCGTATGCTATTGATAACGGCCTTAAAAGTTCGGTTATTTATCTTGGTAATAAAAGTGATGTTACGGAATTATCGAAGATTATTGCAAGCGCAGATGTAGGCATAGTTCCTTATGATGATAACCCTCTTTGGAAAAATGGGTTGCCTGCCAAATTCTGGGAATATTGTGCTTCAGGATTACCTGTAATAGCAACGGTGTTTAAAGATTCAATATTAGCGCGTTTAATTCAAGAAAGGGGTATTGGTTTAACCGTAGAACCCTTGGATGTTGACGGGTTGGCTGATGTCATAGAGAAACTATCTTTAGATCAGGAGTTTAGGATTGTTGCAGGTAAACGAGCGAGACTTTTAATCGAACGAGATTTTAATCGAGATAAGATTTCTGAGGAATTCATTAATAAAGTCAGTAGAATAGCTAAATGCTAAGTAATATGCCCGTTCAAGGAAAAAATAATTTTACTTGCTGCAGTTAAATTGGTTGAAATAAAATGGAACTTAACATGAAATCGCTTTTCTATCTTATAGGTTTGCTAATGGCGACGTTAGTCGCCGTTGCAATTTCTATAATATCGAGAATGCCCTCACGGTACTTATTTTCACTTTTGTTTGGTGCGCTTACTTTCTTAATTTTTGTGTTAATACAAAACGATGTAGGTCCTAAACGAGTTAATCTGCGGGCAAAATTTGCGTTTAAGCTCTCTCAAGAATTTTTTGTTCTCGTAGTCTATGCTGTTTCTATAATTATTGTTCTGTTAGTTCCTTCTGATTCAGGCAGTCAATTTGTGAGTTGGCTGTCTATTCCGGTTATAAACTATGTTCGATTGTTGGCGGGTTTGCTGTTGTCGTCGATTTTGCCAGGTTACGGTTTGCTAAGGCTTATAGATAGAAAAAGGCGCTTTAATGGTTTGGCTTCATTGGTTTTCTCTTTTTTCATAAGTGTGTTTCTGATGGCATTGGCGTCTTTTGCCGCTATTTTTGCGAGCGTCCCAATTTCAGATATTTATTGGGTAACTTTAACTCTTAACCTTGCAATTTTTGCTGGCTTTTCATTAACTTTTCTGAAAAAGCATGAAGTTGCGCCGGATGAAAGAAATCGATCATCAGCAAGTTATCGAATAGATTACCTAATTATTGCTTGCATTTTATTGTTTTTCGTTATAGGCTGGATAGTCTATTATTCAAGTTATCAGTTAGGTTCAACAGGAGACATGTGGGAACACTATTACATTTTTTCACATGTATCCAAAGGTGCTTTATTTTCATCATCGCACCTTTCATATCTAGGTCCTGAAACCTGGTTTTCACTTCATTATTTGGCTCTATTTGAGCTAACTGGTTTTCCCTCTCTAAATGGGTGGATGATTTATGCCTTCATTAATTTCTTCTATGTTTTGGGATTTTATCTTATGGTTCGAGAATTAGTTGGAGACAAACACCCACGGGTTCCACCTATTGCTACGGTAATGGCGACAATCTTTGCAGGGTTCGGTTGGATAGTCGCTTTACTAATAGAATCAAATTCCAATTGGTTCACGGCGCTAAGTTTACCATCAAATCCCGATTGGTTCTCGGTGCTAAATGCTGCGGGAAGTGCGACCTATAATGATATAGTTTATAGTTTCCTTTATGGTCCTATTCCGATGTTCTTTTCGCTTGGCGTTTTATTTTCTCTTATTTACTTAATGGTTCGCACGCATAAATTTGGTTTTTTAAATGCTTTTTTGACTGTTGCTCTTGTTGTCCAGGGTTTTCTTGTTCATAGTCCTGAAATTATTTTGTTTCTTGTATTTTATTTCTGTTTTCTGGTTTTTGTAAATCGGGAAGAGCTTGGGCGGCTGACAAGATTTAGTGCTTCAATTCTTATAGGTTTGTTAATTATTCTTGTTATTGGTTTTCCATTTCCGTCTCATTTCTATTTGGGAGCCGAGCAATCTCTTATCTTTATGTTTTTGGCAGTTAGCACGACTTTCTTTATAATTCTGTTACGAGCAAAACAAATGTCTACTTTTAGTTTTCCGAGACGACTGAGCATAGCGCACGGCGCCAAGATAATGGCTACTCAAAAAGTCATTGTTAAGCGGCTCGTTTCAATTGAGTTTTTACTATTGTGCATAGTTTGGGTTTTGTATGGTTTGTCTTTTCTAGTATGGCATTCTACTTTAAGTTTGGACGTTGTTGGGAATCTTGGGTTTGTTGGTCTTAAGCCTTGGTATATGTATCCTATTGCTTCTGGAATGTCGCTATTGCTAGGCTTATTGGGTTTAACATTCTTAGTTGTAGGGCGCAACTTTAAGTTGGCAAACGCCAAGTTTCTTGTCTTGGCACTTGTTACATTTTTCCTATTAGGCAAGATAATGTCTTATGTAAACGTCAATTTATTTTTCGCCGGATATTGGGAGAAGCGGTTTTACTCATTCATGGTTATCCCCTTAAGTATTTTAGGAGCTTTTTTTGTTGCTGAAATTATCCCAAAATTTTCTTTGGATATAAGTAGAAAATTAAAGACACCGTTGGCTAGGCATGTTATTGCAGGTTTGCTTGTTTCTATCGTTATTTTGAGCGGGGTTGCTTCAAATATACTTGCTCTAGATAGAATTTCTATCGCTTCTCAAACAGATCCACTTGCTAGTTGTTCACCGGAAGAACTACAAGGCCTTAATTTCTTGAGGAATGCTACGTCAGCAAGCGTTACCGTTCTTGGGCTTTCAACTAGGTCAAACTATTTAGCGTATGTCTTTTCAGGGATGAATCATGTAATTTCACCTTATTGGTTTACGACTTATCCTCCAATGCAATTTGTCGATATAACAAATCCTGAGCTTGCCCTTAAAATGCTTTATTCGCTTAATGTGACTTATTTGGTTGCAACAAAAAATGACTTAGATACTCTGCAATCAAGTGGATATGTTGCGAATCATTTGTTGAAATACTTGACCAAAGTTTTTCAGAATAGCGATATTACTATCTATCAAGTGCCTAAATTAAACCCGCCCAGCTCTGATTCGAACTTTACACTCGCTGTCTCCAGTTATGAGCTCAATAATTTATCTAATCCAGTTTTTGAAAATTCTTCTAATCGTATCCTTTATCTTCCAATAGATATGTTGGCAGAATCAGGATTTGACTATTCTATCAAGATTGCTGAAGATGGTTCATTGTTCAACAGCAAATACGTTATATTGCCTTCAGACAAAGGTTGGAGCGCTGAGCAAATTAAAGGCTATTTGGCTTGGGTAAACAACGGTGGAACTCTGATAGTGTTTAACGGAGATGGATCAGGTGACTTTGCAAAACAGCTTTCCATAAGTAATATTTCTAGTGAGCCTCTTTTAGTTAACAAAGTAATTGGTGGATCAGGAACTGTTGAAGTTGATGCTCTAACTAATTTTTCTTTATCGTCGGGTGATCGCCAAGTAAAAATAATCGCTAATTATCTTGGCAAAAACAACTCAATAGTGCCTTTTGCGTTTTCCAAGGAAATTGGTAAGGGTGAAATCCTTTATGTCAATGTTAGCCCACTTTTTGATAATCTTAACTCGCAAGTTAGTACTTCAACGATTAACTTCCAAAAAATAGGCGATCTGTTTAGTATTTTGGGTTTGGATGCGCCAACTTACAAAGATACCGCTGATAATTTGCGATGGAAATATTTGGGTTATGATATAACATCAATCAGAGATTATGCTATGCTAAATGGATTTGTTCAAGTTGTGTCAAATTCAACTATTATTCCATACGATCAATTTACTGTTAGCAGCTTGTCGTTAGCTAATGTTACAGGAACAATCAACGGGTCGCCAATTCATAATTCGATAACTTTACAGAATGTTACCATCAGCGGACTCTTGGAAGATGGTGCAGTACATTCTGTTATAGAATCGCAAGACGTTAACATGGTTCCAACTAATTATGGAAGATATAGTTGTTTATTGTTAGGACCTGCAACTAACATTTCAATGCAAGTTCCTCAAGAAGGCATAAGCTTTGCAGCGATTTCAGGAGGAAATGATAAGTATAAAATAAACTTGGAATCAGGCACAATATCCGTTGAAAACTTAACAATACCCTCTGCAGCAGCGAACCCAACCACTTTTGGAAATATTATGGTGCCAGATAAAATAGCCGAGAACAAAATGTTTGTCTTCACATATGTTCCTTCTGTTACCGTTAACGGGGCAGTAGTTTTTTCTGAGGCTTATTTTCCCAGCTACATTAATGGTGTTGTGGGTGATTCTGCAACAATTAACGGTGGTACAACACATTTCAATTTTGATTGTTCAAGTGACAATTCTATTGTAATGACTAACTTCAGTTACTCAGGTTTCTTAACGCCAGGTCAAAAAACATTGCCAATATCTATGCTTTATTATGAGATAACTGCAATTCCTTGGAATTCAATCTTGACGCAATATTGGTTTATTTTTAGTGGTTGCTTAATAGTTGTAATAGTACTTCTTGTTCTTAAACGATTGAAAATAAATAAAATTAAATAATTACACTTGGACTCGATTTACAATGGAACATATTTCCGTTTCTCTGGTTTCTGGAGCGATTCCGAAAGATTTTTCCACGTCATATTCGTCATTTGTTTTTGATGAAGCATACCGGCTTGCCAAAAGAGGATTGAATATTCATGCGATAAGATGCTTTTCAGAAAAGGAATCGACCTCTTTTGGCATCTATTATCATGGATTAGACAGTTATTTGAAATTAAAGTATGTACCCCTATTAATTAAGCACTATAATCTTTTTTATAAAACAGGCTATTTCTTAGATCCTTCGCAGGTAGTTTTTCTATCCAACTATGCTCAAACCGTCGCAAATGTCACTTACAAACAAAACTTGCGTTTGATTCACGCTCATTTTGCTTATCCTGAAGGTTTCGTAGGATTTTTGGCTAAAAAAGAAGCCAAACGACCATTGGTAGTTACAGTCCACGGCGTTGATATTCTAGTTGACCAGTCAATTAATTACGGCGTACGACTTAACAGAAAAATAGATGTCACCGTAAAAAGAGTACTCAATAACGCTGATGCCGTTATCGCAGCGAGCACTGCTACATTTAATGAAGTACATCATATTGTAGAAGACGATGAAAAAATACATTTTATACCAAATGGCGTTGATCTCCAAAGGTTTAATTCAAATATTAATTTTGCTTATTTGAGCGAAAAGTTAGGTTTGAGTAAACTTATTGTCATTTTCACCTTGCGATCGCATGAACCTGTATATGGCTTAGAATATTTCATTAAAGCAGCCTCTATTGTTGTAAAACAGAGAAGTAACGTGTTTTTTGTGGTAGGTGGTGATGGATCCCTGAAGAAGTACCATGAAAAACTGGCTGAAGAGCTTGGTTTAAGTAAAAAAATGATTTTTATAGGTAGAATTTCCCGAGATGAGGTGCCGTACTATTATTGCTTGAGTGATGTGGTTGTAGTTCCATCGGTGCAAGAAGCTTTTGGCATTACTGTTTCTGAAGCCATGGCATGCGGCAAGCCCGTGATAGGCTCTAACTTAGGGGGAATTCGTGATCAAATAGTTGATGGCCATACAGGCTTTCTCATTGAGCCTAGAAATCCATTAAAAATTGCTGAGAAGATCTTATTGTTAGCAGACAATCCAGAAGAAGCAAAGAGAATGGGTTTGAACGGGAGAAGATTAGTGGAGGAAAAATTTGATGTTGAAAAACGCATTGACCGCATTATATCAGTTTATAATAAAGTGCTGATGCAATAACTACTTATTTGCAAATTAATTAAATTCAGGATAATATGCTTGATTAGCTATATCACATGATTAATTGTTGTATGTGCTTGAGGTCTTAAATTGTGAGTGATTTATAATTTTAGGCGAATGATGCTGAAAAAACGAGGACTTATTGCTAGTTCTGGCCGTAGCGTTTCATCTGATGTTTTCTTTGAACCGCCAGTCCTAATCGGAGATGCAATTATCGGTGAAAAAGTGCGAATTGGTAAACACACTTTACATTAATAGTGGTAAAGTGTGGCCTAACTGTTCAATTGGTCGTTATTGTTCTATCGGTTATAACGTCTTAATTGGTCCGCCAGATCATCCTACCACTTTTTTTTGTCTACTATGCATTCACTCTATGAAAATGCTGATTACTACAAAAAAACAAAAAGTTTCAACCAAACTGAGATTGGAAATGATGTTTGGATAGGTGCAAACGTTTTTGTTAGAAATGGCGCCAAGTTGGCGGATGGAGTCGTGGTAGGTGCTGGTGCGGTTGTGACAAAAGATGTACCTGCTTATGCCATTGTTGCAGGCGTGTCTGCCCGTATTATTAGGTATCGATTTGCACCAGATGTGATCGATAAGCTTCTTGAGCTAAAATGGTGGAATCTAGACGAGGCAGTAATAGCGAGTTTTCCTTTTGGTGACGTAAATAAATGCATCTCAATTATCGAGAGATTTCAAGCAACATAGAACCGGATTATGGATTTGAAGCAATTGCCGCCACAATCAAGTCCTAGACCTTTTTAATTATGAGTTCTTATTTGGTATACAAGGCTTTGTAATGAGCAGTGATTATGAGACGGTTTGTTATGGAAAAGGGGTAGTAAGTAGAAAAGCAGGAGAGGGGTCGTTTGTCAGCTTAAAGAAGCTCGAATATCGAGAAGATTTAGCTGAATTTTTCCTTCACATGCATGCTTACGAATTCGCTAAACAGTTTGCTCAAGGCAATCGGATTCTTGATGTCGGTTGTGGCAATGGCTATGGGGCTAGCGAATTGTCGTTAGTAGCGGATGAGGTTACAGGGATTGATTTTTGGAAGCAGGGCGTTAATTATTGTCATAATAATAGAGTAGGCGTATCTGCATTAGTTGCATCGGGAACTAATCTTCCATTCGTGGACAATTCTTTTGATTTGGTTGTTTCTTCCCAAGTTATCGAACACATAAACGTAAAACAGGTTGTATTGTATCTAAATGATATCAAGCGGGTGCTTCGGTCAAAAGGTGTTTTCGTAGTTGCTACGCCTAATAGTTTGTTAAGGCTACTTCCTTTTCAAAAGCCATGGGATCCTGATCACAAAAAGGAATATAATGCCAAAGAATTAAAGAGCTTACTTCGGAGTGTATTTGGAAATTCGGAAATTACCGGTGTATTGGCGACGAAGTCTGCTTATTTTACTGAGTATCGTCGTGTGAAGCAGAGTCCTGTTCGCGTATATCTCGTTGACGCTTTAGCCCCCTTATTGCTCAAACTCTTACCAGATAATTTATTGGGAAAAGCTAAGGCGCTCTATGAAAAAAGGTATGCCGAAAACAAGAAAGAGTTAGAAAGGCAATCTAGTGATACCTGTAAGTTTTCGCTCGCTGACTTCAAGGAATCCCAATTGAATTTAAGAAGCGCAATAACACTTTACGGAGTCTGCAAGAAAACTTGATAACAAGTTTAGAATTAGCTTCAAATTCGATGAAGTGCGAGATGATTACTTGAGCATAGCTCTCATAGTTGGAACTAGACCTCAGATTATTAAATCAACCCCTATAATCAGGGAAGCCCTTAAACAAAGGTTACTTCTCCAGATCGTTCATACCGGTCAGCATTATGACAAAGCACTTTCCCAGATTTTCTTTGAAGAGCTTTCAGCTCCAGAACCGTTTGCTAATCTTGAAGTTGGCTCGGGTTCTCACGTTTTTCAAACCGCCGAGATTATGCTTCGGCTGGAAAAATATCTAGTTAGCGAGAAGCCTTCTCTTGTCTTGGTTCCAGGCGATACGAATTCTGCTTTGGCTGGGGCTCTTGCAAGCGTTAAGCTAGGTTTTCCTGTGGCTCATCTTGAGTCAGGTGCTAGGTGCTATGATATGCAAATGGCTGAAGAGGTCAATCGTCGATTGATTGATCATTGTTCAAAGATTCTTTTTGCACCAACTAAACATTGTAAGGAGAATTTGCTGTCTGAAAATGTTCTTGGAGAAATTCATCTAGTNNGATGAATTAAATTTAAAGAATCAAAATTTTGCAGTTTTAACAACTCATAGAGCTGAGAATGTTGACGATCCTCTTAAATTAAGAGCTATGTTTGACGCTATTGAGAAAGCTGATATGACCGTTATTTTTCCGGTTCATCCTAGAACGCAGAATAGACTCAGAGAAAACGGTATTGTTTTAGGAGATAGTAATATCAGACCAATTAATCCGATTGGTTACATCGAAATGCTTTCTTTGTTGAAACACTCGAAGATTGTTTTTACTGATTCAGGCGGTTTACAGAAGGAAGCTTTCTGGTCCAAAGTCCCTTGTGTGACTTTGAGGGAAAAAACGGAATGGAATGAGCCCGTTGAGATGGGCGTTAGCTTCGTTACTGGTGTAGAATCAGCGAAAATTGTGAATGCAACGAAGTATATCAATAGCAACTATGCTGACTTAAAGACTCGCTTTACAAGTAATCCTTTTGGAGATGGAAAAGCTTCTGAAAGAATCGTTAAAGTTCTTGTCGAGACGATTGAATAACTCCACGATGTTAACAACCATTTATTTTGAAGTGGAGTAATGCACTTTTTGCTAGACGCTCCCATAACGCTCAAAGATTAACTTCACTTTTGAGTAAATCAGATAAAATAACAATTGCCTCCGGAGCTTGGGAATCGGAAGCCAAGTTGGTACCTTTACACTATTAGAATTAAGGATGCATCTGTTTCTCAACGGAATAGCATAATCGAGCAGATGCACAGCAAAGGTATTGGTGCAGAGGCTTATTATCCCACACCAATTCATCAAATGCCCTATTACAAGACTTTTGGAACGTACAAACTTGCAGCAACAGAAAAGGCTGCAAACCAAGTTCTCTCATTACCAATACATCCAGGCGTAACTGACGAGCAAATTGACACCATTGCAGAAACGTTACTGTCTTTGCTATAAGTGAATTTGGTTAACGATATCCTGCAGTTTTGTCATTTAATAAATTTGATGAGCTAAATGATATCTATCTTGATTCAATTTTTTTTCTTAGAATTTCGTACTAAATTTGCTTTATTTGCGAATGGTTTTTATAGCTTTCAAGAAACACTCAACTAATATTCTTGGTGATAAGTTACGAAAAAAGCATTCATCACAGGTATAACTGGTCAAGATGGCTCTTACTTAGCAGAATTTTTATTATCAAAAGACTATCAAGTCCACGGCATAATTCGTAGGGCAAGTACTTTTAACACTGGAAGGATTGACCACATATATGTCGATCCTCACGAGCCTAACGCCAGGCTTTTTTTGCATTATGGCGATCTTTCTGATTCAGAGCAAATATCGAATATTTTGTATAACATTATGCCGCAAGAAGTTTACCACTTAGGAGCACAAAGCCATGTTATGGTTAGTTTTAGCATGCCAGAATACACTGCTAATGTTAGTGGTATCGGAACGGCAAGAATCCTTGAAGCTATTCGACGCAGTGGAAATCATACAAAGTTTTACCAAGCTTCAAGCAGCGAAATGTTCGGACGAACGCCATCTCCTCAAAATGAAGAGAGTCCATTTAGCCCTACAAGCCCATACGCTGTCGCAAAAGTTTATGCTTATTGGATGACTAAGAATTATCGGTTGGGGTATAATTTGTTTGCTTGCAATGGAATTCTATTTAATCATGAATCCCCTCGAAGAGGTGAAATATTTGTAACAAGAAAAATCACCATGGCTGTTGCAAATATACTCGCTAAAAAACAGCAATTTTTATACTTAGGCACCCTTGAACCAAAAAGGGATTGGGGTTTTGCACCTGAATACGTTGAGGTTATGTACCAAATTCTACAACAAGAAAAAGCAGACGATTTCGTAGTAGGAACAGGTCAACAACATTCAGTGCTTGACTTCGTCGAAAAAGCATTTTCCTACGTCAACTTACGTTGGCAAGATTATGTAAAATGTGACGAAAAATACTTGAGGCCTACTGAAACAAACGATCTTGCTGCTGACTCAAGCAAAATTAAAAAGATTATTCGTTGGACGCCGAAAGTACAATTCGATGACCTTGTTAAGATTATGGTTGATGCAGATATGCGTAAAGCTGGATTACAGCCAATCGGCGAGGGAGACGAGTTTCTAAGAAAACATTTTCCAAATCGGTGGTGGAAAACAGATTGAGTTTCTGGAAAGACAAAAAAGTCTTATTAACCGGCGGTTCTGGCTTTTTAGGCAGCCATATAGTAGAAAATTTAGTTAATAAAAGAGGGGTTCTAAGAAGTCAGATTTCCATTCCTTCAAGCAAAGATTATGACTTGAGAGTTTGGAGCAATTGCGAGAAAGTGGTGAAAAATGTGGATATCGTTATTCACCTAGCAGCTAGAGTTGGAGGAATAGGATTTAACCAAAAATATCCTGGAACGCTTTTTTATGATAACATTTTGATGGGTGTGCAAATTATTGAGGCTGCTAGACTCGAAGGGGTTCCAAAGTTTGTTGAGGTGGGAACTGTTTGTGCTTATCCCAAATTTACTCCGATACCGTTTAAAGAGGATGATTTATGGAATGGCTACCCTGAAGAGACCAATGCACCATATGGAATTGCCAAGAAAGCACTTCTTGTAATGGCGCAGGCATACCGTCAACAGTATGGTATGAACATAATTTATTTGTTACCGGTGAACCTTTACGGTCCAGGAGACAATTTTGATCTAGAATCATCGCATGTTATTCCTGCATTTATTAGGAAATTCACTGAAGCAATTCGAAAGGATCAAAAGGAAGTGAATGTTTGGGGAACTGGCAATGCTTCCAGGGAGTTCCTATATGTTGAAGATGCTGCTGAAGGAATAATTTCAGCTACAGAAAAATATGACAAGCCAGCTCCAGTTAATCTTGGAGCAGGAAAAGAAATTACAATTAAAGAACTGGTAACATTGGTTGGCAAAATATCTGGTTTTCAAGGACAAATTATCTGGGATGTTTCAAAGCCTGATGGGCAACCAAGGAGATGTCTAGATGTATCAAGGGCGAAAAAAGAGTTTGGTTTTGAGGCAAAAACCGATCTTGTTGTCGGACTACAAAGTACGATCAAATGGTACAATAATAATTATTAGTAGCACTAAACTTAGTCAATCAATTATTCATTTCATGCTGTTTGAGAAATAATGTTATTTTGAATCTGAGATTGATTAATTCTATCCAATTAAGGGATTATTGCTACCTCGCACTGAGTTAGGACCTGCAACGCCTATTGCACCAGATGCTTGGCCCGTTAATGTATTTCCTGAGTAGACATTGTAATCATCAGCTAAGGAACTTTCCAGGATGCCCCACGAAGATTTGTTAATTTCTAGAGCATTGATTGTGTTGTCGCAGACATTATTGTGAGTTGAGTTGTCTACAAGCCATATATCAGCATATGAGTTGTTAGTCTGCTGGCCACTATTTGAGATTGAATTTGATGTAATACTGTTGTAAGAGCTTGCGTCTAGTATTATGGCGTTTTGTTGTGTTCCGTTGATTATGTTGGAGACAATCGTAGTATGATTGCTTGTGATTATGTTTATTGCAGTCGTCTTGCCGGTTATGGTGTTGCTGTAGATTGAGAAGCCATCAGAGTTTTGTGTGGCAATTCCAACTTGTGAGTTAGCCACAAAATTGTTGTTAGAAATTATTCCGATATTGTTATTTGCAGCGAAGATATCGATTTGTGCTGCAGTAGTGAAACTGTTGTCGCTAATTAAGCAATTTTTGCTGTCATGAACGTAAATGGTCCAGTTTACTGAACTGATGGTATTCCCTTTAATGTTCGTTGAATCAGAATTGATCTCTATTGCGCTACTATTTGTTGATTCTGGTGAGGCTCCAATCCAGTTGTCAGACAGTGAATTATCTTTTCGTCCGATGATTTTTACGCCTTGCTGATTCCATCCATCAATTATTGAATTTGAAATTTGTGTCGCGAAAGCATAGTGTAGATAAATTGCAGGGTTCCCCCCGTAAATAAGAGAGTTAGATATCATGTTGCCCTCGGGGGAAACGTCTTTATTTTCATCGCGTTCAATTAGAACAGTTGGACTGCTTGTTCCGAAATTTGTGAACTGGCAATTTGTGAAAACATTGTTGGTGCTTTGTCCCCATATGAATAGTCCTGTTAAACTATATGCTGTATCTACTCCATTTGCCTGACTGGACGTAGTGTATTTCAAGACTAAGGCTTCATTCCAACCCCAAAGTTTAATGTTACTAAATGTTTCGTAGCCTACTTGCTTGAGACTCGTTCCACTACACGTTATTCCATTTCTTGTTCTGGCAAAATCAGTTTGTCTCAGACATAAATTCGAGANNCCAAAGCTTGCGACTTTGTTCAAGACATAACTTGCGTTATTTGAGTTGAAATAAATGCTGTTGTCAGGTTTGAATGCAAGATAGGTTGTCTTAGGTGTTGCTGATGATGTTGCATTTGTAGTTACCGTATAAGCACCTGTTTGGTATCCTCCAAATGCTGCATTAAAGTTTGGTTCATTTATTCTAGCTCCATTTCCGATCGAAGCGTAGTTAATACCTAACACATCCGCGGCTGAAATTATATTTGCATTAGATGGAACGGCTAACTGTGTGCCTGTATAATCGCCTGACATTATGGCTATAGTTCCACCCATAGCAATTGCATCATTTAGAGTTGTATTGGCAGAGTCTGATGAATAACTTGTTATGATGCTGTCGTCTGTACCATTTATTACCTGATAGTGATGTTTCACGTCATTTTGTACAATTAAATCTGCATTCAGAAAAGGATCTTTAATTGGAGCAGAAATGTAGTCTTGATTAGGCTCTTGGGTTTGGCTGGGTGTTTGTGTAGGTCCTGTTGTTTGTGATGGCTCATTTACTTGTTGGCTGGTTGTTTGCTGGATTGTTTGGTTGCTTTGTGGTAAAGCTATGCATTGTATGATTACTGTTGAATTAGCTAAACCAGTAGCTGAATTTAACGTCACACTTAGCCAAAAAATATCTAAGTTATCTGTCAAAAATTTGAAATCTGCTTGTTTGCCCTGAGTTACTAAGAGATAAGTAGTTTTGTTAATAGGCAAATCGCTTGACCCACTATAGAGCGACCATGAATAATTAGATGGAGCATCTTGGGAGTTTGTGTTTACTGTAAAAACTTGGCTTTGATTGAGTAGTAGTTTAATGGGACCAGCTGGCTCTATTGAGACTGACTGAGCAGCAGTGTTTTTCAATAATACATTGTTTGCAGCGAAGTCGTTCTGAATTATAATGGCTGTAAATATGCCTGCAAACATGATAAGTAGCAGAGTTATCACAAAGATTTTAGAGCGAAGTCTCTGCAACTTTATAAACAAGCCTTCTCCCCTAACTAACTATTAAGGTTAAGGAGACATTTAAGTCTGGTTATTTAGCTTCTATAAGGATAGCAGATGTCTAAATAGTGAGTTCTTGATTGTTCTTTGGTTTTTACCTTAGCTTTTTAAGGGACTGAAAAATCTAATTGACCAATATTATCATAAACGTAAAGGCCTTCTGTACTAAATGGTCTCGGATAGAAATCAACTGCGATAGGTTGCCCATCTCCGATAAAAATGTTGTTTGTAACGGTTATGTTTCCTGTGCTACTAACTACTGCCAATCCAACTGAATAATCATTTGTTATGAAAGTATTGTTGGAAACTATGCACGAAACATTGACATCAAGCAAGTGCAATCCTATTGTCGGATAGTTACCCGGATAAGAAAGAACTTCTAAGCTGGTTGCAGGAGTGTCAAAAGTATTGTTTTTAATAGTTATATTAAATCCATAGGGCAGCATGAAGCCATTGCTTGTATAATTGCTGAAGACATTATTTTCAAAACGAGAATTAATTGGTAACCCATAAAATCCACTATAAAATCCATTAAATGTACTATTGAAAATGTTAATGTTATCGTTTATTCCCCAGCCGGTAGAATTAGATTGGAAACAGTTAATTGCGTAATCACCACTTGCAGATTCAATAGGATGTTGAAAGTTTATGGACTGAAATGTAACATTGTGAAGGTTTATCCAATCAACAAACTGCCGATCATATCCGTCAATGTTGAAAACTTTGTGAATTTCACTAAAAGTGGTCTTATTGGGATTTAAAGTAAACATGTTAGTGTTATTAACTGCGATTAATACTGCATTTTGACCAATAAAATTTATGTTGTCTTCTAAGAGGATGTTCTGGACTGAATTAAACACACCTTGTAATGTTATGCTCATTGGCTCTGTTCTATTCTCGGGAAGAGAATCAATAGCGTTTTGTATAGCTGACGAAGAGTCACCTGTTGTGCATTGATAATTAATGGTTGTGACATTGAAAACTGGTGAAGAAGGAATTGAAGTGGGAATAGTAGTTGGAGCGGGGGTTGGCGTTGAAGGCATTGGTGTTTCCGTTGGTATATCATTGAATTCAATAGTTGGCAAGTCATATGATATTTGTGTAGATGAGTTGCTGTTTCTTGATGGATTTTCTATGTTTCCGGCGACATTGAGGGACGTTGTTTCGTGATTGGATTTCGTAATAGCGGGATTATTGTGAAGTAATGAAAAAGTAACCGTCGTTAAACAGAAACTAAAAATGATGATGAGATACATTAATTTGTGTTTACTCATTTTTGAGACCTTTTCTTAATGAGTTTTTTGAATTTAGACTCGTTATTTTTGAAGCTTTTTTGAAAAACAACAGTCGATCAATTTTGTTCGGTTCCTTAAAAGCTCCAAAAAAATCTTCCTTCGAAGGAAAGTTGTTATTCGCAGTGCTTTGGTCTCTGGTTGCAGCTGTTTTTGGTATCTTTCTCTTCATTGCAAAGGGTGATTTAGGCAAGATTTGTCAACTCTAGCCCAGATACGCTTGCTGTATTAACAAGTCTTATGAAAGCTTACTCACTATTCAGAATTAGTGGAAGCTATTAATTTTCTATTTAGAATCTGTCAACATTTCAAAATAAAACCGGAATCAGTTATTCTATTCTAATGTTGAGGTTCTCTTTTGTTTTTTTTAATCCAAACATGAATTATTAGAAAACTTTGTTTTCATTGATAACTTGACTAAACATATAAGGCACAATGAAGGATAGATGTTCAAGGTGTAGATGACAATCCTTATGAGGCTTACAGTCATGTCCACTGAGAATACAAAAACTGGTAGTTTGGGCTACAAAACACTTACTCATCTTTTGTGCACTATTTTTAATGCTGAAAGTAATTTATCTCTAAGACCTGAGGTGGGCAGAATGATAATGCAGCAAAGGTTGTATTTGGAAGATATGCACACATGGATTAGGATTGGAGTATTAGCGATAACGACAAGTTTGCATTCTATTATCATTAAATTAAAACTAATTTTGCATAATGAAAAAACTATGGTAATGAAATAATGTGGTTTGATTGGGCTAAAATAACTTTGTTGGATTCTGTCCTGTTTTCGATTTTATGTGTGTTAACCCTGTATTTAGTTGGTTCTGGGATCCTAAGGTTAATCCTTACTTTGACCAAAAAAAGTGATCCTTTTGCCTCGTTTGATTTTCTAGTTAAAACCAATTTTAGAATTATTTTTGGTTTTATTTTCATTTTTCTTTTTTTACTAATTTTTTCTTCCTTTAATCTTCCTTTCTTGATTTCTACTTTAGCGATCCTTGCATTTGCAATTGTGGGTTTTGCAGTTTCCTTTCGAAACCTCACTTTTAAATTGCCTAAGAAAATTAATTTAAGAAAATATGCCTCTATTTTAGCTGTTCTTGTTATACTCTTAGTAACAATATTCCTATCGTCGATGTTAATAACAGGTTTTTTTGGGTCAACAAACGATGATGGCGCAGATCATACATTGATGATTAGGATTATTTTAGATCATCCAAATGCGTTGATCACTCGCATTTCACAGCCTTTCGCTAGTTTTATGCTTAGTTACCCTTCGGGGTCACATGTTTTATGCGGTTTTTTCCTAACTTTGCTAGATGTACCTATACAAAAAATTGTCATGATGGTAATGGTTATTTTGCCGGCCCTGATTGCTCTATCTTTTTATTCAACAATAAAGTGTCTGTTCGAACGTAAAGTTCTCTCGATTTTGGGCTTGATAATAGCAGCGTTTTTTACTATTGGCCTATCTTATGTACCTATATCTTGGGGCGGCTTGCCTCTTTTATTATCTTTTTATATTTCGATTAGTGGTATGGGTTTGATTTACGTATTTTTATTTAAGAAGAAAATGACTTGGTTAAATGCATCACTTATAGGTCTTATCTTTTTTATTTCCTCCCAAACTTATCCAGACGCCATCCTTTTGTTACTTTTTTGGTTTTTGTTAACTTTGATTGTTAAATTATCCCCGAAATTTCGAAATATTCATAATTGGACGGTTTCTGTTCAATTGTTTTTTAACAGAAAAAATATGGCTTTGTTAATCGCCTTCCTAATACCACTGCTATTCAGTGTTCCTTACCTTTTCTCCTATTATGTAAATAATATTGCGGGTGTCCGATTTTCTTCAGTAACCTCAACATTAAATTTAGCTTCAATTACTACTTCAAAAGTGAAGACAAGTATCAGTTTTGACTGGTTATTTGATATTCCTGCGCTTTGGCTTTTCTTTTCAGGATTTGGTAAATTGCTTGCAATAGCGTCTTTTTCGTTAATTCTAATTATTATATTGTATGTTCCGAGTGTGTCGCGGAAGCTATCTTCAGTTTTTCCCTCAAAGGAATTCGCGAATAGCTTATTGTTGATTTACATTTTTATGCTGGTAATTATGAGTTACCTATCTTTGACTCTTTTTTTGCCGATTAATTTATTATCAAATCTCTTTGATCCTGGAAGAGTTTGGCAACATCTTTTTATTCCTGCTACAATCATGACAGCGGCTGTTATCTTTTCTTCTATTTACTTTGGTTTTTTGGCGTTTAAACGATTATTTCATAATGACAAAACCAATTTGACGAAACTAAGCAAACTAAGCAAAAATCGGATCTTAGCATATGCTCTATTGGTTTTGGTAATATTTAATGTGGGTCTGTTAAGTATTCCAGTCATAACTGAGCAGCAGGTAACTTACAACAATGCTAGGCTGTCTTTCAATACGTACGAAACGCTTAATCAGGATGACTTATCATTGATGAAGTGGATCACACAAAATATCCTTTCAACAGAACATCTTCTGGTTTCTGCTGGTGACAGCGGCCAATATGTGGCCGCAGTAACTCAACGGCAAACTATTTCCCGCTACAGTTATTTACAGAATTATAGCGAGTTGATGGCAATCTTAACTTCTAACGCGTCTGATTTAAGAGCTGTTCCGCTCCTGGTGGAGTATAACGTTTCATATGTTTACATAGGCTCAACTGCTACAACTTATGCTCTTCAAATCCCATATTACAGACATTTTAACACTACTCAATTCCAAGAAACACCATATTTTTCCCTGTCAAAACAGATTGGAGCTGCTTGGCTCTTCCAGTTTAACGCTTCTACCGCTTTGGCTTCATATAATTCCGCGGGTCCTTTGCCCGAGTTCGTTGATCAGTGGCATCTTTCAACTAGCATTAACATTTTAGCCAGCGTAGGAGGATACACTGATCCGCCCGCTGGAATCTATTATGGGTCTGGTAGGCTTGCAGTCTATGCTTTCGCTAACGAGGGCTACAAGTTGGATCATTGGATGCTTAACGGAAGCTATCTGGTTGGTCATGAAAGCCCAGTTAACGTAGACTACGGGAATTGGAACATACAGCCAATCTTTACCAAAAATACATAAAAAAACCCTGGTAGCACTCTACTTCTCTGAACATAAAAGTTAACCCGTTCCGTAAGTCTCAAACGGATTTACTCAAAAATAGGTCGATGAAGATGGAATTCCTATTCTTGGGTAACTGCTTGAGTTGGATACAGGGGTGCTTGCTATGTTAGTGTTGTTTTTATGTTGGTCATTTTGGCTACCTTGTTGCTTCTTAGGATGGTTAAGCCGAAGCTTGTGGTCGCCCTTAAGCCTTATTGGTCAGCCTTTGGGTCGCTCCAATACTCCTACTTAACGTCACTTCACAGAAGCATTGTACCGGCGAGGTCTTTGTCTGTGGCCTAAGCGGTTCCATTTGGCCCAAGTATGGTATTTTTACACTTTCATGCCTGAGACTTCCCTAATCAAGATAGCTTCAAAGTCAGTCCCTCCACATTTTGTTGTTTTCTTGCAGTAAACATTTATACGTATCGTATACGTACTATTGTAAACAGTGAAAGCGATGACCGAGATAGTTTCAACACGGATTCCTGAAGACATGGCTAAAGACATAAAAGAAATCGAAAAAGAAGAAAAGGCAGACCGCGCCACGGTGGTCAGAAAACTCTTAGCAAAGGCAATTGCAGACAGGAAACTCGAAAGGGCATTAGCGCTCTATAGTGGCGGAAAAGTAACCCTATGGAAAGCTTCAAAGATCGCAGGTTTATCCCTCTGGGAAATGATGGAGATAGTACGGCAAAGAAAAATTTCTTTCCAGTACTCGTATGAGGACTTCCGCGAAGACTTCGAAAAAGCTTTGAAGGAACAATAATGCCTAAACCGTTGGTCTTCGACTC
Organism: Candidatus Bathyarchaeota archaeon; assembly: GCA_003151735.1. GTDB lineage: Archaea > Thermoproteota > Bathyarchaeia > Bathyarchaeales > Bathycorpusculaceae > Bathycorpusculum. Next base: position 49,075 of record PLYI01000066.1, on the reverse strand, counting down.
AACNNTCGCTTTTAGAAACATTATTTGAAAAAGAAATAATCCGGGTTCATAACATTAGCAACAAAGGATACCTCAAATATGTGAAGGAAATGGCTTCAGTAAATGAAATGCATCCATTACATGAGGCGGAAGCCGATGTTCTCTGCTTAACTAAGGAACTAAATGGAATAGCTGTAGCTGACGATAAACTAGCCAGATCCGTTGCAAGGATTCTGGGAATAGAACTCCACGGAACTGGATACATCTTAGGCAAAATTTTTGCAACTGGAAAAATCAATAAGGAAACGCTGATTGAGAAAGTTAAAGAAATGCGCGAAAGCGGCTGGTACGTATCGGCTGAAGATTACTTAAAAATAATCGACTACCTCAAAAACCTTTGATTACGGGGCAAGTGCTTGAGTTGGGTACAGAGGTGCTTGCTAAGGTAATGTTGTTTTTATGTTGGTTATTTTTGCTATTGTGTTGCTTGCTTAATTTCGCTTAATGTTGAAATGTTGATGGTGGGTGTTATTTTTTTTATTAGGTGTAAATCTTAGGTTATTAATCGTAGTTCTTTGGTTTTGGCAAAGTAATCGTATGAGGCGTCGTAAGATGTTATTTTCAGTTGTGTTGCGATCTCCAAGATTTCTTCTTCATTGCAGGCTATTTGTAGGACTTCCATGATTGATAGCCCGTGTTTGATTGCTATTGTAATCATTTTTGCTTCTTCTTTTGAAATTTTTGATTTTAAAAAAAAATTTTTCCAAATGATGTTTCCCAGCTCATACCTAGCTATTTCTAATGTGTAGTTTCCTGCTAAGAGTTCGATTTTGTTTTCTTTAAAGGCTCTGAATATGGCTGAGGATCGAATAGACGTTTCATCTGCTGTCTCGGTCTTCTCTTATGCTTTTCACTGTGTCTTCGATGCTCATTTTTTCGAGTGCGGGTTTTAATTTGTCTATTTCTTCTTTGAGCTCGCCAGAAAGCTTAAATCTAAAATCTTGACGGGCGATGCACACTTCAATCCCCTGATAGAAGCAATAATGATAGAGTGAATTCTTGGGTTGGCAAGGCTGTCAACTCACATACTATTCCTCGCAGTTATCCCCTGAGAATAGAACTTAACACAACAAGTGAAACCCAACATGCATCACTTCCACAACCAAAAAAACCACCATACCAACCATGCACACTAGTTAAACTAACCAACCACGCCACAACCAACAACCAACAGAAAACAACCCAAAAACAAAACACAACAAAACCCACAAACAAAAAGTAGTGGTACCGAAAAAACCCACAACCACACAAAACAAAAACTAAGGCCTACTTAGAAAACCACGTCACAGTCTTCTTAAGTCCTTCTTCAAAACTTACGTCAGGCTTCCAACCAACCAATGTTTCCAATTTGCCTATGTTTGGGCAGCGTCTTTTCGGGTCATCTTTAGGCATTGGATAAAATTCTATTTGGGATTTGCTTTTTGTTATTTCTTTAACTTTCGTGGCTAAGTCTAATATGGTTACTTCTTGCGTGTTGCCTATGTTTACAACTTCGCTCTTAGCCTTCGGGTTTGCCGTCAGTAACATTAAAGCTGTTACGGTATCAGTTATGTAGCAGAAAGACCGGGTTTGCTTTCCATCACCATAAACTGTTATAGATTGATTTGTCAATGCTTGCAAAATGAATCGTGACATAGCTCTGCCATATAACCCGTCCTCCCGCAGGCGTGGACCATATGAATTGAAAATTCTTGGAACCCTAACGTCCAACCCATATTGTTTACTATAAGCCATCAACAATGCTTCTGCAAACCGTTTTCCCTCATCATAACAGGATCGTGGTCCAATTGGGTTAACTCTTCCCCAGTAAGTTTCAGGCGTAGGCACGATTTCAGCGTCCCCATAAACCTCTGAGGTTGAAGCAAACAGTAGCACAGCGTCGTTTTTCCTAGCTAATTCTGCCATGGCAAAGGTTCCTGAAGCACTAGTTTGTAAAGTCTCAATTGGGTGCGTTTGGTACTCGTCTGGGGAGGCGTGTCCTGCCATATGAAGAATTAAATCGACTTTTTCTTTGTTTTCAAATGCACAAACATCAGATTTAATGAACTTGAAAGCCTTATTTTTTGATAGATGATCGACATTTTTTGTTCTTCCAGTAGATAAGTCGTCTAGTGCTATTACTTGAGAGCCCAATTTTATTAGCACATCGCAGAGCCAGCTTCCGATGAAGCCCGCGCCTCCTGTAATCAGCACTTTTTTGTCTGAGAAAACATCTTTTTTAATAGTTTTTTTTATCCTATCCATATCTTCGCTAATTATTTTATCAATCATACTTTTGCTCTCTTCCAAAATTGCCGGTGTGAAAGCTCTAATGCTTCCCAGTATCTTTCTGGGCTTCCAATATCCAAATGTGAATAACTTTTATCCAACTTTACAGCGTACACCTTCAGGTCCCAGTCAACAAGTTTTTGTATGGCGTCGGTAAGCTGGATTTCTCCGTTTTTTCCAGGCTTTGTTGCTTCTAAGGCTTTGAAGATAACGGGATGAAAAATATACATGGCCATTATTGCCCAGTTTGTCTTGGGTTTTTCAGGTTTTTCAACCACTGCCTTAACTTTTATTATTCCTGGTTCTATTTCCTCTCCTTCAACAATTCCGTATTGTCTAGGATTGTCAATTTCCAGAACAAGAAATGCCGCATCGGCATTAAACCGCTTAAAAGCTTCTAAAAGTTTTTTTACATAATCCATTTTTTCCGAAATTATGCAGCTATCTCCCGCATGAACCATGCAGCTTTCGTTTTCAACGAAGGGTTGAGCCATCAAAACTGCGTTTCCAAACCCTTTTGGTTCGGGTTGATTAACCCACATAATTGTCGAAGACTCAAGCTTACCATAGAACCCCTCTAAATCGGAAGCTAGGCCGTTTTTGCCCATGCCTTCAAGTGTTCTGATGCATTGCGCGTCAGGCGTAAAATGGTCTTCTATGCCTCGTTTGCCTCTGCCTACAACATAGCAGAATTCTCGGAGCCCTCCATCATGTAATTGTTCAAAAACCAATTGCACAACGGGTTTTACAGTCATGTCCCCTTGTGCTGTTTTTGAGAAGATAGGCAGCATTTCTTTGGGTTGTTCTTTAGTGGCTGGAAAAAGGCGTGTTCCTAAGCCAGCGGCGGGTATTATGACTTTTCGAATCATTCGGGTCTCCATTCTTCATTCTTAAACAACCAATATATATTTAATGAATTATAAATTCCAGCGATCACGAATATAGGAAGAGAATGGGGTTGAAGAAACCAAACATTTCAGTTGTAGGTGCTGGGTACGTCGGTTTATGTACGGCGGTCGGATTTGCGAGTAGAGGTTACAGAGTTAGTGTTTGTGATGTTGATGAAAAGAAAATATCTAAAATAAACCAGGGGGTTGCTCCTTTTCATGAGCCAATGCTTCAGGAAAAACTTGCTGAAAGCATCCAGAACGGTACTCTGAAAGGTTTAGTTAACCGGGTGGACTGGATAATTGAGGAAACGGATTTGACGTTTGTTGCTGTAGGAACCCCAAGTAAAGCAGACGGCAGCATTGACCTTCAGTATATAGAATCTTCCTCACGCGAATTAGGTAAAGCACTCAAAAACAAAGACAGTTACCATGTTATCGTAATTAAGAGCACAGTTGTGCCTGGAACAACGCAGAATGTTGTTAAACCGATTCTTGAAAGAGAATCAAAAAAGAAATGTGGCGCAGGCTTTGGCTTGTGCATGAATCCTGAGTTTCTGCGTCAAGGCTCCGCTTTTCAAGATACATTGAACGCTGAAAGAGTCGTCATTGGTTCAATTGATAAACAATCAGGCGACACTCTGGAAAATTTATACAAAGGTTTCTACGGCGCTCACATGCCTTCGTTGATTAGAACCACTCTCTCAACGGCTGAACTCATCAAATACGCCAGCAACGCAATGCTTGCCACAAAAATCAGCTTCATCAACACGATTGCTAACATTTGCGAGCAAATTCCCGGGGCCGACGTGAAAGTGGTGGCTAAAGCCATGGGACTTGACAAGCGCATTGGTCCACTTTTTTTGGATGCTGGGTTAGGTTATGGCGGCTCATGTTTTCCTAAAGATGTTAAGGCGTTGATTGCATGCTCGAAAAGCTTGGGTTATGTTCCTGAGCTTTTGGCTAGCGTTGAGCAGGTAAATAAGACTCAACCTTTGAAAGCTGTTAAATTCTGCAGAGAACGTCTGGGCAATCTTGAGGGCAAAAAGATTGCTATTTTGGGTTTAGCGTTTAAGCCAGATACCGATGACATGAGGGAAGCACGGGTTATACCCATAGTAAACCAACTGCTCAACGAAGGCGCCAACGTGTCGGCTTATGACCCAATTGCTACACAGGTAGCAAAAACTATCTTCGGAAATAGAATCAGTTACGCCTGCTCAGCGCTTGAATGTATTAAGAATTCAGACGCCTGCATCATCGTAACAGAATGGGAAGAATTCAAAAAACTAACACCCGACGATTACATAAAGAACATGAAGCAGCCCGTGCTCATTGACGGTAGAAGAATCTATGATCCAATAACTTATGCGGCTAAACTTGAATTTACCGCCATCGGTCTCGGAAAAAATGTTGAGTGACAAATCTTTTAACATACCCAATTTTATTGCGCCACCGCAAACTCTTTCCTCTAACCAACTGTATAAACAAACCGTATAAACAAACACTAACCCCTCTCAAACAATCACATAAACCAAATAAACAATTCTCCAAACCAAAACCGATAAACAGCACATCTCCCCCAACAGTTAACTCACAAAGACAAAGGCTGTGAGAGAGAAATGTCAAAGGCTACTGAGATGGCGAGGGTTTCAGCCAAAGGTGGGTTTCACTTATTATGGGGCCTAGTGCTCTCCACAGTTATCTCAGCCGTTGGAACAATATTTATTGCCAGGCTTTTAGGTCCAGAAAACATGGGTTTATATGCAATTGCTCTTGCTGCACCCAACCTTTTTTCCACATTTAGAGATTGGGGCGTAACCACAGCTATGATAAAATATTCTGCAGAATACAACAACGAAAATAATGTGGCAAAAATTAGAAGTGTTTTCATTTCTGGATTAGTCTTCGAAATCCTTGTGGGTCTCGCGCTTTCGGTCTTATCTTTGGTGCTTTCACAGTTTCTAGCTGGATTCTATGGGCGTCCGGCTATAGTTCAGTTAATCCAAATTGCTTCTTTATTCGTCTTAACCGGCGCTTTGGTCAATACGGCATCTGCCGCTTTCACTGGCATGGAGAAAATGCATCTTAACAGTATCATGTTAATTGTTCAATCATTAGTTAAAACTGTTCTGATAATTGCATTTGTGATTTTAGGTTTAGGTACTCTTGGAGCCGTCATGGGCTTTTCAATAGGAGTTATATTTGCAGGAACAATCGGAGTGTTACTCATGTACGTAATGTATCGGTCGTTGCCTAAGTCAACCAGTAGTAAATTAGAGTTAATGAAGACAATCAAGATCATGCTCAAGTATGGGCTGCCTGTCTCGATAGGCGCTATTTTATCAGGATTCCTTACTCAATTCTACAGTTTTATTATGGCAATTTTCGTAACCAATAATGCATCAATTGGAAATTATTCTGTCGCGTTGAATTTTGTAGTTTTAATAACTTTTTTTGCAACTCCAGTGACGACAATGCTGTTTCCAGCATTCTCCAAACTGGATGCACAAAAAGATAAGGAAACACTCAAGAATGTTTTTCAGTATTCAGTTAAGTATGCAGCACTTATTGTTATGCCTGTTACTGTAATGGTTATGGCTTTGTCGCAGCCTGCTATTGGCACTATTTTCGAAAATAGGTATGTTCAAGCTCCTCTTTACCTTGCTTTGCTATCGGTGATTTACCTTTTTTCTGCTCTTGGAAGCTTAAGCACTGGTAGCTTAATAAACGGTCAAGGATACACAAAGTACAACCTGAAATTAACGCTCCTCAATGTTGCAATAGGGTTTCCGTTGAGTTTTGTGTTGATTTCTCAGTTTGGCATCATTGGCTTGATTGTTACAACAATAATAGTTAGTCTTCCTAGCTTTTTCTTAAGTTTACGTTTTATTAAGAGAAAGTTTGGTGTTTCAATAGATTGGGTTTCTTCGGCAAAGATTACGTTTTCTTCAGTTGTCGCTGGAGTGTTAACTTATATGGCGGTCTCTCAGTTACCGTTCAGTAGCCCTGTGCAATTAGTTATCGGCGTGGTTGTATTCGTGGTTGCTTTCCTACTTCTAGCTATTGTCACTCGAACAGTAAGCAAGGCTGACTTGGGAAATGTTCGGGAAATCGGTAATGCAATGGGTCCTCTGAGAAAACCCTTAACAATCGTGCTTAACTTAATTGAGAAGTTAATGAATGCTGTACAAAATGAATAGAAATTAAGCGGTAGAATAGTTGAATTGGTAATTATTTATTGCTCAGGAAAGAAGGAATTCGATTTATTGAAGAATCTCAATTAAGTATGGGTTTGTTTGGGTATCAAAGTTTTCTTTAGAGCGACTTAATTTTCTGTATTGGCCGCAGCAGCTTCCACCCGTATGCGTACATGTATAGCTAACGTTTGAGTATAGGCCGCATGAACGAGTGAACTTGAATTTAGCTTTTCGATTAATCAAAGAAAAAAGTATCAACTCTTTAGATTTTTTCATATTCTCTTCCCTATACTTGGCAGACGAGGGCTTGGTACTGTTATTGTTTTGTTTGTTTATAGAATTATGTGGTTGTAACGATACAACTACAATTGCTCTGGGCTTTGAATTCGGATTCTTTATTTGCTGTGCTGATTTGATTCTCTTTAGTAGTTGTAGCAGTAAAATCCTATACCCAACAACAACCAACAAACTAACCTGCTTACTGTGATTTGTTATCAGCGTTAACTTTAGGTGCAGTCCAATTGTGAGCCACAAGTGCGCTGGAACCCGAAAAAGGTCGCTTGCTCTTCACTGACCCCCACCCTTTATATAAAGCAAACAAACAACCCGCCTCTGGACCAACTTTTATAAGAGACAGCGTTTGCTGGGAAATATCTTAATAGCGGCAAACAGTAAGTCATAATATCCCGTTTCACTTATCAGTTAAGGGATTGATATGAAAGCGCTTGTTCTCAGCGGCGGAAAAGGCACACGCCTCCGACCTTTAACTTTTACTTGTGCCAAACAACTTATTCCTGTGGCAAACAAACCTATCTTAGGATACGTTCTTGATCAGGTAGCAGCAACCAGCATAAAAAAAGTTGGCATCATCACTGCACATGAAACGGGACAGTTTGTTGAGGATTACGTGAAAGATGGCTCTAGCTGGAACCTTAATGTCTGTTATATTCCTCAGGAACCACTCGGCTTAGCACATGCAGTCAAAACTGCTAAGCATTTTTTGGGTTCAGATTCATTTGTAATGTGCTTAGGCGATAACGTGACCGGTCAAGGCTTAGAATCATTTGTTAAAAAATTTAAAAATGAACATCTTGACGCACTTATTATTCTTAAGGAAGTGGATAATCCCTCGAGTTTTGGAATCGCCCAGTTGGATGAGAAGGGCAATATTGTCCGCTTGGTTGAGAAGCCTAAAACGCCTATTGGCAATCTAGCGATTATTGGGACTTACTTGTTCTCAAATAAAGTACATGAGGCTATAGAACGGATTAAACCGTCTTGGCGTGGTGAACTCGAAATTACCGATGCTATCCAAGAAATGATAAACATGGGTTTTCCAGTTAAGGCTGAAATCTTGAATTCTTGGTGGCTTGACACAGGCAAAAAAGACGACATTTTATCCGCTAACGCTAAGATACTTGATGAGTATATTCAACGTGACATTAAAGGAACAGTAATCAACAGTACTGTGGACGGCAGAGTTAATGTGGCTGCAGAATCAAAAATTGTGAACAGCACCATTAGGGGGCCATGCGTGATCGGAAAGGGGGTGTTGATTGAGGGCTCCTTCATCGGACCTTACACCAGCATTGGAGACGGTTCAAAGATTTGCAATTCCAACCTTGAATACTGCGTCGTGCAGGACTGCGTCACTGTTAGGGACGTTGAGCGGCTTGAGGACAGTTTAATCGGCAAAAACGCAAAGATAACCCGTAACCAGAGGAACCGAACCATAAAGTTGCATGTGGGCGATTACTCAGAAGTAGAAGTTTAGAGCCAGAAAACAGCAACCATTATAAACTTTTTTAAATGATATGTATGAAGGTAAACAGGGAATCACTTATGTTACAAGGGATAAGAATTAGACCAATACGTCGGTTTCCAGACGAGAGAGGCTTCTTTACCGAAGTTATGCGTAAGGATTGGAAGGAACTCTTTGGAGAAGACACTGTTGCCCAAGCGAACCTTTCATTTACATACCCTAACATCATTCGTGCTTGGCACAGGCACGTTAAGGGTCAAAATGATTACTTTTTGGCGCTTAAAGGCATGATTAAAATTTGCGCTTTTGACGATAAGACATCGGAAGTCAATGAGATTATTTCAAGTGGCTTGGACTTGCAGGTTGTTCGCGTGCCTGGGCACTATTGGCATGGCTTTAAAGCACTTGGCAATGAACCGGCTATGCTGCTTTATTTCACCACTAACCTGTATGACCCTGCAAATCCAGATGAAGAACGCCGCGCTTGGAATGATCCAAAACTCGTTCCTAAAAGCGTAAACGGCAAAAAAAGCGATGAACGTGTTGGTAAACCCTGGGATTGGAACTTTCCACCCCACAAGTGATAAATATGAAACTGTTAGTTACTGGCGGATTAGGATTTATCGGAAGCAACTTCTGCAGGCTTATGCTTGCAAACTACACTGACTGCGAATTGATAAACGTTGACAAAATGGGCATGGGTGCTAACCCGGCAAATCTGCATGACATCGAGAATGATAAACGATATACTTTCATTAAGGGCGATATTTGTAACCCACAGCTCATGAACCGCCTGATTCATCAGGTAGATGCGGTTGTGAACATTGCGGCGGAAACCCATGTTGACCGAAGCATCGCCGACCCCAACGTGTTCCTGCAGAACAATACCGTTGGCACTTTCACGATTCTGGAAGCCATACGAAGGCACAACCATAAAGCTAGGCTCTTGCAGGTATCCACCGACGAAGTCTACGGCGAAGCCCTTGAAGGCTCATTCACAGAAAACACCCCACCAAAACCCTCAAATCCTTATTCAGCTTCAAAAGCAGCCGCCGACATGTTTGTGTTATCCTACCACAAAACCTTTGGATTGAACGTATCAATCACGCGATGCACCAATAACTTTGGACCCTACCAACTTCCAGAAAAGTTGGTTCCTAAAACTGTAATTCGTGCGCTAAGAGACCTTCCAATTCCGATTTATGGCAAAGGAACCAACATTCGCGACTGGATATACGTTCAGGACCACTGTGAAGCAATAAGAACGGTGCTTGAGAAAGGCAAAGCTGGAGAGATCTATAATGTTTCCGCAGGCAACGAAGTTACCAACATTGCAATTGTTAAAAAAATAATCTGCCTGCTCCATAAGCCTGAAAGCCTAATCACCTTCGTTGAAGACCGCCCCGGACATGACACACGCTACAGTTTGGATTCAACCAAAACTAGGACCGAGTTGGGTTGGAAACCAAAGTTTAGCTTTGAGAAATCGTTGGAGTCAACGGTTCAATGGTACCTTGAGAACGAACACTGGTGGACGCCTTTTGCAACAGAGGTTATTTTGCATCCGACGCCTTGGAAGCTTGGTACCCATTGAAGCTGTTGATTACGGGCGCTAGTGGTCTTTACGGTTCAAAACTAGCCCAACTTGCGCTTGACAGGAACATCGAGGTTTATTCTTCGGATATTCAGAGCTTGACAGTTTACGGCAACTTCGTTAAACTGGACATTTCTGGCAAAGAGCAGGTTGCCGAAGCATTCAAAACCATTAAGCCCGATGTGGTTGTTCATGCTGCAACCTTGACGGATGTGGATAAATGCGAGACAAACAAAGAGCTTGCTTGGAAAGTAAACGTTGAAGGCACAAAGAACATTGCTGACGCCGCCAGAAGCACGGGTTCATTTCTGATTTACATCTCCACTGACTATGTTTTCAACGGCGAAAAGGGACGTTACAAAGAAACAGATAACCCCGACCCCATCAACTACTATGGGTTAACCAAGCTGAAAGCGGAAGAAATCGTCCAAACCCGACCTGAATGCTTCATCGCTCGTCCAAGCGTAATTTATGGCTCCACTCCTGCAGCTGGAAAAGTAAATTTTGCCCTCTGGCTCATCGAAACCCTGCGCAAAGGGGCACGCGTCAAGATTGTAACTGACCAATGGAACACGCCCACACTTAACACTAACTTGGCTGAAATGACTTTGGAAGTTATTGAGCGTAGACTAACCGGGATTTATCATTTGTGTGGTGCCACCCGAGTGAGTCGATTAGAGTTTGCTGAGCAAATCGCTGAAACGTTTGACTTAAATAAGGGCTTGATTGATTCCGTTTTGTCTTCTCAATTCACATGGCCAGCTAAGCGTCCTATGGATTCATCGCTTGATACCTCGAAGGCGCAGGAGACCTTGCTGAATAAGCCGCTTAAGATGGATGATGCTTTGAGGCAGTTGAAGTTTGAGCTTGCGCAGAAAAGCACTTAATCTTTGCAAAAGCAATTATGTAATTGAACTCTACCTTTGGGGTTGTTTGGTATCCGATGAAGCAGCAAAGCAACGTTAAGCAAATCGCCCGGCAACGAATCCAAATACTTTTCGAGCAAGCCAAGAAGGTTGCCAAAGCTGACCCTAAACTGGCGGCACAGTATGTTTTGTCGGCAAGAAAGATTGCTATGGCTGCAAAAACACGTTTACCTGTTGAGTTTAGGCGGGAAACCTGCAAGGAATGCAACGCAATGTTTGTGCAGGGTGTTAATTGCCGTGTTAGGATAAAGCAGAAAAGGGAGCCTCACGTTGTAGTAACATGTTTAAACTGCGGTAACCAAACTCGTATAATGTTTAGAGAGAAAAAAGAGAAGAGGGAACTTGAGCAAGATAACTACTCGAATGAAGCGTCATGTTAGGCATGTTTTGAAAGACGAGGACCCGACTATCTGGGTTGGTAAGGAAGGTTTGACGCCGCAGCTGACAGGTGAAATTGAGAAGCAACTACAGAGGAATAAGATGGTGAAAGTCAGGATTTTGCCAGCAGCTATGCAGGGTGAAGTTACAGCTCAGGCTATTGCAGCTAACGCAGCTGAACAAACTAATGCTGCTTTGGTTGAGGTTAGGGGTCACGTGTTTATTCTTTTCCGGAAACGTAAAGCAGAAGAACCTTCCGAATAGCCGTGCATCTTGCTAGATTTTTTACTGTTTCTAATGAAGCTCTTAATTTTTGGCTGCGACTTTTCGGCTTTAGTCGCGATTATTCGGTCTTTCTTTATTTTTTATTGAAAAGTTGACGATTTGTCAGACGCCTCTTAGGAAACATTTACACGAATTTTACTATTAAAACCCTACAATTTATATCCTTGAATCAAACTAAAATCATCAGAAATCAACTGTTTAACAAGGAAGTGAGATGTACTATCATGCTTAAACCCATGTTCTCCACCGTCGCAGAAACATATGACATTTGCAACAAATTCTTAACGTTAGGATTAGACAAAAGATGGCGAAAAGCCTGCGCAAAACAATCAAGCAACGGACACTTGACAGTTGACCTCTGCTGCGGAACCGGCGACCTAACGTTTAACCTTCTAAAGAATCTTGACCAGAACTCATTCTTGTTAGGTATTGACTTCAGTAAAGAAATGCTCTCAAGGGCAATCGCAAAGAAATCAAAGAACAAATTGGTTAGCAAGGACAATTTTGCTTTTGTTATTGCAGATGCTGCTCATCTCCCATTAAAAGGCAACTATGTTGACACCATAAAAATCTCTTTCTCTTTTCGCAACCTCTTATACAAGAACCCCAAAGCTATCGCATACTTGAAAGAAGTAAATCGGACGCTCAAACCAGATGGAAAGTTCATATGCGTTGAAACTAGTCAGCCAAAGAATCGATTCGTCAAACGTTTCTTTCGTTTCTACTGCTTAAGTATCATTCCTTTTGTTGGAGGCTGGCTCTCTGGCGCTAAACCAGCCTATAAATACCTTGGAAATTCAGCGGCTAACTTTCCGGTTCCCTTTGATATTTTGGCAATGTTTAAGAGGGCAGGTTTTACTGATACGTCTTTTAAGCCGCTTTCGTTTGGTGTCATTGGATTATACATGGCTTCAAAGTAGCTGAAATATTCTTGGAAACTTTGAAAATCAGATTCCCTTTATCTTGAACGAAGCGTAAGAGCTACCATTGCTCCAATCAAAGCAAAAATAGACAGTGCCAGAAAAATCAATGACAAAGAATGCGTGGTTCCAATAAGGTATCCTATTATCGGAGCTATCAGTGCTATTCCAATATTTTGCCAGAGCGTTACGCTACTAAAGCTCATACCAGCCAATCTTGGAGGCAGAGTCTGAGCCGTTATTGCCATAACAAGAGGCGGAACACTTGAGGCCACTGCACCAAGAATTATGATAGAAACCGCCAGAGATGCGTCATTCAAGTAAGTGATGACGTATAGGCTTACCGCCATAAGCACTAGGCTGGCAATTATGAAGGGTTTACGCTTTCCAGATCTATCCGAGGCATACCCGAAAATAGGCGTAAAAAAGAAGATTGAAACCATAATTAGACTTGAAAAAATGCTGGCGTTGACCAGCGTCAGACCTTTGAACGTGACGAAGAGGTTAGGGGCCCACGTCAGAAAGCCAATTGCAGCCATGTTAAAGAACATCCAAATAAGGCTCGCTTTCAAGACTTCACGGTTGGTAAGTGCTTGTAAAACATTTGAAAGTTTAGTATTTGAATCACCTTTTAACGGGCCATCTCTCATTATTGACCAGAAAAATATTGCAGATAGTGTTGAAATTAATGCTCCCACATAAAACAGAGATTGCCAACCAAAACTTTGGGCTAAAAATGGCGCAGTAAAAAATGCCGCTATCGTACCTGTAGGCATACCTACTGCAAAAACACTCATTGCTCTTCCCATTTCCTTGTGCTCAAACCATTGTGGAACAATCGAAGGAGCCCCAACAGAAAGCAAGCCTCCTCCTAAGCCTATGATGAATCGACCCAAGAGCGCCCCAGGAAAGCTTGATGAAACCGCTATAATTAAGCTGCCAATGCCAATCGTTAGGGTCGATAAAAATCCTAGTTTTCTAAAGCTATATTTTCCTACTAGTATGCCTGCTGGTATCGCCAAAACAATTCCTGGAATAACAACCATAGACATCAAAAGCCCTGCTGTTGCTGCATCGATGTTGAAAATAGCTTGAAACTGTTTTAGCAGGGGTGGCACTGATTGGAGAGCAAAAGCGTACATTGTAAAAGCCAAGACAGTGGCGAACAATACTGCCCATCGGTAACGGGGAGTAACCTGCTGTCTTTGGGTTATGGTCATCTTAGGTGTTCACCGATGTCATATTCGATTTCGTTGAAAGTAACGCAAGGTGAAAAAAGGTTTCGGTTTTAAATAATTTTGCTCTTTAATTTCCCTCTATCAGTGGAAGAAATATAATGCTTTTTTATTAAATTAGTTATAGTTATACAACAAAATGCATATTAGGCTGGAAAATCGTATTAGCAAAACAATTTCGGATAGGGAGAAGCGGCGTAATGATGGGGGACATAGGGGATAATATATTCATCGCGCTTTTACTGCCTAGTGAGTGCTGTATCAAGGGAGGATGCTGAAAACGACAACGTTTCTAGTCGATACAAGCACTCTAATCGCGTTTATTTTAGCTCTGGCTGGCGGCATAGCCTTCGGTGTTATAGGCTTCACCATAAGCCGAGTTGTTGCACCGCCAAAACCAATGCCTCTTAAAAATGAGAGGTTTGACTGCGGGAACATTCCAACCAAACAAGGACGAGGAAAACTCACAATGCAATATTTCGCTTACCTCGTAGTTTTCCTGGCAGTAGAGCCAGTTTTTATCTATTCTTTTCTGCTCTTAATGGACGCTCACCAAGCGTTCTTCGCTACTTCAACTCTTTTCGGTGCAATTCTGCTAATTCTTGTTCCACCTCTAATTTTCGGGCTTGATGCTGCTAGAAAGGTTCGTTTATGGGAAATGAGGGAGGAAAAGAAAAAGTGAAAACCGCCAAGCAAGCCAAAAGCAATTTTGAGAAAAGCGTGAGAAAAGCTATCAAGCGAAAACCAATCAGCTCCATAAGAAACTGGGGCATTTCATATTCACTTTGGCCTGTTCACTTTACTACCGCATGCTGCGGAACAGAATTCGCAGCCGCTTTCTGTCCCAGATACGACGCCGAAAGATTCGGTGCCTTGCCATTTTTGGGCGCACGTCAATGCAACGTCATATTCATCGAAGGAACACTAACCAAAAAGATGGCGGAAGCAGCCAAAATTGTTTACGCCCAAATGCCCGAACCAAAATTTGTTGTAGCAATGGGCGCCTGCGCCATTGATGGTGGAATATTCTGGAACAGCTACAACATAGTCAGGCCAGACGAAATATTACCAATTGATGTTTACATTCCTGGATGTCCACCTAGACCTGAAGGCGTTTTGAAAGGAATTATGATGACTCGTGAGAAAATACGGAAACGGGGGACACCATATCCAGAGCCCTGAGGCTATTTTCAGCCAGATTTCTGAGGCACTCAAAGGTTTAGCCGCTGACTTCGTCTTGGTCGCTCCGAATTTCCTCAAAGCGACAGTCGAAGCCTCAAAAATAACTGAAGTTGCCCAGAAACTCTACGTTATCGGGTTCGACCATGTTAAATCAGTAACCGGCATCGATTACCCCTTGGAAAAGAAAATTGACATACTCTATCATGTTTCCGCACATGAAAACCTTGAGCTTTCCAAGATTATATTGGAGTTGAAAACCTCTGTAGACCGAGCAGATGCACGAATTAATACAGTTACAGAAACTTGGCCCAGTGCAGAATACCCTGAGAGGGAAACTGCAGAATTTTTGGGTGTCACATTTGAGGGTCTGCCAGAAAAAGGAAGACTCATGCTTCTTGATAACTTTGAAGGTGGACCACCACTCAGAAGAGACTTCATAATAAAGACAGAGGGGACAGAAGCCTGAGCGACGCAACTGTTGAGCTTCTAATCGGTCCACAGCACCCAGGTTCAGGGCACATGAGATTAGTCGCCGAAGTTGACGGCGACATAATCGTCAATTTTGAGCCCAACATAGGCTACGTCCATCGTGCAGTCGAGAAGTTAGCTGAAACCAAAACTTATATGCAAATCATCCCTCTTGTGGAGAGACCCATGCTGCCCGACACTGCCAACGCTAACCTCGGATACATTTTGGCGCTTGAAAAACTTTTGGATGTTGAAATTCCTATACGTGCACAGTACTTGCGGATGCTCCTATGCGAAATGAGCCGAATTCACAGCCACCTTTACGGGCTTGGCATTTTCGGAAACATGATTGGTTCCTCAACAGTGTTTGAATGGGCATTTCAAGACAGAGAGCCATTTTTGGAGCTGACTCAGCAGTGGACAGGCGCAAGACTCACCCCGTCTTTTATGGTTCCAGGCGGTATAAGACGCGACCTCCCCCCAGACTTCAAAGGCAAAGCCCTAAAAGTCGTCGCTTACTTTGAACGCAGGCTGAATGATTACAACAAGATTTTCGTCGATAACCCCGTAACCATAGCGCGTTTAGAGGGGGTTGGAGTTATCCCAAAAAGCGAAGCCCTCAAAATAGGCATCGTTGGCCCCAATTTGCGGGCGTCAGGGATTGCTTATGACGCAAGAAAAAATGAGCCATACTGCGCTTACGATGAATTGGATTTTGATCTTATAACTCGGGAAGAGGGTGACTGTTATGCGCGGTTGCTGGTTCGCCGAGAAGAAATGAAACAAAGTCTCAGTTTAATGAGGCAAATTTTAGAAAAACTTCCTTCGGGACCGTATTTTGCCGAGAAATACCTAAACCTCATCACTCCCGAAATGAGAGAAATCATGGATAAAAATAGCATTCTCCGATTCCCGAAGCTTTTCACCGAATTAGAACCATCAAAAGGCGAAGCAATCTCACGAATTGAAGCAGGCAGAGGCGAACTCTTCTCCTATCTCCTTAGTGACGGAACAACAAAGCCATACCGATTTAGAATGATAACGCCTTCCTTCAAAAACGTAGCTGCTTTTAGGCCAGCTCTCTTAGGAGGAAGGCTTGCTGATGTGCCCTCAGTGTATGGGAGCTTGGATTATTTTCCGCCGGAGGCTGACAGATAACCGTGGACATATTTGAAACAATTTGGCAGATCTTGACGTCTCCTCCCGTTTTCATACCTCTAATTTTCCCTGGGTTCATAACGCTTCTAGTTGTTTTGCTCTTGCTCATCTGGTTTGAAAGGAAACTAACAGCAAAAGTACAGATGCGCTATGGTCCCTTGTATATTTTCAAGAGATTCGGCGGCATCATACAGATGATGGCTGACCTGCTCAAATATCTCTTCTCCGAGTTTATCATTCCAAAAGATTCAGATAAGAAAGTCTTCATTCTTGCACCAATATTCTTTTTTACTTTCACTTTATTGCCGATTGTAGCTATTCCACTAAGCGCCACCTTCACAGCTACCCAGAGTGACTTGACTTTGCTTTTGGTTCCCGCTCTTGGAACATTAGGTCCTTTAATGGTTGTTTTGATCGGTTGGTCCAGCAACAACAAGTTTTCTTTCATTGGTAGCTTGCGGGAAGGCTACATAATGATGTGTTATGAAATTCCCCTGTTCATTTCCATTCTCTCCATGGCCCTAACTTACAACACTTTAAGCCTCATTCAAGTTGTAGAAAAACAATCAGGCGTCTGGGGCATCGTTCTAAATCCACTGGCGGCAATTGCCTGTTTCGGTGCACTATTGATGACCACAGCGCGTTTTCCCTTCGATATCTCTGAAGCAGAAAGCGAAATCGTGGTCGGACCTTACACCGAATACAGCGGCATCGTTTTCATTCTATGTCTGGGCGCTCCCTACGCAAAATTGTATGTGCTTAGCTTGTTCTACTCCCTTGTTTTCTTAGGAGGCTGGAACCCAATGTTTCTAAACATTACAACGCCAGACCCAGTGTTTTCCGCGATATTTTCCGGCGTCATTGTGCTTGTCAAAGCGCTATTAGTGATGGCTCTGGCGGTCTTTATGAGAAGCGTCTACCCAAGATACCGCTTGGACCAAGCCTTGCGGCTAGGGTGGCATAAACTTTTCATACTTGCAGTCTTGGGCGTCGTTCTTGCTCTTGTACTAGTTGGGTTGGGGGTTATCTAGATAAATAAGCAGAAAACTCGCAGGAAGCTTTTGGGCATAGACGTTAGAGGCCATATAGACACCATCGCAACAGGAGTCAAATACTTGTTTAAGCCCCGCGCAACCCTCATGTATCCAGAAGTCATACAAGATTTCGCCCCTAACTACAAGGGCATGCTGAAACTTAACATCGACGTCTGCATAAGCTGCAAACAATGCGCACGAATTTGCCCGTCAAACGCCATTAAAATGTACAAAGCAGAGGCCGACGCCGAGTGCGGCCGCGGGTTAACTGGAGAATTTTTGCGCCAGTTTTTTGCAAATCACAGACATCCCGGGTTAACTTATGAGCGGTGTATTTTCTGTGGGTTCTGTGTTGATATTTGCCCAGTAAATGCACTTGAAATGTCGCTAATTCATGACAAGGCATGCTTCAACTTAGACGAGCAGAAACTAAAACCAGCAGATTTCGCTAAAGGTCCTCCGATTGAAAAACAACCGAAAAAGGTAAAACCGGTTTTCGATGAAAAAAGAGGTTTGAAATATGACCCTGTTTGACTTTGCTTTTCCATTTGACTACGGCGTAATACTCTTCATTGCGTTAGCCGCTCTCTCCGTGGTTTCTGCAATCTTGGTAGTCCAGCATAAATCCCTTGTATATTCCGCCTTGTTCTTGGGCATATTGGGAATGGCAAACGCTGCACTCTTTACACTATTAGGCTTCAATTTCCTCGCGTTATTTTTCGTTTCAGTTTACATAGGGGCTGCGGTTACTTTCATAATCTTTTCAGTCTCAATGTTCGATGAGGCGCCTTCAGTTGAGCGCCCCGTCCGCATCGTTGCGATAATTTCCGTAGTAGTTGCGGCTGTTCTGATTGGTGGCGTCTTTGCCATGTATTTTACAGGAGGAGTTCAATCTTCCTACATAAGTTACAGGGAACTAGCTAGTTTGTTAACTGAAAAATACGGTTTTGCTCTTCTAATTGCTGCACTAACGTTAGTGACCACTTTGATTGAAGCAATAACTATAGCTCGAAAAGAGGAGGCAACTTGATGGATATAACTGTTTTATTCCTGGTTTTGTCTGCAATCTTGTTTTCAATAGGTCTCTATGGAATTATCACGAAGAGAACCATGTTGAGAATGCTGCTTTCGACGGAAGTTAACTTTAATGCAGCCATCTTGGCGCTAGTGGCTTTGTCATCAGAGTCCCCGTCTCCCGCTACAGGAGAAGTAGTTGCATTGCTTGCAACCGGAATAGCGGCTGCCGACGTGGGCATACTCATCTCAATTGCAGTTTTAATGTATCGAATTAAGAAACGAACAGATGTCTACGAATTAAAGGAGTCAAGAGGTTAAACAATATGATTCAACTAAGCATGCCCGTTCTACTTTCAATCGTTGTTGTGCCCTTAGTGGCCTCCATTTTCCTACCCCTAATTGGTAAAAAGACTAGCCAGAAAGGTTTAGCAGCGATAAGCACCGCGCTTTTAGCTTTCCCGCTTGCTGTTATTTCCATTTTACTATTTATCCCGGGAATTAGCCCCGGAATTGTGGATCCAGTATACTTCAGTGCTGCACGCGTCGGATCCTTTTCAATGCTGCTTGACGGCTTGAGCGCCCCAATTGCCTTTTCTATAGCGTTAGTTACAATGTTGATTTCAATTTATTCGGTTCCTTATATGAAGCACCGCTTCGAAGAGATGGAGCATGAAAAATCCAACAAACCGTCATGGGGCACTTACTACATGCTCTATGTTATGTTCTCTGCAGCAATGCTCGGATGTGCACTGGCGACAAACCTAATTGAGTTTTACATCTTCCTTGAATTAACCTTGGTTCCAAGCTTCCTGCTTATCGCATTCTACGGCTACGGAAAACGAGAAAGAATCGCATTGATGTATTTGATTTGGACCCACGTAGGTGCTTTACTATTCCTGATCGGTTCAATCACTTTCGGATTTTACTCAGGAACCTTTGACATCCTGAACATGCAGACCTTAACATTTAACACGACACTTTGGACAACTTTGCCCAGTTCTATACTGATATTCACAGCCGTTGCCATTATGATTGGTCTATTTATCAAAATGGCTGTCTTCGGCGTTCACATTTGGTTGCCTTACGCCCACGCTGAATCACCTACTCCAGTATCTGCCCTGCTTTCGCCTTGCTTAATCGGCATCGGCGGCTATGCCTTGGCAAGAATAGTTTTCATAATGTTTCCAACTGTACTAGCTGATGCCTCAGTTTACCTCATGGTTCTCGCCTTGGTCACTATGATTTACGGTGGGCTTATGTCGCTTGCTCAAGACGACTTCAAACGAATGCTTGCCTACTCAAGCGTTTCCCAAATGGGCTATATGCTGCTTGGTATTGCAAGCATGAACACGCTTGGAATTTCTGGTGCAATGCTGCAGTTTGCGACTCACGCCATAGGTAAGGCAATCTTATTCTCCGTTGCAGGTGTGCTTATTGTGAAATTCGGCGGCTTGCGAAGTCTTAGCAAAATGGGTGGATTAGCAACAAAAATGCCTATAACCGCCGCCCTGGCACTTCTTGGCTTCATGCAGATAACGGGCATTCCGCCTTCACTTGGGCTTTGGAGTGAAGTGCTCATAGTCTTTGGGGCAGTAGGCAGAGCGCAAGCAATGGGATCAACAGCCTTTATTCTCATGGTGATTGGGTTGCTGGTTGCCATTGGATTGTCAACAGCTTATGCCTTCATAACCATGAAACGCATCTTTTTCGGCCAACCTTCGCCGGACCAACCAAAAGGCGAGGGATTGGAAGTTAAGAAGGCTATCCTTATACCCATTATCATAATTGCGGTGGTCGGTGTCCTGCTGTTCTTCTTCCCAGGAATCTTTATCGATCCTCTCACAAAGTTTCTTAGCGCCTTCACAGGGTAGAAAATAACATGAGTCTGAACGAAATAGTAGCAAATGTGACGTGGGCAGCACCTTTTGTAGGGGCAGCTCTGGTCCTTTTCCTTTCTATGATTCTGAAAAAGAACAAGTTCAGAAATGCAATTTCAGTTGGTTCACTTCTCGTCACCGCCGTTTCAGCAACACTTCTACTCAAGAGCGTTCTAGAAAGCAGTACGGGCGTAGTTCGGTTTTCTGTGCCTTGGATCCCCGCGTTAAACGTGGACTTCGGACTCTACGTTGACAGTTTAGCCGCCTTCATGGTGGTCATAGTAGCGTGGCTTTGCTTCTTGATTGCTGTGTACAGCGTAAAATACATGGAGGACGATTCAGGTTTAAGCAGATATTGGTTCTTCTTTAGCTTCTTCACCGGCAGCATGATGCTTATCGTGCTCTCCAGCAACCTCCTTTTAACTTTCATCGGTTGGGAAGGCACAGGCTTAGCATCCTACGCCCTCATAGGGCACTGGTTTACTGATGAAAAGAAAAATTGGGTTGGGGACCCTGGCGGCAAAGCGCTAGGAACCTCGATGGAATTTTCCCCAAGCCACAGCGGCGTACGAGCTTTAATTTTCACGCGACTTGGCGACGTCGGCTTCATCGCGGGAATAGCTCTCATCTACGCCTTCACACATACCCTAAGCATTCCAGACATGGCAGCGGGCGCCGGCACTTGGGGTCCAGCTATGGCAATCCGCGGCCTCTTGCTTCCATTCCTTATGTTCTTCTCGTTGGGTGCATTCGCAAAAAGCGCACAGTTCCCCTTCCACGAGTGGCTTGTAACAGCTATGACTGGCCCAACCTCAGTTAGCGCACTCATCCATGCAGCAACAATGGTTAAAGCAGGAGTGTTCTTCATGCTCCGATTCATGCCAATCTTCTTCTTAGTGCTCACAGTTTTGAGGACAACTATGCCGGCATCGGCTTCAAGCGTCACTATTTTCTTCACCATAGTAGTTTACATCGGTGCTTTCACAGCGTTTTTCATGGCGACCCAGGCTATCGTGGCTAAAGAGCTGAAACTTATTTTGGCGTTCTCCACCGCTTCCCAACTTGGGTACATGTTCATGGCAGCGGGTTCCGCGGGGCTCATTCCTGACTTCACAAACGGTTTCATCGCAGCTTTTGGTCAGCTTATGGCTCACGGAGTTTTTAAAGCAGCCCTGTTTCTCGCCGCTGGAGCAGTCATCCACACTGTTGGCTCTAGGTTCATAACCGATATGGGCGGATTATCCAAATACATGAAGTATACATTCATTGCCATGCTTGTCTCAGCTCTAAGTCTTGCTGGTCTGCCGCCGCTAATTGGGTTCTGGACAAAAGATAGCATGATTGAAAGCGTTTACCAAACTGGACTTATCATTCCGATAACGCTAGCGGTCTGCACAATAGCTATAACTGCCTTCTACTCCGCTAGGCTCGTAATTCGAACCTTCCGTACTCAGCCATCCCCAAACGTCACACAGCTGGCTGAAACCCATAAACTTCATAAAACCAGCTTGCTGATGGTCGGACCTTACTTCGTATTGGCGCTAGCTAGCCTCGTTTTAGGAGTATTCTGGTTCTTTTTGGGAGGAGACTTCTACGCTGCATTAACCAAGAGCGTGTTGGGACTGGTGAATAAGCCAACTGTCTTCCAAGTTAGTCTCGACCCGTTAACTACGGGCTTATCCTTAGGCATGCTCGCAGTTGGATTAGCTTTAGCTTACATGATTTATGGGAAACCGAATTTCCAGAAAAACATCGCAGCTAAAATGGAGGTCAGCCACGGCTTCAGGGCAATTCACGATTTCCTTTATCAACGCTGGTACATCCAATCCGTCTATTACAAAATCTTTGTTAACGGAGGAAGCAGACTATACAGGGGCATCTTCAAATGGTTTGACACAAAAATCATCGACGGCTTCTACCACGGATTCATTCCATGGTTTACAACCAAAACCTACAAACTAGGCTTCAAGTTCTTCGAAACCGGTGGAATTGACAGATTCTATAACATCGCAATTGCCAAAGCAGCTCTTTCAATTTCGAATAGTTTTAGAAAGATTCAAACTGGAAAAATCAATCATTATTTACTGTTATTGGTAATTGGATTCGTTTTGTTGATGGTGTTCTTGCTATGGGGGTTACTTTAGATGCCAATTTCAGCTATAGAAGCTATACTTGATTCGCTTGGAATAATAGTAGTCGGCATAGGCTTGGTTGTTCCAACAATAGATTACGGATTGAAAATAAAAGTCAGCCGATACGCGAGCTTAGCAGCAACCTTAATTGCAATATTCCTATCAGCAGGTTTACTATACCTAACTCTGAATCAAGCTCCAACAATCATCTACAACGGAGCACTCAAAATAGACAGCTACGGCGCCTTCCTGTTTCTGATTGTTAGCGTCGCCGCTTCTCTGGTAACTTTTGCTTCATTTAACCAAACCAAAAAGTGGACTACAGCGCCCAGTTATTTCTCGCTGCTGCTTCTCATAACAGTTGGAGTTTACTACTTAGTTTCGGTTAACGACTTAGTTCTTCTCTTGGCAGCTTGGGCTCTTGTATCCGTCGCTGCTTACGCTCTTGTCGCACTTAAGAAAGATGAAGCTGCCCTTGAAGGTGCAAGCAAATATGCACTTATGGGTGTTCTTGCCTCAGTTTTCCTGCTCTTTGGAATCGCAATCCTCATCGGCTTAACGGGTGCAACAACTGACATGAACTTGATCGCAAAAGCTGCAACCTCAGCGAATTTGCCGCTAACGCTGATAGCGTTAGTAATGCTTATCGTAGGAATCGGCTTCAAAATAGGCATTGTGCCTTTCCATGGCTGGCTACCTGACGTTTACGGCGGTGTTAATCCCATTACCGTTTCCTTCATTTCTACCGTACTGAAGGCGGCTGGCGTAATCGCGCTTTTCCGTGTCCTCTATCCATTCGCCTCTCTTCTAGGCGATAGATGGTTTATTCTTTTTTCCGTTCTTGCCATAGTTACAATGACATTTGGCAATATTGCAGCGTTGATTCAACGAAACGTGCAGAGAATGATGGCTTACAGTAGCATTGCACAAGTAGGCTACATTTTAGTCGGCTTCGCAGCAGCAACAAGCGGGGCGGGAGCGGCAATCGGCGTTCAAGGGATCGCTCTGCATCTCACTACGTATATTTTAGCCACTTCCGGGGTTTTCATTGCACTAGCCTACATAGAGCAAAAAGGCATACGGACAGACCTAAGTGGTATCAGTGGGCTTTGGCGAAAAATGCCCATCTTATCCATCGGCATAGGCATTCTCGTTCTAAGCTTAATTGGCATGCCTCCGTTGCTGGGTTTCTGGAGTAAGTTCCTTTACCTCTTCATTGCGCCTTTACAAACTGCATGGTGGCTAACGCTTATAGCAATCATCAACACAGGAATATCCGTCGGTTACTACGGTCAAATAATATTATCGATATTCACCACGAGACCTTCAGGTGAAAGCGTGCAAGCGAAAGAACACTTTAAAGATCCAGAAGTGATCGTTATAATCATCGCAGCGTCATTAACAATAATTCTTGGACTAGGTCTTGTCCCTGTTATTGCCCAAGCTTTAACCATTTAAAGATATCAGCAGAACTGCGAGACTTAGTTGACAGCTCTTAAGCCAATCTATGCTTGCTTTATATAAGGGGAGGGGGTTAGCGCAAAGCAAACCCTGCCCTCTTTTATTTATTTAAGTTAACTGTAATGAAGTTAGGACCTTTCCAGAATACCATTCTTTTAGGCACAATTTTTACTAGTTTTTCAGAGAATTTTTTGACTTCACCAACTACAGGCGACTGAGCTTCTAAAAGGACAGGATATTTCTCTGCAAAAGCTTTAGACGCTTGAGCCAATTTCTCTTCTTCAGTTTCCTGCTCAGTTTTTTCGACGAAAGCTTGACCCTCAAGGTACATGGCGACATGAGGCACCTCTTTGCCAATTCCGGGCTCTGTTTTTTCAACTATTGCTGTACCCTGTACCATTACACCATGGTTGTTGAAGGGGTTAATTGGGTCTCTAACATCTATTGTTAGGGCGATTTTGGGGTTAAGCTTGATATTATGCATTTTCTTCGAGTTAGAAGAGGCTAAAATAAATATATCATTGGTTTTCTCGTCAAAAACATAGAACATCGGCGTAATATGTGGCTGATTTTTCTGGTCGGTTGTGCACAAATAAGAAAAATGGCTTGTTGTAAGGACCTCAATCATTTCAGGAGGAAGCTTTGTTTTTTCCATGTTATTCACCTAGTGGAAGCTTAATGGCTCTTGCTTCCCGCCAATAAACAATTTTTTCCGTTTGTACTTCTATGGGTATTCGGCTTACGAATATTGTGGTTCTCCAAGCAAGAGGCAGATTTCGTTCTTCCTTTTTGTACTCATTCATGTACTCGGGATATTTTTTGTAGAAAGCCCTTTGAACCCTGATCAATTTAATGAGATTTAACATTGCGTCGAAAATCCCGTAGACTTTTGCTTTTCCCGTGAACAAAACCGCGCGGTTATTGTATAAATTGTTCTCGTCGCGGAAGTCGACTAAGAAAGCGATTTTTGGGTTTTCTCGGATGTTCTTGATTTTCTTTGTAACTTTTGAAGTAATGAAGAATAGCGAGTTGCCCACGAAAACGAAGATTACAGGTGTCAAGTGTGGCTGCATTTTCTTGTCGGAAGTTCCGATAAAGGCAACTTTGCATTCTTCCAGAAGCCAAACCGCTTCATGTGGAAACCCGTAAATCCGTTCCATAGCAAACAGAGAGGCTGCTGAAAAAAACAGAATGCCGCCCGAATAAATTATGAGTCCTACAAACAGGGGCAAGTTGGAGCTGAACAAAGGATAAAGCAGCAAAGTGACAAGTCCAAAGGCGAAGTTTATTTTATCCATCTTTTTGAGAATGTTCAGTTCTCTGTAAGCGGTGTAACGCATTTTCGGGCGGGTCTCGTAGACGAATAGGAAGTTTACTGAGCGTCGAAAAGCAATTGCAGCCGACCACATGCCCACACCCAAACGGTACGACAAATCCCATAGAACGAGCCCTATGAGGAAAAGTGGCGCAGGTGAAACTTTTCCGCCTAGCCAATAGCTAACAAGGTTTTGACCAAAGAAGATAAGGTAAGCGACAAGAAAACCGAAAACGGCTAATCCAAGATACAACTCGTAATGTCGGGGATTAAAAAGAGAAGTTTGGTAGTCTTGCACTACTTTCTTTTCTAAAGGCGCTGATGGCGGCTCCATTTTATGGATGGTAACGCCTATGTGATAGATCAGGAAGCTCCAGATAGATACGATAAATATTGCTAAGGAACCGAAAATAATGGATTGCGTGGGCAAATTCAGAAAGAGAGCTAGTAGAGTGCCTCCGATCTCCATTAGAATCAGTTGCAGGAGAACGTTGTAGCCTCTGGGCAGCCAGCTGAAGGGGGGCATGTTTTCAAGGATTATTTCATGTGCCCATTTTGCCATTCAAGATTCCTAAGAAGATTTAGCTTTGTTGCAGAAAAAGTTTTGGTTATTTTTTAAAAGTTTCATAAATATTGATTTGCCTTGAATTATCTGACGATGAAGGGGTATCCTGATTATTAGTGCGTTTAATTGCATGATAAGAGCATTCGCTTAGTGGATTTCATTGGGGATTGGCATTTAAGACAACTTTCAAAATAGTCTGTTAATTTGATAATTATCCAAGTAATCTTTTTAAGTGGCATTATAGGTTTTGATTCATTAGTAACTCCCAATTAAATCAAATCGTGGTATAGTAATGTCAGAAAAACCTCGAATTGGAGTATTTATTTGTCATTGCGGAGGAAACATCAGTGACACCGTTGATGTTGCCCGTGTCAAACAAGCCGCAAAATCTTTTGAGAACACAGAAGTTGCTGAAACATTAGAGTATGTCTGCAGCAATCCAGGTCAAGATACAATAAAAAACGCAATAAAAGAGCACAAACTCAACCGCGTAATCGTAGCCTCTTGTTCCCCACGAATGCATTTGGACACTTTTAGGCAGGCAGTTAAGTCAGCAGGACTTAACCCTTACCTCCTTGACATGGTAAACCTCAGGGAGCAATGCAGCTGGGTCCACAGCGATAAAGAAAAAGCTACAGGCAAAGCCATAGCCCTCGTCGAAGGCGCTGTAGCCCGAGCAAAATACCTCGAACCTCTAACTCCTAAAAGCATGAAAGTAACAGAAAGCGCTCTAGTAATCGGCGGCGGCATCGCCGGAATCTATTCAGCGTTGGAACTCGCAGATAAAGGCTATCAAGTTTACCTTGTAGAGCGGAACCCAAGTATCGGTGGTCGAATGTCTCAACTTAGCAAAACTTTTCCCACTTTCGACTGTTCAGCATGTATTTTAACGCCGAAAATGGTTTCCGTGGCTCAGCATCCAAACATCAAAGTTTACACTAACGCCCAAGTAGTAGGTTTGAAAGGTACACCGGGAAATTACGAAGTAAAAGTAAAGATTACCCCTAGAAACGTAATTCTTGGAAAATGCACGGCCTGCGGCGAATGCGCTACCAAATGTCCAGTTAAGAAACCAAGCAAATACGAAGAAGGTTTGTTGCAGGAAAAAGCAATTTACATCCCCTTCAAACAAGCTATCCCCAACGCATACGTCATAGACAAAGAATACTGCCTATATCACACCCGTGGAGTTTGCCGTATCTGCGAGAAATTCTGTAAAAGCAAAGCAATCGACTTCGATCAGAAAGATGAATTCATAGACCTTAAAGTGGGAAGCATGGTTGTGAGCACAGGTTACAACTTGGTTGATCCTAAGGTATTTAGCAACTATAGCTACGGTCTTCATCCAGACGTGGTAACAAGCATCCAGTTTGAGAGACTTATGCTGCAAGGCCTCCATAAGCCTTCAAACGGCGAAGTTCCAAAGAAAGTAGCTTTCCTCCTATGCGTTGGAAGCCGCCAAACAACCGAAAACGGAGTACCCTATTGTTGTAAAATAGGCTGCATGAACGCCGTAAAGCATTCTTTGTTGGTTGACAAGTCAATTCCAGGCGCAGAATCATGGATTTTCTATACCGATATGCGAGCGCACGGCAAAGGCTACGAGGAATTCTATGCTAAAGCCCGAGAACACAACGTGGTTTTCGTTAGAGGAAGAGTAGCTGAAGTAATCCCAAACGGCAATCAACTAACAGTCAGATCAGAGGATACAATTCTTGGAAAACAAATCGAGGAAAACTTCGACTTAGTTGTGCTTAGCCCAGCATTAATTCCAACTACCGGAACAAAAGAACTAAGCGAGATGCTTGGCATCGACCTTGGACCAGACAACTTCTTCTTGGAAGTTCACCATAAACTCCGAGGTGTAGAAACCAAACGTGAAGGAATCTTCATCGCAGGAACTGCTCAAGGACCAAAAGACATTCGAGAAACCACCATGGAATCAATGGCTACCGCGTCTAAGATCGCTACATTCTTGGGCAGAGGCGAAATTTCAGTTTCACCAGAAGTTGCATTCGTCAGCCCTGAAAAATGTAATCTCTGCGGCGTCTGCGTAGATCAATGTCTAACCAAAGCGATAAAAATGGACAAAGACAAACTGGTTGTCGACGAAATATCCTGCATCGGATGCGGCGTTTGCGTTCCAACCTGCCCTAAGGGCGCAATCGATCTTAAAAACAGCACTGAATCCCAATTAATCGCTCAAATAGACGCAGTTAGCTCTCAAGGTGAATCTTCTCCAAAGATTGTCGCTTTCATCGAAAAAAAGACGGCTTATGGTGCAGCAGACTTAGGCGGACAAAACCGACGAGCATACCCAACTGAAATGAGAATCATCGGAGTTCCAAGCGCAGGGCGTTTAGGCATCAAACACCTGCTCCACGCTTTTGCTAATGGCGCAGACGGAGTGCTCCTAATAGAAGGCGATGATAGCATGTTCAAAGAAGACAAACTGCGTGAACGTGTTATACAGATGAAGAAGGAACTCGCTAAAGCCGGCGTTGAATCCCTTAGGATACAGTCAATCACAACAACTCTTCCTCAATACGAGAAAATTTTTGCTCTCTTCGACTCGTTTACTGAACGCATAAAGAAGATGGGACCAGTAAAATCTGAAAAGCGAGAAACACTTAAAAAACAAATTGTAGGTGAAATCATTGCAAAGTAAAACCGAACCTAACCCTGAATGTAACGAAGTGAAAGTCGTTTCCGAATCTGCAGCTGCAACTCTTAAACGAAATCGACTTGACTTTGTTCATGAAGTAGAGAAACTCCCAGGCGGAGATAAAATCCTAGAATGCATCCAGTGCGGAGTCTGCTCTGGAGGATGCCCAACAAGGTACTCCATGGATTATTCGCCAACACAAATCGTAAAGATGATCACCTTAGGGATGCGCGACGAAGTACTATCCAGCTATACCATATGGAAATGCTCCAGTTGTTACACATGCACTAGCCGCTGTCCTCGAGGAATAGATTTTACCACGCTTATGATGTCACTGAAAAACCTCTCTTTAAAAGAGAACAAAGCCAAAAGCACAGTAAAACCCAAGTTCCACAAGGGCTTCGACGACATCGTAACTAAATATGGCAGACTTGATGAAGCGTTGCTTTTGACGAAAACAATTAAGAAATCAGACCCCAATGCTCTGATGCATACTGCCTCTTTAGGCATGAGACTCGCAAAGAAGGGCAAGATTAGTTTGCGACCAGTAAAAATTGAACATACCGCTGATTTGGAAACTATGCGCAAAACTGTAGTTGGAGGCAAAAAACAATGAAGTATGCTTACTTCCCAGGATGCTCGGTCCATTCGACCACAAAGGAATATGATGTATCAGCCAAAGCTATTTGCAAAGTTTTAGACATTGAACTAGTAGAGGTTCCAGACTGGAACTGTTGCGGAGCTATCGATGCAGTATATTCTCAGGAACCACAGTATTCTTTGGCGCTTGCTGCTAGAAATCTGGCTCTTGCAGAAAAAATGCAAACTGATATTGTAACATTATGCAGCGCATGTTATTTCACTTTGGCGAGAACAAACAAGTTGTTCCATGAGAACGCCGAAGCTAAAGCTAAAATTACCGAGGCACTCAGTAGTATAGGTCTTACTTACAGTGGCAACGTCAAAGTCAGACATCTCCTTGAAGTTCTTTTGACCGATGTTGGCATCGAAAAGATAAAATCTAAGGTTAAAACACCATTAAACTCCTATAACGTTGCTTCATACTACGGTTGCCTTTTGGTTAGGCCAGTAGACCTATCACATTTCGATAACCCAGAGCACCCGACACGTATGGATGACCTTGTTGAAGCTCTTGGAGCCTCCAAAGTTGAATACTATAGCAAAACAAAATGTTGCGGAGCCTCTATGGCGGCAACTGACGAGAAAACAATGCTAGAACTCTCCAAACGAGTTCTCATAGACGCAAAGAATTCAGGCGCTAACTGCATGATAACTGCTTGCCCTTTATGCCACTTCAACTTAGACGCAAAACAAAAAGACATTGAAGCCAAGTTCAGCCAAAAAATAGGTCTTCCAATACTGCACTTTACGCAGCTAATAGGCTTAGCTTTCGGAATAAATAATAAAGAGTTGGGTCTAAACAGGAATGTTGTTTCCCCTCTCAATATTCTTCCAAAAGCTAAAGAGATAGTTGCTAAATGATCGACGAAAGACTCTCATTTCGTACCCTCAGAAAAGAGGTAATTGAGCCGGGCATCTGCGCAGCTTGCTACGGATGTGTAAGTTTCTGCACAGCCAACGACCTAAATGTTTTAACAATCGAAAAAGACAAACCTGCCTACTGTGACGAGCAAAACTGCCTTGAAGATGGAATTTGCTATCTTATCTGCCCGAGAACCCCTGACTTAGATAAAGCTCTAAAAACCAAGTTTCGCTACGAAGACCCAATAGGATTCTATTTATCTGTGCGAAGTCTCCGAACGACAAATAAGGAAATCGCCGATGTTTGCTGTGATGGAGGAGCAGTCACAGGGCTTCTTGAGTTTTTGTTAGACACAAAAAGGATAGATGGGGCTCTTCTTTCCAAAAAAGAAACCGTTTGGAACAACGAACCTATGATAGCAATGGACTTCGGCGACCTACTGAAATGCGCTGGCTCAAGTCTTGCCCAGTCTAAAAGCGTCAGGGACTTAGGCCATTTAACGACGTATGCTTCGGTGTTTCGCGCCCTCAAAAAATCCAGCGAGTTGGATGTAACCAAGCTCGCTGTAGTAGGTACACCTTGTCAAATCTCGACAATTCGGAAGATGCAGCTACTTCACATTGTTCCAAGTCACATTGCCACTTTTACAATTGGACTGTTCTGTTTCGAGAATTTCCTAATGAATGAGAAAGGGGCAAAGTTTCTGACAAGGAAGATCGGGGCAAGCTTGGATCAGATTGAAAAAATTAACCTTAAGGAAGATTTTAGCGTAAAACTGAAGAATGGAAAAGTTGAGCACATAGACTTAGACGCCCTTGGCCCAATCGTACGCCCCTCCTGCATAGCATGCACTGACTTCTCCAACTACAGCGCAGACATATCCGTTGGCGGCGTAGGGTCCCCCGAAGGCTACACAACCGTGCTGGCTCGAAGTCAAGCGGCACAAAGACTGATAAATCTAGCCATCCGCCAAGGTTATTTAGAAGAAGCTCAGAGTGAGGGTGCTTTAAAAAAAATATGGGCAATGGCTGAGAGGAAAAAACTTCGTGGGGAACAAGTTTTCGCCAAGAAAAAACGACAGATCTCATAGTTATGGCCTTTGAGACGACTATTTCAAATTTGCTTCTTGTTAATTAACCTTTTTTTATTTTTTCGAGAAAACAAAAACCTTTGTTAAGTTATAATTTAGATAATTCTTTCTGATCCTATGTGTGACTAGATATCGATTTTGATCCATTTGAAGAATCTAAATCAATCCACTCGCAAACATGTTCACAGTAATCATCACCTTTTCCCATACAAGTGACCCTGTTGGTTTTAACATTTTTTTCCATAGCTTCATGGACTCCCTCGTGGAAGGTCTCATGTATAACATCACACATCATGTCGGGCATTTTGAGGGCTAACTCAAAAAACAAACAATTATGCAATCGGTAGACAATTTTCTTGTCAGATACTTCAACTATCTCGGGTTCAGCACCGGATTCCTCAAGGTATTCTTTAATGAAGAAATCAATGTATTCTTTCGTGCCCCATTCTTTTATTCTATTTCTTGCTTCCAAATCTTTTACAACATCTTTACCCATGGCCCTGCCAACGCGGCTGAGCAACCTTTTGGCATTTTTTTCCCCGGCAGTAAATTCTAAGGTGCTGATCAAAAAGCTTGACAAGGTAAGGTAGCGTCTTTTTGGAAACCCTACTATTTTTGTCCTTTTAACTATTCGATAAAGCGTTTTGGGTCTTCCAGATAAACCTTGATGATCTTCATATTTTTCGATGAGACCAGCTTCTTCTAAGGACTTTAAGTGATGTCTGATTGTTATTGGTTGTAAGTTGAGGGCTTCGGCAATCTGTTCGATGCTAAGTTCTTTTTTGTACAGCAACTTGAGAATATCAAGGCGTGGTTTGCTTGACAAAGTTTGGTACGAATTCTTTTCTTCCAAGATCTATACCCTTTCTAATGGAGGCGAGTTGATATTACATTCTGCATGAGGGGTATATCTGTTTTTTCCTATATGTATAATAAAATCTTCAATAAACTCTCTTAGCAACTAATTAAGTTAAAAAAATGAAAAATGTGGGTTAAGCTGTTAATTTATAATAACAGCTGGAGAATCTTGTTCTTCTTCACGAAGTCGTATTTGTTAAGGTAGCCTGAAATGCTAAATTTGAGTGCTGTACCGCCGACAATGAACAAGCAAATGTACATCATAATCAATGCTGCATTAAGCTCGAGTGGTCCTGAACTCCATCCAAGTCCGAAAACTCCTGTGTTGATACTGCGAGTTGCGACAATTTGACCGTTTACAACTGTGTTGGTGACTGTAGAGAGCGGCATGTATGCGTTTGCCCAAAAGAGTCCGTTTTCGATTACTCCAAAGATAACAGCAAGTCTAACTGACAATCCGATTAATATTGCAATTCCGATGAGGATTTCGCCAGTGTATACCAGTGGACTAACCCAGTTAGAGGGTGCAATGCTAACGAACCAGCCGTGTAAGATTCCGCCACCACCGTTTATAAGAGAGGCTTTTGCGCTAAATCCTACTGTGTGACCTCCCCAATATTGATTGATAGCTTTTTCGAAGCCTGCAAAGAACATTGTGAACCCAGCAAATAGTCGAACCAGAAGCATTGGTATTTGATTCATATTTACATTCATGTTTTTTCCCCTTTGATGAAGTATCTTATATGGAGGAATATTTATAATTTGCCCTTTAATTTTATAAAAACGATAATAAAGTGTATTATCTGTTAATTACTGA
Organism: Candidatus Bathyarchaeota archaeon; assembly: GCA_003151735.1. Taxonomy (GTDB): domain Archaea; phylum Thermoproteota; class Bathyarchaeia; order Bathyarchaeales; family Bathycorpusculaceae; genus Bathycorpusculum. The sequence goes on along the minus strand of PLYI01000066.1, from coordinate 16,438 downwards.
GTTTTTATTGATTTGTTTTCAATACTTTTTATAATTTTTATTATTTTTATGATAAAAACAAATTTTAGTGCTCTTGCGCAAACATGAAGCGATCTGAAATTGTTGTTTCTTACTGAAAAGGCAAAACAGCTCCAAGTAGTTCAGCTACTTTTATTGATGGCTGATTTTTTGGAAATCCATTCAATGCACGTTCAACGAAAATTCAGATTATTCGTCGCCAATGTAACCGTAAGTTAAAAAAGAATTAAAAAATTTAACAAAGGAAAAAAATGTCGAATAGGCTAAAGCCTCAGGGAGATCGTAATGGTTTTATTTTTTCTGCTTAGCTTTTTCTTTTGAGTTCCATTCGATGCTGTGTTCGCAATTGATGTCGCCATGTCCCATGCAAGTCGTTTGAACGCCCTTTATTTCTGCGTGCATTGAATCCAGCATAGCCTGTTGAAATTCGTGGTGCATTATATCACACATTAGTCCAGGGATCTCTTTTGACAATTCCGCAAAGAGGCAGTTGTGGAGCCTGTAAACTAATTTGATGTCACTTAATTCTACGATTTCAGGTTCTGCGCCCGCTTCTTGCAGATATTTGACAACGATTTCCGCAAATTCTTTAGGTGTCCACTTAGAGATATTGTTTTTTACTTCCAGATACTTTATTGTTTCTTTGCCCAATTCGCGGCCAACTTCAGCCAAAATCTCTTCTGTCTTCTTTTCTCCCAGAATCCGCTGTAGAGAGTTGACAAGGGATTTTGACAATTCAAAATATCTTCTCGCTGGGAAAACTACAGCTGGCAGTGTCTTTGATATTGTGTAGTATGCTTTTGGTCTTCCTGCTAACCCGCTTCTTTCTTCATGGAATTCCAAGAGGCCTGCTTCTAAAAGGGCTTGTACGTGGTGGCGTATGGTTACTGGTTGAAGTTTGAGAGATTCAGCCATTTCTTCTATGTCGCGGGGTTTTTGATATACAAGTTTCAGAATTTCGGCTCTTGCTTCGCTTGATAATGCACGGTAAACTTCTTTTGACATTTTTACTACTCTCTCTCCAATGCTTGCTAATTCGTCTGACTAGGTTAATATGTTTTTTTAATAAAAAATCACAATAATCAAGATATTTAAAAGCAGATAACGACGAAACTTATTGACGGGTTAATGAAAAAAAATTTATTTACTAATTACTTTTGTTTTTCGCGGTTTTCCGACCAAGTTCTTAATGTTCTTGCCATTTCAAACAAATATGTTTTGAACTCAGTGTTCTTTAATGTGGAGATGCTTGTTAGGGCGTCTGACAGGTACTCATCTATTTTCTTTTCGCAGTATTCAAATGCGCCTTTCTTACGGATAATCTGGGGAATTTCATCCGCATTCTTGCTCGCTTCCGAAGGATTACTTTTCAGAAGAGCTTGGAATCTTTCAATCTTTCTCTTTTCCTCAGCACTGCTTCTCGAGTAGGCGTAAATTAGTGGAAGAGTGACAAGTTCGTTTTCTGGGTCTTTAAAGTTAGAATCTTCTGTAAAACTGAAGTCAAGGAGATCATCTCTCAGCTGATAAGCTATCCCGAAGCTTTCACCGAACATTGCAAGGGTCCGGGCTTCACTAGGTGTGCCTCCTCCAGCTATGGCTCCGCAGTAGGCTGCAGAAGTACATAATGAAGCTGATTTGTATTTAATCCGGTTGAAGTAATCTTCCTCAGTTGTTTTCAAAGAATCTAACAAATCCAAGCTTTCTCCCTCGCAAAGCTCAAGAGCGGTCTGGGAGACGTTTTTTAATATTACTTCTCCATAGGGAGAAGCCAAATTGATAGATAGAGATATTATTGCATCGCCAGTAAGTATGGCATCATTAAGGGACCATTTTTTGTACAGTGATGGTCTACCCCTACGCATTTCGTCTTTATCAATTATGTCATCGTGAACTAAAGTGGCTGTATGCATCAATTCAAAAGCCAACGCAAGAGGCATTACCTTTTTTGGATTTCCACCAACGCTTTCAGCTGCTAAGATGACGAGGATTGGGCGGAATCTTTTGCCCTCAGTCAATGCTGCGTACTCTATTTTGGGGTACATGTATAGGTGGGATAGGGTGGAAACAAATTTTGATAGCTCAGATTCAACATGTTTTTTACTTTTGGAGAAGTATTCCGTAAAGGTATTTTCTACGCCGTGTTCGGCATAGTTTTGTTGGTTCATGTCAGTTGTTCCCCTTTTTCACTATATTTACCAGGCTTCTGAACTATCTAAAGACCTTAAGGACAAACGCATTAATTGCGTTTAACTCCTTAAAAACATTATCATGATTAATATTATTTCTATAATTATTATGTTTGTGCTTCCTTAATTCCAATCTATTGATATCTTTGTCTGGCAACCGGATATTCTTCTCTGCATCAAAATCATGCTAACGGCTTCAAAAACAGCGGATTAGGTCTTTATTCTACTTGAACCTCTAGTATGCCCCTCTAAAAAAGCTTATCTTGCAAAGAAGGAGAAAAAATCTTCGCCTTTTGATTCTCAAGCTATCCTGCTTTGTAAGCATTAATTCCTTTCAGAGAATATTTATATTAGGCTTCATTGTTTAACTGCAAGGAAAAACAAAGGATTAGAGCATCTTGACGACTCCTCATGACGTTCCAGCTTCAAAATTCATCGATAGATTAGCAAAGTATCTTAGGGAAAACGTTGACGAAATTCAACCTCTTCCATGGTCAATCTTCGCTAAAACAGGCATGCATGTTGAGAAGCAGCCGCAGAACCCCAACTGGTGGTACACCAGAAGCGCTTCAATTCTGCGCAAAGTTTACTTTTACGGTCCCATCGGACTTGAAAAGCTACGTGCTGACTACGGCGGTAGAAAAAATAGAGGAAGTAAACCTAACCGTGTTGTAAAAGCTGGTGGAAGCGACATCCGCAAAGTGTTGCAGCAACTTGAGACTGCTGGTTTAATTCAGATTTCAAAGCCCAAGGGAAGAGTTATGACTCCTAAGGGACGTAAGCTTCTTCAAGAGGTAGCTGGAGACTTATCAAAAGAAATGGTTAAAACTCTCCCTGACCTCAAGAAGTATCAAGGCGAATAGAAGCAATGTCGGATGAAGAGCTTGACCAAATCCGTAAACGGAAACTTTTGTCGATGCAACATCGCATGAGTGATGAGCAAAGGCAAGGTCAAGCAGAACAGCAGATGGAAGAGCAGAAACAGGCGTTGCTTAGCAAGATATTGGCGCCTGAAGCTCGGCAAAGGCTAAATAACCTAAAAATGGTTAGGAAAGACTTCGCAGAGAGCATTGAGATGCAGCTGATTGAGATGGCGCAGACAGGAAAGTTGCCCATTCCACTTTCAGATGCACAGCTCAAACAGATCCTAGTTCAGCTTCAATCACGGAAGCGAGAGACAAAAATCAGAAGGATATAAAGATGGCAAGAGTTAAACCGATAGGAAAAAAACTCAGATTAGCTAAAGCTGGCAAAGAATCACAGTCTGTTCCAACATGGGTAATTGCCAGAACTGACGGTAAAGTTAGAAATAACCCTAAGCAAAGACGCAACTGGCGGACAAGAAAGATAAGAGCATAAGGAGATTAGTAAGCAATGGCCAAAGAAACATCTAAAAAAGTTAAGGAAGAACCAAAACAAGAGATAGAAGAATTAGCAGCTGAGTTGCCAGCGGAAGAACAACCGAAAACTGAAGAAGCCGTGCCAGAGCAAGCTCCAGCTGAATTAGAAGCGCCAATAGAAGAAGCGGTTGCAGAGGAAGCTAGGCCTAAGAAAAAGAAGAAAGAAGAAGAAATTGTTGAAGAAAGATTCTACACCATCCCCTTGGGCAAAGCATTGGTTAGACCACCTAAGAAACGTGCTCCACGCGCCATGCAACTTGTCAAAATCTTTGTAACCAAGCACATGAAGATTGCCATGAAAGTTTCTGAAGAAGAGGAAGAAGAAGAACTGCCCCAGTTAATCGTTAGCAAAGAAGTTAACGAGAAAATCTGGGACCGCGGCATCGAGAAGCCTCCACGCAAAATAAAGACGCGTGTAACCAAGGATAAAGACGGCAACGTAACCGTTTACCTGGCAGAAACACAAAAATAATTTTTCTTTTTTATTTTTTTCAGTTTTGCTGTTCTATTGGAAATGGAATTTTAAGCCTATTTTAGGCTTTTTTAGCCCTTTTACTTTATACCCTTCTAAGCACCAATTTTTAACATATCAATGACCGCTGAAAACGCCAATAGCACCTATACCCCTCTTAATGATTTTTCTCCTACCCCCTCCAATACCCCTTATAGGTTTCTGAAATGAGTTTCTAATAGGCTCCAAATAGGTTCGTGCGCACATTCAAAATCACCCCGCCCTCAGCCGCCCAAAAAACCGGCGCTAAAGCCTTTTAATGCTTTATTAACCGCAATCTAAAAAAAGGAGTATCGCATGAAACTTTCGCTAATAGACTATTCATCAGGAGACGTTATTCTTGACTGTTTACTTATCAAGCATAGTTGGAAGCGCAAGCATAGGCGTGTATGCGTTGGCAACTGAGAATATAGTGATGATTCCGCGGATGGTTCCGCTGCAGAAAGCTCAAGAGTTCGCGGACTTCTTAAAAGTGAAGCTTGCCTACACATCCATTTCCGGCTCGGTGTTGGCTGGTTCATTGGTATGCGCAAACTCCCAGGGCATGATTGTGTCACACGCCATACGCGAAGAAGAGTTAGCAGCGATAAAAACGGTTTTTGACGGCAACATAACCATTATGGATAGCAGGAAAACTGCTTACGGCAACTTGGTTTTAGCCAGCGATAAAGGCGCGGTGGTCGATCCAAGGTTCAAAGAAACTGAAGTGGCAAAAATCTCTGCTGCTTTAGGCGTGGAAGTAGCACCTACGGAAATCGCGGGTTTACCGTACGTTGGCTCTTTAGCTGTCGCCACCAACAAAGGCGTGTTGGCGCATCCATTGCTGAAGGATGATGAAAGGAAAATCCTGGAAAACATCTTCAAAGTTCCCGTTGATGTGGGCACAGTTAACTGTGGAGTTCCATATGTTGGCACAGGTTTACTCGCCAATACTCACGCAGCCGTTGCTGGTTCTATGACAACAGGACCCGAGATGTTTATTATTGGGAACGCACTGGATGTTGTGCAGGAAGAAGAAAAATGAAAGCTTACAAAGTAACTGGCACGATCAAAAAGCCAAGACTATCCACTGGATTCGTTAGAGAACTTTTAGCTGACAAAAGCGAACATGCTGTGGAGAGAGTCTACGCTGAAATAGGCAGCAGACACCGCGTAAAAAGGCACCATATAAAAATTATTAGTGCAGAAGAAATTTCTGCCGAGCAAGTCATAAACCCAATCTTAAAGAAGATAATGACTGGAGCGTAACTGTCTTGGCGCAAAGTGCAAAGGCTGAAGAAGAACTTCGCCGTCTCAGCATGGAAATGCGTTATCTTGAACAAACCGCAGAGGCTCTGCAGCAACGCATAAGCATGGTAAACGCAGCCTTAACCGACATAAACTACGCCAACATGACGCTTGACGGCATAGAAACAGAAAAAGAAAATTCTGAAATGCTTGTTCCAATCGGTGGAAGCTCTTACGTTAAAGTGAAGCTGGCAGACCCAAACAAAGTCATCATAGGCTTGGGCGCAGGCGTATCAGTTGAGAAAACCCTTCCAGAAGCAAAAGCAACTCTTAAAGAACGCTTAGATGAACTTGAAAAAACCATGCATGCAGCTCAACAGCAGTTCAGTCAAGTAGCTGAACGAATGAACTCGGGCAGAGGCAGACTTGAAAATCTGCTTGCCAACGCACGAGAAGGGAAACAATAGCTAGATGTTTGATAAGCTCAAGTCTGGTTTTAAAGGCTTAATAAACAAAGTAACCACAACTGAGCTTAAAGAAGAAAATCTTGCTCCTCTTTTATCAGATTTTAAAATGAGCCTATGCGAGAACGATGTGGCTTTTCCTGTAGCAGACAAAATCTGTGAGGAACTGGAGAAGCGTTTGGCAGGGGTTCAAGTTAAGCGTTTAGATGACCGCAAAAAAATTGTTGAAGACAACCTAAGACAAGTCCTCTTGGAAGTTATGTTAACCAACAAAAGAATTGACCTGCTTAAAATGGCGGAAGAGAAACGCCAGAAAAAGGAGCCGTTTGTCTTGATGTTTGTGGGCATCAACGGCACCGGAAAAACCACCACCATCGCCAAGGTCGCCCAGTTTCTGCGGGACAAAAGCTACTCTGTGTTGCTGGCTGCCGCCGACACTTACCGCGCAGGCTCGATTGAGCAGCTAGAAGAGCACGCTAAACGGTTAGGTATGCGTGTGATTAAAAGCAACTATGGCGGAGATCCTGCAGCAGTTGGTTACGACGCAGTAAGCCACGCGAAAGCCCATGGAATTAACGTTGTTTTGATTGATACTGCAGGCAGGATGCAGACTAATCAGAACCTCATGAACGAACTCATCAAAGTTAAGCGCGTAGTGAGGCCTGACTTGACAGTTTTCACTGTTGACTCACTGATCGGCAACGACGCAATTATGCAGGCAGAAGAATTCAACAAAGCCGTAGGCATTGACGCAACAATCCTGACTAAGGTGGATGCTGACGTTAAGGGCGGTTCAGCGTTAAGCGTAACTTATGTGACGCAAAAACCAATATTGTTCATTGGAGTTGGCCAAAGCCACAAGGATCTGGAACTGTTTAACCCTGAAAAATTCGTTAACATGATCCTGAGATAGTTAGGGTTCCTCGAAATCGGCTAGTTCAAAACTTATTTTGCTGGGGTAAACCCAATATGCCTTAATAAAATCCTGCATGTCTTGGTCCACGTCTACAGCATCAAAGAAATTTATGAAATCCTCTTTTATTCCTTCAAGATTTTTTGAAGTGTAAACTTTCAGATGAGCCAAATATTCCTTTTCAGGCTGCAAATCTTCCATGGACATACTTTCTGCCAGGGTTATGGTGAAGGGCACGTTTGTTAAAACATCAAGTACGGCTACTTTACGGATATTCTCGTTTTTTGTTTTTACAACGATTAGCCGCTGGTCTGTTTTTCGATAGTTCCATTTTGTTTCCTCATTTAATGCTGCTGACAAGTAAAATCCCTAAAAAATAAAATGTGAAACCGACTATTTTACGTTACTTCTTTAGTTCAACCACCAAAAGCGCAAGCGTCGTTTGCCCAATGTTTTCTGCTTCATGTGACTGAGTATTCAAAAAAAGTGCGTCGCCAGTTTTGAGGTCAAAAATATCGGTTTTGCCATGGAAGTTAACTTCATCTTGCCGCCCTCAATCACATAGACCACATGGTCGGGGTGGTGATGCATTGCCGCTTTCTCGCCAGGTTCAAAGTTGCGTTGAATACTCGCACACGATCGTTCTCCATTTTTAAGGTGTAAACGTTGCTAGCTACATCTTTTGGGTCAAGCATATTTTCTTGCATCAAAACAATTTCACCACTCCAATTGAGGATTCAACAGAATTAAGCTTACGTTGTTGCACCCAAACAGTCACATTCATCTAATGTTCGGCGCAGATTAACCTCTCTATGTTTAAAACCGAGTAAACCATTTGAAAACGCAAATACCGACCTACCCCTCTATAGTTTTTGCATAGATCTGCTATCTCAAAACCCAAACCAAAAAAACCGTTTTATGAAAAACCTTTTTTAAAAAATGTTTGTACAAAATCCGAATTTTTAAAACCAATGGCTTAAGCGTAAATGAAGACAAAGATACAAAGGCAATAACTTAACCAACGTTTCATTCATCTTGTTTTGGCTTTAGAAAAAAATTGATAACTGAAATCAGTTCGTCCATTTTAATCGGTTTAACAATGTAGGTGTCAGCGCCTTCAAAAGTTGCTTTTTCACTTGTTTTTGCCGATGGATGCCCAGTGAGCATTATCTTAACGGTTTTTTCCAGTTCCTTTTTAGCGTGTTCAAGCAGGTCCGTGCCCTCCATGTCGGGAAGGCAGATATCAATCAAAGCTAAATCAAAGGAGCCCTGTTTTAATTTTTCTAACGCTTGCTTTCCAGTTTATACGGTATCAACTTCAAAGCCCCTTTTGGCAAGGACACTAGAAAATGACTTCAAAATATATGTTATCATCGTCAATGATTAGTATTTTTTTCACGAGATATTACCTAGTCGAAAGTGTATTTTGGTGCTTGAAGGGAGAAGCTTAACTGTTATAAAAGCTATGTTGTTAGCTTCTAGCAGTCACATTTGACCGCCTCATCGCTTCAAATGATTAATGAGTTATTTGGGTTTGGCAATAGATCTATTATTAGGGTCAAATTAGATTCCAAATATGCCGGTGCTCAGCTTTTTGTTTCTTCTTTCTTCCATTTAGCGGGGTCGCGCAGATTCTGGATTGGCGAATCAGCTGTGTATCCTTGGGTAGCCTGGGTTTTCTGTTTATAATTTTGCTCCGCCAGTTTAGCTTTGCCTTCTTTGCTGCTTAATTCCACGCTGTTCTCGAGCTTTCGAATCTTCCTGCCCAGCTGCCGTTGACCCTTAGTGACCGTGCATCTTCCCATTTTAATCACTGAGAATTAAACGTCAGAGTTAAAAAACCCTTCCAATGTGTGGATGCTACTTTCTTCTCTTCTTCATTTCTGCTTCAAACCTGATTCTATAACCAGAAGAATCTATCGAATGAGTGACTTTCTCAACTTTGTAGGTCTGATTGAACCTGGTTGCTAACCCAGCTAAAACAACCATCTCCCCAGGCTTAATATCGGGAAATCCAACGCACTCGGTAGTGCAATGCACGTTGCTTGTTTGCACCTTTGTGGTCGAAGCTTTGTGAATGATCTTTTCTTCTTCAGCATTAGTTGTGGAAGTAAAACTATACAAGGTCCTACCATAAGCAAGCGAGTAGCTTGACGAATTGTTAACTGGTCGAGCAGCAGCGTGAGCTTCGTTTGTATCTCCCGAAACTTCAATTTGCGGCGGGCCTCTGGCGGGAAAAATCGATTTAACTGATGCGATTTCCCCATTTATGACTGTTTCAAGCGCGTTCTCATAGCCCATTCTTATTTGAACTAGGCTATTCAACGTAAAAAACTCACTTTTTATCCATTGGCATTTGGGGTCATCTATAGAAAATGAAAATTTAGCTTTAGACCCTGACGCTCCCTCAATGACTGCTGAAGAAACTGCGATGCCATATTTCTCACGAATGTCCTGTTCGTTTACGAAAATTTGAGTTCTTGGGGCAGTGAAATTCGAGTATTTTTTCGCAATGTCAACGTTTGCCATATCAACTTACCTTCGAATGCAGTTAGATATCTTATGTTAAGATTTAATTCCTTTGCAGGTTACTGGGCAAAAATGCAGCGTCAAAGTTAAATGCTGTTCCAACCTACTACACTATTGGTCGTGGATATTTTGAGTAAGTCAAACGTAACAACAATAACACAAAAAGTTGTCATCCCAAAAGTCTCCCCTAAACAGGTCTACGAAGCCTACGTGGACCCTAAAAAACACGGCGAATTTACAGGGAGCAAAGCCACAGGCAAACCAGTGGTCGGCGGCAAATTTACAGCTTGGGACGAATATATCTATGGGAAATTCTTGGAGCTTGTACCGGGAAAGCGTGTGGTTCAGGAGTGGACTTCGACGGATTTTCCCGACGGCTACTCTCCGTCCAGGCTGGAGTTGACTTTCTGTGAGGTGACTAAGGGAACAGAAATTGCAATGGTGCACTCGAATGTTCCTAACGAGATAGCGGACGATGCTGCTGAGGGCTGGAAAGAGTTCTACTGGGAACCAATGAAGAAATACTTTAAGAAAGAACAGAAATAACGGATTAATCGATTAAACCTGCTATTCTGAAATACTGGTTTTTTCGAGAATAGTGTGAACCGTGAAGATTTTTGCTTTTGGGAGGCTAAGTCACATAAAATTATTTTTTCTGCCAGTTTCTTTTATGGTTCCAATTATGGTATTCACGGTTTCCTCACAGATTTCTGGTTTCCATGTGCATATGCCCTCGATTATCTGGTCTAGATAATGCGCTAACTCTTCGCTTTTCACGTCCTTAGCGCAGTCAATCTTGTAGACGATTTCCTCTTTTTTGCGGCTTACGGTTATTGAAACCAAAACATTTTCGTCCATAAGTACTCAGCTTTAACGGTATTAGCGATAATTTAGATTTAAACTTTTTACGATTTATATATTTATTACCTCTTAATTGAAACCTGTAACAAAGTTTTAATGTATTTACTTTTTTTATTGTATACTAAAGCTTTAATCCGTTTAACCTAATTCAAAAATCCAGTCGGCAAAAGAAATGAGCAAGATCCGCCAAGAAATATCAAGAGTCTACCGCCGAGCAGTGTCTTTGAGGCTTCGCTGGAAACTCCTCATAATAGCCCTCGTGTCTCTGCTCGTTTTTGTCCTCTCTAAGGGCCCGCCGCCAGGACAAAACCACTTTGTCTATTTAGCTGAAGCTTTCCTCCATGGCAAGTTAGGTGTTTCAGGAGGGGGAACAGTGCTTGCTGAAATCGTACCTTTCCACGGCAACTACTATGTGGTTTATCCGCCGATGCCTGCAATTCTACTCTTACCCTTCGTAGCACTCTTCGGTACAACCGTCGACCAAGGCTTAATGTCTATATTTCTCGCATGCCTTGCCGTGGCAGCAACATGGCTTATGTTGAAGAAAACTGGTGTTAAGGGCAGCAAAGCTTTGTGGTTGACAGCGCTGTTCGGTTTTGGAACTTGCTTCTGGTTTATCGCGTCAGTAGGCTCCGCGTGGTACATTGAGCAAGTATCGGCTGTTTTGTTTCTCACGTTAGCCATAGTTCTTGCTCTCTACAAGAAAAACCCACTGGTCATCGGTGTACTGTTGGGTTTCGCTTTCCTTTCGCGGCTGCCAGTGGTTCTCTCTTTTCCGTTCTTCCTGCTTCTAATTTACGAGCAAAACAGCGCTTGGAAGCCCCGACTAAAGCAAGCTGCTTATTTCCTGTTAGGTTTAGGCATAATTGTGGCAGTGTATGAGCTGTATAATTTTGGTCGATGGGGCGTCTTCTCCGACCTCGGCTATTACCTCATCCCAGGCATCCAGCAAGACCCCAGCTTCACAAACGGCATCTTCAACCTCAGCTACATTCCACGCCACATTTACGCAATCTTCTTCCAAGGACCAATCCTTTTGGACAAGTTTCCCTACTTTAAGCCTAACTGGATGGGTCTGGGACTGTTCTTTACCACCCCAGCGTTCATCTACATTTTCAAGGGACCATGGAACAGACTCAGCAAATATGCTGCTTTAGCCGTAGTCTGCATCTTGCCTATCCTGATCACTCATGGCACAGTAGGCTTTACCCAGTTTGGTTACCGCTTCAGTCTCGACTTTACACCGTTCCTCATGTTGCTAGTAGCTAAAGGTATGAGAGAAAATCTAGGTTGGGAAGAAAAGATTCTGATTATTCTGAGTGTACAGGTGAATCTATGGGGTGTGGTTTCAATTATCGGATTCAACTTTGTAAGTTTCTAGTTTTTGCTCTTTTTTTCTGTGAGTTTTTTGCCGATGCGCAAAACTTCTCTTACTAGAACCTCAAAGTCTTCACGTCGACTGCGATGATTAGTGTTAGCTACACGAAGAACATATTTTCCGTCGATGATTGTTCCAGTTAAAACAGCAATGCCCTGTTCCTGCAAATCAACGGCAATCTGCTTGTTAACACCGTTGAGTGGGGCATCATCCAGATGCGCAGATACAAAACGGAAGCAGACAATATTCAGTGTAATGGGCGCCGAAAGTTCCAGTTCTGGTGAAGCTTCGATTAGTTTGCCTAGGTATGCGGCTTGGTCGATGTTCTGCTGAATTATCCGCGCGTACTTCTTTGAGCCATGCTCCTTAATTGACATCCACGCTTTTAATGCACGGAACCCTCGGGAAAGCTCATAGCTGTAATCGCTAAACCAGGGCAAATCGCCGCCGGTGACTCCGCGTTCTCCTTCTCCGTGTGCAAGGTAATCAGGCGTCAAGGAGAAAGCCTTACGATGATGCTTTTCTTCGCGTACAAGCACACATCCAATCTCGTAAGGCATATACATCCACTTATGCAAATCCAAAGCCAACGAGTCAGCCAACTCAATACCCACAACAGTGTTTTTCGCTTTAGATGACAACCGCGCCCACGCACCGAATGCGCCGTCTATATGGAACCAAAGTTTCTCTCTCTTGCACAGATCAGCCAACGCTTTAAGGCCATCTACGCTTCCGGTGTTTGTTGTGCCTGCAGCTCCAACAATGCAGAAGGGAGTAAAGCCTTCTTGGCGGTCTTTTATGATGGCTGCCTTTAGCTTTGCTAGGTCAATTTGAAAATGGCTGTTAACTGGAATTAAATGGAGGGCGTTGCTTCCGAGTCCAAGAAGCTCGACGGCTTTCTGGATTGAACTGTGTGCTTCTTCGCTGGCGTAGAGCACCAACTTCTCAGTTGCAGGTTGCAGGCCTTTTCGCCGCAGGTCAATGGTTGATTTTACGTTGCGGGCGACTGTTAACCCGATTAGATTTGAAGCTGAGCAGCCGCTGGTCAATACTCCGCTTGCTGAAGCTGGAAACTCTAGCATTTCCTTAATCCAGTCAACGACCTGTTTTTCAACGTGGTTGCCGATTTGGTTGCCTCCGCCGTTATTAGTGTTGATTGAAGCTGCCAAAAATTCTGCGTATGCCCCTGTAACGGTTCCTGTTCCAAGTATCCAACCCCAAAAACGCGGATGAATATTTCCCATCGGATACGGCAGCACTTTATTCACAAATTCACGGTAGACTTCTTCAGGTTGTTCAGGGCTAGTTGGCACTGGCGAGGTAAACTGGGATTTGACTTGCTGGGGAATATTTTGCCATACGGGGCGCTCTCGAACTGTTTTCAAGTAATCTACCATATCGTCAATCATTTTGTGGCCGAGTTTTCGAGTAGCTTCCCAGTCTTCGGGGTCAAGTGTTTCTTCGTGGGTTGCTTTGCTGGTTTCTGGTTTCACGTTGGACGCCTCTTTTCATTAACATCGAGTACTGGATTTATTTGTTGCTACAAAGGCACATGGCTTTGACGTAAAAAAGAAAAGATTAGCTGAAATTATCTGTTACTTTTGAGTATCAACTTATTGGAGAGATATGGGCTGTGGCGTCGAGATGGAAAGTTGTGAGTTAGGCGAAGTCACAGTTATTTGTCAGTGTATTTGATCCAAGTGATCCACTAAGATTTAAGTTGAAACTAGCATTATTCCCGCCGGAACCGGTCAAACCTGAGGCTTGTGCATTAATTTGTGTCAAATCAACCGGTCCTGCTAAAAATTTGGAGATGATGATTTAACGCTCGATAGGAAGGGTTCACCTACTCTATGACGCCATTTTCTTAAGTGATCTAACTCCCCAAAAGAACACTAAGATTGCAAGAACGCCGATAACCAGGAACCCTTCTGCGATTCCTATGTTTTGAAAGTTACCTGCAAATAATGCGCGGGTAGCGTTGACTGCATATGAGAAGGGGTCAATCTTCGCTAGGTCTTGAAGCCAGAGGGGTGCAAGGGATAGAGGTAGGATGATGCCTGATAGCAAAGAAACAGGCAGCGTTATTGTGTTCAAAGTCGGAGCGAGCGCATCCTCAATTTTGTAGATAAGAGCAAAACCGTATGAAATAGACGCCATAGTAATTCCAATCAAAGCATATAACAGCAGCGAGAGCGCAAACCCATAGATATTTACGCTAAGCCCAAATGGAATCGCAACCAGCGTAATTAAGACACATTGAAGAAGCAGCACAACTGCATCTCGTAGAACCCTGCCTAAGAGAATCGCCGGGCGCTTCACAGGAGTAACTAGGAATCGTTCTATAACGCCTGATCTAATATCATCAATAAGTGAAAAACCAACAAAAGCCGTGCCGAAGAGCGCTTGCAAAACTAAAAGTCCTGGAATAAAAACATCTACTGTTTTTCCAGAAGGCAACCCGGGAACTCCACCGAGACCATTGAGAAGCGGCATAAACAAAAGCAGGTACATTAGGGGCTGGAACATGCTTACGAAAACAAAAACTGGGCTCCTAAGCGTATGCTGCATATTGCGAACAAACATTAGTTTGGTGTCGCGTAGAAGTGTCATTTTATTTGGTCCTCCCTAAGTGAGCGGCCAGTATATTTAAGGAAAACATCATCTAAGCTTGGTCTGGACAAAGTTACAGTTTGTACTTCAAGGTTTTTTGCGTCAAGTGAACGCAGCAGTTCAGGCATCATTCTCTCTCCGTCTTCGATGGTTAGGTGGACTGAATTGTTTTTGGTTTGAATTTTCCCTGTCGGATTTTTCTCGGTTAGTAGCACTTCAGCTTTGCGGGCGGTTTCCTCTGTCTGGAAACTAAACACTACTGTGTCGCCGCCTACTGCGCTTTTTAGTTCGCTTGGGGTTCCAGTTACAATGACTTTTCCGTTATCTATAATTGCTATTGTGTCGCAGAGTTTGTCAGCTTCATCCATGTACTGAGTTGTTAGAAAGACCGTAACGCCTACGTCTTTGAGTTTTTTTATTTCCCCCCATAAGTAAGCTCTGCTTTGCGGGTCAAGGCCGGTTGTCGGCTCATCGAGAAGAAGCAGTTTGGGATGATGAATCATGCCAAGTGCAATGTCTAAACGGCGTTTTTGGCCGCCAGAATAGGACTGCGCAGGTCTCTCTATGAATGTGCTCATCTGGAAACGCTCCACAAATTCAGAAGTGTACTTCTTCGCAGTTAAAGCATCCAAACCGTACAGTTGAGCTTGAAGGACTAAGTTCTCAATACCTGTTGAAGCTAAATCTGCTCCGCCTGCTTGACTCACACAACCTACATTCTGTCTAATCTGCTCTTGCTGGGTTGCTAAATCATATCCCAAAACATTGGCTTCTCCTCCAGTTGGACACAACAGGGTTGAGAGCATTTTTTGAGTGGTAGATTTGCCAGCGCCGTTTGGACCTAGAAAACCATAGATTTCTCCTTTCTTAACAGTGAGGTCTATGCCTTTAACTGCTTCGACTTCTTTTTTTCCTCCTCGCCCCTTAGAGATGAAGGTTTTTCGGAGCCCTTTTGTTTGAATTACCAAATCATCAGCCGTTTTAAGTCACCTGCAAATAAACAAACAAGCCTTGAGCCTCATACAAAAGAGGTCTATATAAAAATTGGCACATGAATACGGAACAAAAAGAGCTTGGAATGGGAGTTGAATCCATTTTTGAAGGTCATTAACATCAAGAATTTTTACTTTCTCGATTGTCCTCTTGTTGTTTGAACTATTTTTTTTTAGCTTGAGCTGGTCGTCAAAGTTTTTCCACAGTGGGCTGATTGTTGCAACTACTTCAGGGATGGGGTTGCAACAACAACAGCAACAACAACTTCTCTTCAATGTTGCAGATTAGATGTTCTTTTAATTGAGCTCTATACAAGTTTTGAAGTCATCAGAAAGAATCAATTGCAGCTTCTCAAAGCAGAACCCAACAGCACACACACCGTTGTGATACCGATGAGTCTTGCGCAAGTAGTCATCTACGGCTTATTGGCTTCCTTCCTAGGAGTTGCCATCTCAGAGTTCATCTACCGCTTTAGACGAAGGCGGACTTTGACCTTATGAGAGAAATAAAATTTAGTTGGAGAACTGAAAGTACAAGAATGGTGCTGAGGATGCGAGTTGAACCCTGTTCAGGCTCGTGATTCACTCGCAAAACCCCCATTCTTTGGTATTCTTGTCATTGGTCTTCCTGGCAATCTTTGCAGAGCACAATGCCGTACGTACGCTTAGAATAACTGTACGTTGGAAATGTTATTGTCTGCTTGCATTTATTGCAGTAAAAACCCTTACCTTCAAACGTGTTATCGCCTTTCACAGCCAATCTGTTTGAATTAAATTATTAGCAACCAACTCTTTCACAAGAGCTACCGTTTGTTCTTTTCTCATTGTTATCCCCCAAATCCCTGAAAAGCTAACAAATCTAATAATCCTTTAGTGCGTCCAAACAGTTTAGGGCTTGAAACTTAGTTAAGTTGTTTTAATCACAAAAATTGCAATACTTTGCGTTGAGTAGGTTTTGCTAAATTTGCTCGTTTACACTTTGCTCTTTTAAAAGTGGGATTTTCCGCTTGTTTAAGTTATAGTAGTTTGTCATGCCTAATGTTTCATACAATTGTTCGGTTTCTTCTAAAGTAGGAACTCAAGTAGCTTCCCCTGTCTTTTCGTCAACCCGAAAATTGGTTGTTGGCTGGCTGTCTGGTTATAAGCTTTTACAGGTTTACAATTACACGATGAGACGTTTGATAGAATCCATATAGTGTCTTCAAAGAATTGGCTGTGAATCAAATCGGACGTGAACCGGGCACATCCTTAAATAAGGCTAAAGAAAATTTTAAAGATACATGGTGAAATAACACTATGGCTGCATTTGCACAACCAGGAGCATATGATTATAATTCAACTGTTTT
>PLYI01000119.1 GCA_003151735.1 Candidatus Bathyarchaeota archaeon | reverse complement strand
GCCACACAAACAGTATACATCAAAAACACAGGCAACATACCAGAAACACTAACAATGACCACAGCCAATTGGAACCCAACCAACGCCAGCACTTATTTGACTCTAACTTGGAACCGACAAAACACAGTCCTTAATGCTGGGTCCTCAATTCAAGCAACCCTGACATTAACCGCAGCATCAAACACTGGCAGCCTTACAACATTCAGCTGCGACGTAACACTCACCGGCACACAATAGACAAATTCTGTGTAGGATGATTGGTCGTAGCAAAAGGCAAATGCATAGTCAACTCCAAGTACTCGCCAACCCCAGATTAATGGAGAACGATGGCGGCACAAAATTGGCTTTTAAAAATAGCTTCGCGCCCAGGCTATTTTTAGTCAAGAAAATGGAAGAAATTTCTCGAAAAAGAAGGGTTTTTATTTGTGGATTTTTTATGCGAATGCTGCTTCGGCTCTTGAAAGCTGCGAACCCAACAAAGCATGCTGCCATTGCTGCAAGTCCACCGTAGAGGTATTCTGGGACAACTGTTAAGTCTCCGAGACAAGAGGTTGCTATGTATGTGGACAAGATAAAATTAGTGTGACGGGTAGGTTGGGTGGGTGTGTTGTTTAATTTTTATTGAATATTGGGTAGGTTTGTTTACAAGAAAGTTGCAGTTTTAGGGGAGTGACATGGGTTGGAAGCGGTTAATTTGGGTTTGAATTTGTTAAAGGTTGAAGATTTGGGCTTTTTTAAGGTTGAGATTGTGAAAGAGTTAAATCAGAGAGTTGCAAAATCGCAAAGTAAGTAGCAAGTTTTCTGGTGAGTATCTTGAAGCGTCTTTTGGGCGTTTATTAGTTCTCTGAAGGAGCAATAAGCGCTAACTATTATGTCTAGTCAACCTATGCAATATTTTCTTACATTTTAACAAAAATTATTTGGCCGTAATCGTCTGATCTGGTTAATCCAAGCTTCTTAGCGACTTTGAGGGTTACAGCCTCAATTTCATTCCAAGGTCTCCCTATTTCGTTAACTAAATGACTAAAATGCACAATTTCGTTTCCTATTAGTAGTCTAGAGAAAGCATCCTCTATTTGTTTTTCTAAAGGATTGAAGTACCATAGAGCATAAGTGTGATCTTCACATTTTACTATTTTTTGTTCTTCTAAAAGAGAGATGATTCTGTAGAAGGTTCGAATACCTATTTTTGTTTCTTTGCAGATTTCCTCTTTTGTTTGAGGTTGTTTTTTTATGAGAGTTATTATGATTTTTGCGTCAGAGCTTAGTTGATTTTTTCTAGATGAACTTGGCACTGGCGATTGGGGTTTTCTTCCAGGTGTTTTAATCATGGTGTCACCAAACGGATAAGGTTGGCAGTAAACTGTATGTTGATTTGTCAACTTTGACAGTTAGAGCTTGAATATTTTGTCAACGTATATTCTATTTAAGGTTTAAGTAATGAACGAAATTGTGCAGACAAGGCGGAATGTTATCAACTTTAGGAGTGGTGGGTTACATGGACGTTGTCAGTAGGCGTTTGGAACTGCTGAAGCTTGAAGGATTAGGCCTATCTCAAGCTGAGATATTGAAGCAACTATGCAAAAACTACGGATGTGCTGAGCGCACGGTCTATAATGATTTTGAGATTCGCGCAAGTTGGCAGCCGACGTTGCAGGGCGTCAATAAGTCTCAAGATTGGGTGTTAAAAACATTGAATCGGGATGAGCAGATCTATCGGCAGGCAAGCAGGATTTTGCACTCTGAATCTAACCCGTTGGTTCAGCTTGGAGCCTTAAACACTATGCTTAAGGCTAATTCTTCAATGCGAGAAATCGCAGCTGTGTCCTGTAAACCTTTGGAGGTTGAATCAACAAATAAAAATTCAACAGTTATCAAAATGTGGCAACCAAATGATGAACCAAACAGAAATAGTTCTAAGGTACTACCCCTTCGAGAAACAAAAAAGCTTCCATAACGACCGATACAAAATACGCCACAGAGCAGTTTTCTCTGGCGTTGGAGGCGGCAAAACGATCTGTGGATGCTTTGAGATTCTCAGTATGTTACTGGAGACACCCAATAGCGTTGGCTACGTTTTTGAACCTACCTACAAAATGGTTAAGCGAATCTTGATTCCTACATTGGCGAGTAAATGGTTGCTTGGTCACCCAATAGCTTCGAATCCAATTGTATCAGCTTACAAAAGAAGTGATAACTGCATTGAGTTTGTTGATGGTCAAACCTTGTGGTTTGGCGGACTTGAGGCGCCTGAATTTGCAGAAGGCACCAACGTTGACGTTGTTTTGTTAGATGAAGCTCAGTACATTCGTAAGTTTGCTGAGTCGCATGATGTTGTTTTACGTAGGCTGCGCGGATCAGGTAAAACAGAACGAGACATCACCTCAAGCATAGTTACAACAAGCCCGCCGCCGTTGCTGCCGGATTGCCGCTTATACGATTTCTATGAGAACCCAGAAAAACGCAACTTAGACAGCAAAGTTTACCGTTGGAGCATGCTTGACAACCCTTTCTTAAGCGAGAAGTACAAGCAAGAAATTGTAGCTACTCACCGGGGGAATTTAGCGAAACGATTTATTGAAGGGTTATTTGCGCCTGTGGGAACGGGAAGTTTTGATTATGACAGCACAATACATGAACTCAAACACATCGACCTCACAACAATGCGGACCATAGTTTTTGGAGTGGATTTTGGATGGACAAACCCAAATGCAATAGTTGCCCTGGGCTACGACAGTGACAACCGCGCCTACATCTTAGATGAGTTCTATCAAAATCACACACAAACAGAAACACTTATTTCGAAACTAAAAGAAATGACTGCAACATATGGCAAAGGCAAAATAGTTTGCGACCGCTCTGCCCCTGCAACTATCGAGTCAATTCGCCAAGCAGGATTAAACGCTGTAGCACATGAAAGCAAACGTGAAGATGCAATACGCGAGTTAGGAGGCAGATTCATCGTGCAAGGTGATGGCAAACCCCGTATTTTTGTTTCTTCTAAATGCGTGAATTGGATTCATGAAGTAATGGTTTACAACTCAGAAATAAAAGAAAATGACCATCTAATAGATGGCACTATGTATGCCCTTATGGCTCCTCTTCAAAAGTTTGCGCCTTTGGGAGCTTTCAGATTTGGGTAACTAATGGAGAACAAAAAACTTAACACAAATTTAATCTCTACCACAGTCACCACACATAATTTTAACTGCCAAAAAAATCTAAGCTCCGCTACCGATAAAATTTGCGAAGACAAAAAATCTGCGGTACTTGCGGTGTTTTGCGGTGCCCGACAAAAACAGCAACGAAATATCTGGTAATATACTACTGAGTCGCTAATACCGCATGAACCGATTCACTATCACATATTGCCGCCAAACCAGCCTCATCCAAGCGACAAATATGGGATGCGCACGAGAAGATCCATGTTGGTTGTTTATTTGTTTTGTTCTTTAAATTGTTTGAGAACTTCTCTTGGCACCGGATTAATGTACTTTAAGCCGACTTGATTGCAGAGCTTTTCAAAATCAGTATCCGTTGTAACTATTCCTGTAGCTTTCTCCTGTAGCGCAATTGCAAGGTACATGCAGTCGAAAACGTCGTGCTTTAAATCTTTAGCAAATCGAAAACCTTCGAGAATTGTTTCTCGGCTCAAACTTGGATAACGTGGTGTATCATAGGTCTTTAAGAAATGTTCAATTGAAGCGGCGCATTCGTTTGAAGGAAGACTCCAACGTTGGGTCATTATCCAATAGGCACGCATGGGCAAAAAATCCATTATCAACGGGATGTATGCCCCTCTTAGACCTTCTTCTACAACCTTCGAAACACTCTTAAAACCAGGATGCCCTTTCACTAAAAAAACTGCTAAAATGTTAAGGTCAAAAACCTTTTTCTCCAATAAATCCTCGCTATTCGCCAAACGTTGCCTCTCCAGAATCCAAGAAAGCCTCTTTACCCCATTTGCGGCAACTGCCATCAACCCTTAACGGTTCAACGAGGATGGGTTTCAAAACCAAGACGCCGTCCTTACGAGTTAAGTTAAATTCAGTTCCAGCTTTTAACCCTAGATTTTCACGCTCGTTAAGTGGAATTAAGATTCTGCCCCGCATATCCATTTTAGTTTTTCCCATTAAATTTCACCCACAACTATAGAGTAATTATACCCACATAAATGTTACTAGTAATTCCCACTCTACCTAACAAAGGACACAAACCCTCTCCATGGAATTAAAGATTTCATTTGAAAGGGTGCAACTGTATTTTTCGCTTTTTTTGGTTGAGGGTAAGGTTGTTCTATTTATTGCTAAATGAGATAAGCGCAGTCATGTTTAGGTGCTCGCCAACC